>CAZOIM010000035.1:12315-23683 GCA_964579855.1 uncultured Ignavibacteriaceae bacterium | reverse complement strand
GTCCGTATAAAGGAGCTGTCACGCAAATAGAACACTCCCTCCGACGATGCAACCCAGATTCGGCCGGAATAATCTTCAGCAATATCACCAATCGAATTTGACCATGTGGTCGATCCAACGGGAAAAGTTGTAAACTGTTCGTTTTCGAGCCTGGAGACTCCTCCGCCGTTGGTACCGATCCACATTGTGCCTGGATGCTGATGGCTTTCCAGGAGACAGGTGACGCGGCTAAAGGCGAGGCCGTTTGCGACCGTATAGTTATGGAAGGAAATGCCGTCGTATCGGCTCAGACCGTCGTTGCTTCCAATCCAAAGATAACCGCGGGAATCGTTGCAGAGTGCAAGGGAATAATTGGAAAGCAAACCATCGCGGGAGGTGTAGTTCCGGAAAGGAAGCGATTGGTTGAAGATCGGCGGACAGACCAAGACGGTTAACAGGAAGAGCAATGCCCGCTGCAAGCTGGTTGACATCATGTGGATTGGCCTCGAGTCCATAGGATGTTTAGGCCGCAGGCGGAAATTAGAGGGAGAAGCCCTTAGATGCAAGCGTAGGAACTCGAGATGAATCGCATGAATTGAAAAATAGTGAATCCGATATGCAACGTTCTTATTCGCGAAAATTGATTTGCCGTTTGAGGTTGTTGGGAGCCGTGTTGTGCCAGGCTTCTGCGAGCGCTTCACGCAAGGTAATGTTCCTGGCTCGCCGGAGCAATACACACGTTGCTCCGCGAAGTCCCCAAGCGCCCTTCGCCGGAACAAAAACATCCGGCTCAGACCGCACGAACAATCCCTGAACCTTGGCCGGGAGCTTCACCATAGCCCAGGACTTGTCGGGATAACCGAGTGTCGCGAAGATCTTTCCGTCAACGCGAAAATCCGGATGACCCTGGTGTTTGGCCTCTGTCACTAAAGGCAAACTCAAAGCCATCCGTCTGAATTCGTTTGCGGTCATCGTCCCTCAGTACACGTTGCATGAGCGTTATTGCCACTGTTCAACGGGGCTGATAATTTTACTGAGCAAATCGGGCTTGGACATATCCCGGACGAGATGAGGAAATCGAAGCCCACCGTGGTAGTCAATGGAGTATGTTCTAAAGGAATCACCATTGCGTGCAAGGAGTTCGATGCGCGACGATCCGCTCTTCGCGTTGGTGATTGCTGTTTCCAGGCGCGCCTTGGAGTATTTCATTCCGTCGACGGCAATCAGTTGCATCCCTGGAGCTAATCCGGCGACATCGGCCGGAGATTTTACAAGAACATCGCCGATGTTGCCATTCCCACCGAGAGACAAGCCGAGCGAATAACTCAAATCGACATAACCAAAAGCACCCTCAAGAGTATTTTCAAAATCGCTTGCGGAATCGGTATACACAAGCTTCCAACCGCCTTGTTCGATTCCTCCGAGCGGCGCATGGGGACTGAGTGACTCCAGGCGGTCGGTGAGGAATTTGCGCCAGTCGTACGGAACTACCTCATTCAATGTTGCAACGACGTCGTCTAATGTGTACGGTTTCGTGACGGCCAGGGTCGAGGGCGCCCCATGGAATTTCTTGCAGAAGTCATCAAGCGACTTTGTTCCTTTGGTCAATTGGCGGATGGTGGCATCAGCATCGAGCCAGATCAGATCGCCTTCGTCATAGAAATCAACGCTACGCCTGTACGAGCGCCAGTCTCCACGCGATTCATAAAGCAATTGGGCTTCGTCGGCGCAGTCCTGCAGAGGCCGCCACGTCCGCCCCGGTTCGTTATCCAGCCGCGCAGCAATGAGCGCGAGGTTATCGCGATAATCCTCCGCAGACCGCAGACCTGAACGGGGTGCCAGGATATTGCCGAGATATTCCGTGAGTCCCTCATAGACCCAGAGCAGGTCTCCTTTCATAGGTTTCGAAAGATCGCCGGTCGTGAGACCCGCCGGACGTCGGTACTTGCCGTTCCACGAATGAACGTATTCATGAGAAAGAAGAGAAGCGTGCACACGGAAAAGTGCGTTGTCGACCAGCGTTCGTTCGTCCACGCGGTCGTCGCTCGATTGGTGGTGTTCAAGTCCGAAATGCGCGACCTGGTCACTCAAAGTGAACAGGAAGTCATAGTGGTCGTAATGATGGGCCCCAAAGAGAGCGTTCGCTTCAACGATGAGCCTTTTATAGATCGCAACCTGTTCCGGTGTGATGGACAACGTCGCCTCTTCATCGCTTGCAATATTGAGATAGTGGCCGGGACCTCCTGCGGGAGAAATGTCGACACGTTTGAAATGTTCACCTGTGAGAACCGGCGAGTCAACGAGGTGCTTGAGTGGCACGGCAGTAAAATGGACCACGCCGTTGCTTTGGCTCTCTGTTGTCAATGCGGTGCCATATTTCCAGTCGGACGGAAGTTTCAAAGATGGCGTCACGGTAATGTCGTCGGCTTTCGGATCGGAAGGATACAAGAGAACCTGGTTCCAACTCAACACAAGAAGATCCGAAGATGATGATGCCCCTGAAGAAAATCCTGCGGCAACCGCGGGAAGAAGAAAGTCATATGATAGATCGATTTGTTTTGCCCCCTTGGGAACCGTCAAGTGGATTGCATACATATCCACGAGATCTCGTTTCCATTGAAGCTCCCTCCCATCAGCCAGGATGTGAAGTCCGGCAACGTCGACAACGGGACCGGTAGGTCCGTGTTCACCGGGGATCCATTCGGGATATATGATGGTGAGTGGTCCCGGTTTTGCACCTATGGTTTCCTGTGCGTGCAGGATCTTCCTCGGCGCATCAGTTGCGTCCACCGAAAGTACAATGGACGTCTGCGCGAAGAGGGATCCTGTCATAAAGAGAAGGCAAAGAAGGGTGCGAAAAGTTTTCATGATAATCCCGCGTGAGTGATTGTAGTTTTAGAATGTGGTAATAAGGCCGGACAACACGATTAACTCAAAGCAATTGATAGTCCAATTCGAACTGGGATCCTGTTTGCGTCGCTGTGGATTTGGCGCTTCCCGTAATCCCCCTCAACTGTTCAGTTCCTGAGCCCGCCACGATCATAGCGGTCGAGCTCGCGGTTCCTGCGCCAAATGAGCCGCGTTCTTCCAACACGAAACTCCCGGATTTTCCGACGAGAGTCCCCGTAAACCTGGTCAAGCCAATGTAGAATGCCGTCGACTTGTGCACATCCTTTTCATCGAATTCGGAATAGAACATAAGGAATTCCGTCTGGCCGTGTCCCTCAAGTTGTCCTTTGAATGCAAACTCCACCGAGGCTTTCGTCATCCTCATCGGAGGAAGCAATTCGTTGTATGGTTTCTCGTCCCACTTCGTCGGAGAGTATGTTGCGGTGGCTTTCATTGGTTTTCCTTCCAAATCTCAGGTTAATACCTGGTCAAGTTTTTTGTGCTTTCGGACCGCCGAAATACCAAAGGTTGCCAAACGCGTCACTCACTCCACCGCGTCGTACACCGTCTGGTGCATCGTTGGGTTGCTGAACGGGGCTCGCGCCGGAGACAATCGCGCGTTTAAACGCTGCATCCACATCCTCAACAGAAAGATAGAGCATTCCGGTTACGGGCTTGGCATCCGGACCTCCCCCGATCATGACCATCGAATCCCCAATCCGGACTTCGGTATGAAAATGACCTGGTCCCATTTCAACACGGATTGTCTCGACTGCGCCAAAAGCGCGTTTTGTAAAGTCGACCAATCCGTTGACATCTTTGGTGGTTAGGTAGGGTGTAACCGTGTGGAAATCTTCACGCAAAGCCATTATTGTCCTCCCGAAGTATTTGACGGTCGAATATTTCTTACGCAACGCCAAGCGCCAAAACCGAATATGAGTGCGAGCATTGGAAATGCAACAGCGCCGATGTACGTACCGTTTCCACCGGCACGAATCTGCGTCAACCCGTGTGTCACATAAAGAAGACGGGCAGTATAAAAAACGAAAAACAGGCTGATAAGCCCTAAAACGACGGCAAAGGCGCGCAGAATAAAAGATCCTCGTTTGGTCATGGGTGCACTTATGGCTTTCTATTCGGGTAAACGAAGCCTGTATTCTCTTCCTTCATCTTGATCGGTCGGACTTCCACCCTTGCAGTTTTTCCATATTCGAATTCAGGATTTTGTTTTGCAATGGCGATGGCATCGTTCAGATCGTTGGCAAGGATATGATAGTAACCGACGATGACTTCTTTTGCCTCGTTGAACGGACCTTCCTTCCAGTTTCCTTTTGATCCGGAGACCATCGTCCCTTCACGGATCATCGGCTGCGCTGACTTAAGTTTTCCCGCCTTAGTCAGGTTGCCAATATAGACCATGCATTTCTCGACAAACTCTTTATGTCGTTCCGGCGGCCAGGAAGCCTGATGGTCAATTTCATTCCGGATCAGCAGCATGAATTCCTTCATATTGTTGTTCCCTCCTCACGGTGAATGATCGCCTTTTCTACAGAAGACATAGAAGAAAACTATCGAATGGATTCTTTTAACAATTTTTCGAGGTACTGCTTCCACAACGCCGCAAGGGTGTGAGTTCCGTGGCCGCGTGTTTTCTCCGAAAAAGGGATGATGACAAACTGACCGTGAGGAACGCGCTTGATCTCTTTTTCGAGGATCCGGAGCTCCGGAGGATTGATCAAATCGTCTTCCGAGTTGACGGCAAGAAGCGGCGCTTTGATGTTCTCCAGGTCAGGCACCGGATCATAGTCGTGCGACGCTTCAAGTGCATACAACACATCGTTTGCGTCCGCGTGCTTCACATAATTCGACACAAATCGATCGAGGACGGTGTCTGACGATGCCAGTGTCGGCATTTCTTTCTGACGGACCGGAGGATTGCTGCTCATGAAGAAGAGCACCTCGGCTGCCTCACCGAAACTTTGGGGTTGAACTGTGTATTCTCCGTTCTTCCATTCCGGGTCGTTGCGGATTGCGTCGATGATCATTCTACGCCATACACGGTTACGTCCAGAGATTTGCGTGGGCAAGCTTGCCAGCGGCATGAGGGCGTCCATGAAATTCGGATGGATCTCGCCCCAGAGCCACGTATGCATTCCCCCCATCGAAGTCCCCATCACAAGCCGCAGGTGGTTGACACCGAGTCCGGCCGAAACCAATTGGTATTCTGCCTCCACCATATCCCGATATCCGTAATGGGGAAACCGGGCGTGGAGCCCATCTTTGGGCTTGCTCGATTGTCCGTGCCCGATGTCGTCCGGAAGGATGATGAAGTACTTCGTCGTGTCGAGCAGATCTCCTGGACCGAACAGCACTCCGGAAAATTCAGGTATCGTGAACTGATGTCCGCTCCCGGTAGTGCCGTGCATGATGAGCACGGCGTTCCTTGTCAATCCGGAGGCATCCTTCACAGGAAATCCAAATGTCGTATAATGGATCCTCAAATTGTCAAGAGATTCACCGTCTGAGAACTTGAAATTCCTGACAATATAATCCCCGTCGGATGGAACAGCAAGAGTCCATCCGGGCAGCGTGAAAAGCAAAAGAAAAGAGAGAAACGAGCGGATTCGTCTCAAGGTCAACTTCCTTGCAAGTGGTCAACTAAATTGAACAGTAATTCTGGTGGGCAAGTTTCCGCTATTTTGGAATCTTGCGAAATTCAATGAGTTCAACGGGTGCGCCGTTGTCGACAATCATCGCTGCGCGGACACCCTGGGATGGCGAACCGGGTGGACTGAGGATTTCTTTACCCTCCAGCGCGGAATCGAGGTCGTCTACTTCAAAAGCTATATGGGGGACTATTCGGATGAGTTCTGAAACGGGGCAATCCGGGTCGAATCGCATCCATTCGATCCCGTATGGACTCGTGTCGAAACCTGAGACGTGGATTTTAAGATGTTCGAGATAGCGCTCGCCGGGCCTCGGAGTATCGGTCGGAATACCGATGTGATGATACCGCCAGCCGTTCTTGGCAACGACTAGCGGTGGTTCGTGGTCTTTACGCATCGGAATGGACTCCGATTTCTTTAGAACATCGGAAACTGCACCATAATGCTCCAAACCCGGTTATACATTTTTGTCTGACTCGTTTTGTCGACCGTCTTCAGCCCCATGGTGTAGCGAACGTCAAAGTCAGCCACAAAAAGGTGAGCGCAGGCTCCGAACGCTATTCCGAAGTCCGTAGTCGTGAAGCTGCTTTTCACGTTGGAGTCAATAGAAGGCTGGCCGGCGGGTTCAAGTTTGTCCTTGGCGCTCAAGAGCATTCCGACTTCAGGCCCGACATAGACACTGGGATTGAGCATTGGGACGGGTAAGGAGTACTTTATCAGAACAGGAATCTCAAAATACAATAACGATAGCGTCGATTTGGTGTTGGCAGGCTGAAAAATGTATCCCTTTGAGCTGTAGAGAACTTCAGGTTGGATGGTGAAGAGAAATGGAAGGCCGACAGTGACGTATCCGCCTACCACAAAGCCTGTTCGGGATTTTATGTACTGATTCACATCAGCACCTCCCAATGTGGCAAAATTCGCGCCTCCTTTAATCCCGAACCCGACTTGTGCAAAAGAAATTGTTGTGAACACAAGCGCAACGGTCAGCAGACCAAGAATTCGTTTCATAGATCCTCCAACGGAACTAGCAGAATAAATCTCACGCCTCTACAGACGGTCTGCTTCTGCACTTTGAAGCATAGCCCAGGGATCATTGAGGTTCCGATGATGCCTCGGGTATCAGATGGATTACATCAAAGGAATGCCTACCATGATTGCAAACACGCGGTTGTAGTCTTTCGATGAACCGGTCTTGTCTAGCGTTGTTAAACCCAACGTATACCGGACGTCAACAGTGATGATTGCAATATTTGCACTGGCACCGAGAACAAGCCCCCAATCCGTGCTCGTTGTCTGGTCTTTGATGTCCGTTTCCTGGGACTGGCCCGAGGCTTCGCCCTTTGCCTTGGCGCTGAGGAGGATTCCCATTGCGGGTCCCGCATACAGACTCGGCTTCACGACGGGTACGGGAAAAGAATATTTTACGAGTACGGGGATTTCCAGGTAGTTGAGACTTCCCGTGACTTTGACGCTGGTGCCAAAGATGGTCTCGTCAGCAGTAAATCCTTTTTGACTGTAAAGGACTTCCGGTTGAATGGTGAACAGCATGGGAAGACTGATCGTAAGATATCCTCCCGCGACAAAACCTGTCTTCGTCTTGGAGTTTGGCGCAGCATCGGCGCCGCTCACGTTTGCGAAATTAACTCCACCTTTGATCCCGATCCCAACCTGGGAATAGGATGGTGCAGCAAAAATGATTACAAGCGCAGCGATGATTGTGAGGTGTTTCATAAGACCCCGCAAGTTGAGAGTGAATGGGAATACATTGTACCGACATCGCGATGAGAGCGAGTGCTCTATATATAATCAAATTCTTAAAGAAACGCCATAAAACCAACCTTGAATAGCGTTTGAGTGAGATATTGACGTACGACACATATTAACGAAATTTTTCGGAATTCAGCATTCGTGCGCAAAGACAATTCACCCCGACGAATTCAAACAATTGCGTCCAGAGAAGGTTGTTTCAGGAGGATGCGGCATGATGCCGGTAACGGCTAATTCCTCTCGCGCCGATATTCTTCAAGCATCGTCCTCAGATCCGCCGTGGTGTCCTTGCACGCTGAGGAGATTTTGTGCAGAAAGTTGCCGTTGAAATTGACGTACTGGACGAGATATTGAAATCTTGTGCGGGACTCTTCATCACACGGATTGTCCTGGAGACGGGCGACGGTTGACTGAAGCTGAGTCTGGACCGCCGAACGCTCACCGCTGAGATACTTTCTGAAATTTACGGCGATAGGCTTCAGCGTGTCTCTTTGCCGGAGATTGGGGATAAGGAAATCGAGCGCGTGCATGCACGCCCGGTATCCTGACTCATACCGTGTTCCATAATGACGATATGTTGTTGCCGGATCACGGGGAAGGCGCGTGGAGACATGTTGTTCGGGACACGTTACTTCAATCCACTCGCTGCCGCTGCAACCAAGGATAATACACGTGCAAACGGAAGCCAGGAAAAGAAGTGTCTTGGTCCCCATCAGTGCCCTCAACAGACTTCCCATCGTATTCGGGTTCGTTCGTCCTCCCCTCGGGAAGTTCAACTCCTCAGAACGGATTCGATATTCGCCAGCTCTTCTGCAGAAAAAGTAAGGTTCCTGAGTGTTCCGACGGTATCCTCGATTTGTGTTGTACTGCTCGCGCCGACGAGTGCTGAAGTTACATGTTGATGACGCAAAACCCAGGCTAACGCCATTTGGGCCAGCGACTGATCCCTCTTCTTCGCAATGTCGTTCAATCGATTCACCTTGGCAAGCTTGACTTCCGTAATCTCCGCCGGTTTGAGGAATCCGTGAGGCTTGCCAGCTCGTGAGTCTTTCGGAACGCCGTGAAGATATCTATCCGTTAAAAGTCCCTGCGCCAAAGGCGAAAACACTATGCATCCGATCCGTTCCGATTCGAGAGCCCGGAGGAGACCATCTTCAATCCATCGGTTGAACATGCTGTATTTCGGCTGATGAATGAGGCAAGGCGTTCCGAGTTCACGCAGAATTCTGGAGGCCTTGAGCGTGACGTCTGCCGGATAATTCGATATGCCTGCATAGAGTGCTTTGCCGCTCCGTACGATCTGATCGAGCGCTCCCATTGTTTCTTCCAACGGCGTTTCCGGATCCGGTCTATGACTGTAAAAGATATCGACGTACTCCAATCCCATCCGCTCAAGGCTTTGGTCGAGACTGGCCATCAAGTACTTTCGCGATCCCCAATCGCCGTAGGGCCCGGGCCACATGTCATATCCGGCCTTCGACGAAATGATCAGCTCGTCCCGGTGCGAGGCAAGGTCGAGCTTCATAATTTTCCCAAAGTTCTTTTCGGCAGAACCAGGAGGCGGACCATAGTTGTTGGCAAGATCGAAATGTGTAATCCCGAGATCGAAGGCGGCGTGTATGATCTTGCGTCCTTTCTCAAAATCGTCAACGCCTCCGAAGTTATGCCACAATCCCAGGGAAATTGCTGGAAGTTTTATTCCGCTGTTGCCACAGCGGTTGTAGCGCATGGAATCATATCGTGTCTTGGAGGGAATATATTTTGCCATGTTCTCTTTCCTCTGTAATGGTTCTCGGCGTGTACTTTGTCGTACTATATGTGATGTTCAGTCCAACATCATTTGCAGAACGTGAACATCCAGCAATCTGCCGAACTTTCTTCCAACTTCTTTCATAATCCCGACATCCTCAAATCCGATACTTCTACTGAGATGAAGACTGACGGAACTCTCGCCTGCAACCCTCGCGATCAGGGTATGAAATTTCAGATGCCTGGCCTCTTGGACAATTGCCTGGGCGAGAAGTCGTCCAGTTCCCTTTCCACGATGTTCGGATTTCACATAAAATGAAACCTCTCCGGTGTCGTCATACGCCTTTCGGTCAGACCATCGAGAGATGGACGCCCAGCCAATAACTTGCCCTTCGGTAATCGCAACGACAATTGGGTGTCTTCCGCCATGGGAATTGAACCAGGCCAACTGGTCCGCCTCACTCCGTGGTTCTGTGTCAAAGGTCGCAGTTGTGGTTCTAATTGCTTCATTATAAATGTCAGTGATTGCCGGGAGATCGTCAAGACCGGCAGCCCTAATGTCTATCGTATCATCCATCGCGATGAATGTAGCCGCATCAAGGTGCCTGAATGACCGCTATTTCGAACGGTTTGACGGTAATTGAGACATCGGTGATTGCCGGACCCCCAAAGCGAACATACGATTCATCCTGCTTCGCATCCAGCTCCGTGCCTGTCACCAGATTTTTCCAACCTTTCGTTGATTCCTTCCGATTAAATCGAAGGGTCATCGGTGCAACTTCATCGCTCATATTATAGAGGACGTACTGATGGTCCCCAAACAGATACATGCCGACGCCTCCGGGACCATTCAACTCCACACCCAGTTCTTCGTCGAACGCTCGACGGATAATATCGAGTGCTTTTGCCGGCAATCGGAGCAAGTCGTAGGCGTTGTCCGGCATATTCAGAACATAAATGTTTCCTTTAAGATATTCCGCATGAAACAGAACTCCGTAGTCATAATCGTCGCGTTCCACGGCAACGTCGCGGACATACGGCCAGGTCGTGGTTTCGATTTTGGGAAATGTAAATGGTCTATCGGATTTGATAAGCTCCTGCCTAAACCATCCCAGCTTGAGTCGGAATTGATCCGAGGTGACAGTTCCTTCGCCACCCGGGACGAGCATCAGAGTATTCTTGAATTCCGATCTTCGGAGTCTTCTCCAAAGATCCCACGTCATAAAGACATCCTTGCCGTTTTTCAGACGGTCGATCATCTCATCGGCAAGCAACGTGTCGCGGCCAAGTGACCCATCGGTGACGGAATGGAGAGTGAAAATCGCATTCTTTCCTTCGGTTGGAAACTTCGCAACCGGTGCCAGCGGGATCCCGGACATACCGAAGTAGGCAAAAATATTATACTCGCCGGTCGAACCGTACGGAAGATGGATTGGAACGCCTCGTGGCTCACCTTTCAACATCCCGGCAACTCGATCAAACTCCGGAAGCATGCGGACGAAATGGGAATACACATCGCTGGAGGGGTTCGTAGGATAAAGCTGACCTGCACACCAGAGAATGATTTCGGGAGTTTGCGCGAGAACCGCCTGCCAGACCTGCGCGACATAGTCGTTGGGATCGCCCTTCATGTCGTAATTGTCCAGCCACGAACCGACCCACTTCTTCGGATCGACGCTCGGCCACCATCTCTGGAACATGTAGCCGCTGTAGACGGGAATGTGCTGGTCGTGTACCATCCGATTACGCGTTTCGATACCGACCGCCATTTGGTCAAACATTTGTGTTTCGTGATACACATCGTAGCCGTTGTCCCTATGCCCTTCGTACCAATTCGGATACTTGATGGTCACCTTAACGTTGGGGTTCACCTTCTTCGCTGGGTCGATGATGTACTTTTTCGATTGTTCCAGGATCAGTTTTGTGCGGTAGTCGGCCCAACTCTGGTTGCCGCGATCCGTCACGCTCTTTTCATCGGTTGCCGTCGTGAAGAGCCAATCATCCAGAATAATATCGTCGAAAACTTGCGCCAACGCTTCCATTCGTCGTTGGAGAGCCGCCATATCGTCAGGGTTATTGTACACCGACGGCCCATGAGGCCCGGTTGGGACCATAGCGCCAGAAACCTTGATGCCCATCGCACGGAATCGATCGGCGACCCTTTTAAAGAGGGCAACGTCTATTTCGCCTTGTCCGGTCCCCTCAAGATAAGCGTGAACAGCCTTCACAGGTGCAAAATAGGCCATCGTCTTCTTGAACCGTTCCGGAGCTGCGAGGAGAGAATCGACGTCGTGGGACGTGAAGTAGATCGCGTA
>CAZOIM010000035.1:0-12215 GCA_964579855.1 uncultured Ignavibacteriaceae bacterium | reverse complement strand
GCCGGCATTTGCCGGAAGGGCCGGGAACATTTTGTCGAAATCGTCATCCAGTCCGCCAGAGCTGAATGCTCCGATCCAGGCAAACCGGTCGACGTTATTCAAACCCGTGAATAACGACTCTGCGCCTCCCATCGAGAGACCGGCGATGGCCCGCGATTCACGATCGGAGAGAACGAGATAAGATTTTTCGATTTGAGGCAAAACTTCTGTCAGGAGAGCTTCGCGAAAACGCTGGTAGTTGCGATCCCTTAGCGAGGGATCTCTTAGTCCTTGCGCATTCCGTTCAACGATCTCCGGTGCACCGTAGCCGAGCGGCATAGCAACGAGCATGGGTTTCGCTTTTCCCTGTGCAATGAGATTATCAAGAATGAATTGAGCTCTTCCCACGGCCGTCCATCCGCTGGCGTCATCGCTGAATCCGTGCAAGAGATAGAGAACCGGATATTTTTTTATGGCGTTGGGATCGTAACCGGGAGGAGTGTACACGTAGAAATCCCGGTTGTCGCCAACGACGGCGGATCTATAGTAATGATGATGGACGGTGCCGTGGGGAACATTATTGAGCTGCCACGGCATCGAATCTGGTCCGGGCACATAGGCTTGACTTTGCGTGTACAGAAGATTGTTTTTGATGACAGGGTTGGACGGATCGAACATGTTGACGCCGTCCACATCAAACGAATATCCGTAGATGTCGGGTGCAAGTGGGCTTGTCGTTATCGTCCAGAGACCATCAGCATCCTTCTGCATTGCGATTGCCTCTGCGCCTTCCCGCGCAAGCAATACCTTCTTCGCATTCGGAGCGCGAAACCTGAAAGTGACGCTGTGGTCGGGGTGGACTTCCGGAGAAACGACCAACTGGGATTGACTTTCAAAGGTGAAGAGCATACACAAGAACGCGACGAGAAACAGTTGAGCCTTTTTCATGATTCCGGCCTTCTCTGGTTGTGAACTGCGTGATTTATTCCATGGAAATGATCTGCGGTGGTAGCGTGGCCGGGTTGCACGGTGCGCGAAATCCCCTTGCAGGCACATCCTACGATAAAGAAAATCTCACTCCTCATCAACACATTGGAGGACGGAGTAGCGTCCTAATTCAGCCACTGTCACGGCGGTCACGAACCATTTCGTGACCGAAATGCTGGAAGCTGTCACGGTGTGGACCGTGACAGCCAGGGAAACTCGGGAATAGCTCCGGGGTTCTCGTGAAAATTGCACGGCTTCACGTTTTCCGACATTTCAACCGTAGGAACAATTTCTGTTTGGGAGTTTAACTCCCGGACATAACGCCAATTCCTATTTCCTCACCGGAGTATCCTTGATTCCGAGATTGTACGCCATAAACGCAAGGACGTCTGCGGCCTGGGCAATCCGTTTGTCCGTCGGCATGTAGTTGTGACTCGTTTTTGTTTCGACACGAATCAGGACGGGATTTGCACAAGCCTGATCGTGTTGCATTTCCGCGACGAATTTGTAAGAGTGGCTCGGAACAACTCGGTCGTCGTGGTCAGCTGTGGTAATGATCGTCGGAGGATAGCAGGTGCCCGACTTGATGTTCTGCACCGGAGAATACTTGATCAGGCATTGAAATGCCGTGGCATCATCCGATGAGCCGTACTCGGGAACCCAGCCTACTCCGGCCGAAAACTTATGGTAACGAAGCATATCCATTACGCCGGCACCACCATACACCGCACCGTAGAGTTCCGGTCGCTGGGTTTCCACCGCACCGACAAGAAGTCCGCCGTTCGAATATCCCTCGATGCCAAGCTTGGGAGTCGAAGTATACTTTTCCTTGATGAGGTATTCCGCCGCGGCGATGAAATCATCGAACACATTTTGTTTCTTCTCCAGCATTCCGGCGTGATGCCATACCTCTCCGTATTCCCCTCCTCCACGGAGATTCGGAACGGCATAAATTCCACCCATTTCAAGCCACGCAGGAAGAGAGGCTGAAAAACTCGGCGTTATGCTTATATCGAATCCGCCGTACGCATAAAGACGGGTCGGGTTCTGGCCATCCAGCTTCGTTCCTTTCTTCATCGTAATAAACATCGGGACTTTCGTTCCATCTTTCGAATTGTAGAAGACCTGGATTGTTTCGTAATTGGACGGATCAAAATCGACGTGAGGTGGCTGGAAAGTGTGATCTTTCCGGGTCTTCATGTCAAAATGAAACACGGTCGTCGGGTACAGAAATGAGGTGAAGGCATAGAAAAGCTCGGGGGTATCGTTGCGGCCGCCGAGTCCGGCGACAGTTCCGACGCCTGGGAGCTTCAGCTCGCCTTCGCGCTTCCCTTTAAAGGAATACAAGTCTACTTCACTTTTCGCATCGACGAGATAGCGAACCACAACCTTGCTGCCGGCAAGCAGTGATTGCTCGATGACATTTTTTGCTTCGGGGACCACCGAGGTCCAGTTCTTCGATTCCGGAGTTTTTATATCAAACGATACTATACGACGGTTCGGGGCATCCAAAGTGGTTTGCATATACATCGTCGTCCCAACATTGCCCAGCGGATAGTATTCCGCGTCGCTCTTATCAAACAGGGCAGTCACGGGAGAAGAAAGGTTCGGCTTCTTGGGGTCCTTAAGGTCGACGTAGTAAATTTTGTTTTTTGATTCCGTTCCTTTGTTGAGATAAATGAAAAGATACCGACCATCCTCGGATACACTGCCACCGACGTACCAACCCGGAGAGTTCGTCAAGTCGTAGAACAACTTGTCTTCACTTTGCGCTGTGCCAACCTTGTGATAATAGAGTTCCTGTCCGACGGCCTCGGACATCAGGGCTTGACCTTCTTTCGGCGCGGGAAACCTTGAATAGAAAAATCCCTTACTGTCGTTCGTCCACGATATGCCGGAGAATTTCACCCAGTGAACGGTATCGGCAAGATCTTTGGAGGTTGTCAGGTCGCGAACATGATATTCCTCCCAATCTGCACCCCCTTGAGAAAGTCCGTAGCAGAGATATTTGGCATCCGGTGACGGTTCATATCCAAGCAGGGCAATGGAGCCGTCGGGCGAAAGCACATTTGGGTCAAGGACCAGTGTCGCCTTTCCGGTAAGCGACTTCTGCATGTAAATCGGACTTTGATTCTGCAGGCCGGAATTCTTCGTGTAGAATAACGCGCCCGCATACCGGCTCGGCACTCCGACCTTCTCATAATTCCATACTTTAGTGATCCGCTTATTGATCCAGTCCCGCACCGGAATCTTGTCGAGATATCCAAATGTCGTTGTGTTCTCCGCTTCGACCCACGCTTCAACATCCTTGCTGTTCTGGTCTTCCATCCATTGGTATGGGGCCGGGACTCTTGTGCCAAAGTAATTGTCGACGATGGTATCTCGTGGAGTTTCAGGATACTGCATTGCCTGCCGGGCTTGACCGAAAACAGTAGCCAGGATGAGCAGGAGGCAAACGTGCAGTGAGCGGGACTGTTTCATTGTTCGATGATCCTTTCTGAGGTTGTCAGTAATGAGAATAGGATAAAGAAAATCTCAGTGCATTGCAAGATTCTAAAATGACGCACGGTAATGCCGTTACCATATAAGGAGAAACCTATAGATCACGAAATGAAGCATGAATGGAACTCTTCTGAAACAAAGAACAATAGAGCGTTCTACTCTAATCCGATTCCACTCAGGGCGCTTGATGGAATTGCGGCTTTTTTTGTTCCAGTCGAGGCACAACATTGCTGGTCGTGAACGGTAACTCACTGACGAGAATCTGACATGAGTTTTCCTGAACAACAATTATCAGTTCTCAAATATGAAAAACAAATCGGATGCAGAGTCATGCGAATCCCACATGGATGTCTGCGTGAAGTCCGATTCCTCGTCAATTCAGAACACCGAAAAATTGACTTTGAATTGTCGATAGGGTAGATTGATCGTGCAACCTCCCCGAGTTTACTACATCACCTTTCTCTTCATCATGTCACGACTGAGGGAAGTCGTTACGAAGTCTCTGTGCATCATCCTGCCGGTACTATTCCTGCTGTTCATTTTCGTCATCTTGAACGCAGTGTTTCCCCTCCCATCACCCAAACCGTATTCTCTACAGGTTGAAGACCGGAATGGACATCTTCTCCAGGCGTTCCTTGCGGACGATGGCATTTGGCGGTTGAGTACAAACTCTGCCGAAATTCCCGCTCGTCTGAGAGAAATCCTTCTTCAGAAAGAGGACAGGTTCTTCTATTATCATCCCGGCGTCAATCCTTTTTCTGTGCTTCGGGCGCTTACGCAGAATGTGCTCACCGGCAGGCGGGTCTCCGGTGCCTCGACGATCACGATGCAGGTGGCACGGATGCTGGAACGAAAAGACCGGACGTACGCAAACAAGCTCATCGAAATGTTCCGTGCACTCCAGTTGGAGTGGAAGTACTCAAAAGACGAAATCCTCAACCTGTATCTTTCCATCGTGCCGCTCGGTGGGAACATCGAAGGACTAAAATCCGCATCCCTTCTCTACTATCAGACTCCGCTTGAACGTCTCAATATTGCGCAGCTTTTTGACCTTATTCTCATACCGAACGATCCGAACGGTCTCCGCCCCAACAGAAATGCGAAAGCACTCTATCGGAAACGCGTTACGGCCGCTCTTCCCTGGGTCCAGCGAGGATTCTTCTCACCCGATGATTCGGTCGTGATCGTTCGTACGAGTGCGGAAGCCGAGCGCAAGCAATTGGCGATCATCGCTCCGCACTTCTGTTTGAGAATTAAGGAACAGTTTCCCCACGAGGCTGTCGTGAGAAGCTCGCTTGACCCTCACGTTCAACAAATAGTGGAGCGTCTGCTGCAGAACCACCTGCAGCCGTGGAAACTTCGCGATGTCAACAACGGCGCAGTGCTCGTCCTTGACAATGCGACACGGGAGGTCGTTGCCTATGTGGGTTCAGAAGCGTTCAACGATTCTGCAGCACAAGGTCAGGTGGACGCTGTGCGGGCCATCCGGTCGCCCGGGTCGGCGATGAAACCCTTTCTGTACGCACTTGAAATGGACAATGGAAGGCTGACGCCCAAGACCCGGCTGCTCGACGTGCCCTACGATATGGATGGGTTCGTCGTTGAAAACTTCGACCGGACTTTTTCCGGGTGGATCTATGCCGATGAAGCTCTCCGGAGATCGCTGAATACGCCGATGATACGTATGTTGCGGACTGCCGGCGTGCAAAAGTTTCTGGACTTTATGTCGACAATCGGGTTTGCTTCGCTCCAGCAACAGAGGGATCGGGTCGGATTGAGTCTCATTGTCGGGGGATGCGGCATAACACTTGAGGAAATTACCGCAGCGTTTGCGGCGTTTCCCAACCGGGGTTACTACGTCAAGCCCACGTTCGTACGCATACGCGATCCCAATGCC
Source organism: uncultured Ignavibacteriaceae bacterium (assembly GCA_964579855.1). Taxonomy (GTDB): domain Bacteria; phylum Bacteroidota; class Ignavibacteria; order UBA10030; family UBA10030; genus JADGQA01. Next base: position 6,850 of record CAZOIM010000035.1, on the reverse strand, counting down.
GCCAAGCCTGTTCAGGCGTTCTCGGCGTCGTCTGCATTCATGGTCACGGATATCTTGTCGGGCATCGACCGGCCTGACCTGCCGAACAATTTCGAGTCCTCGATGAACCTTCCCCGTGTTGCTTTCAAAACGGGAACGAGCTCCGGCAAACGTGATGCCTGGTGCATCGGGTATACATCGGAATATACCGTCGGAGTGTGGATCGGGAATGTGTCGAACGAAGGAGTGCCCGAACTTGTCGGCAGCAAATCGGCGACTCCACTCCTGATTGACATCTTCAATTCGATTTCCACCACGAACCAAAAAGCGATAGTCCCGTGTCCTCCCGACGTTCAGACACGGTTTGTGTGCGCCAACAGCGGCCTGCTCCCCACGCAATTGTGCGAACGCCTCATCCCGGACTTCTATTCGGTCCAACATACTCTGAATACTGTCTGCTCGATTGACAAGGAATTCCTTGTTTCTCCGGATGGAAAGGTCTGTTACTGTGCGAGCTGCCTTGGCGATCGCAAGTACGTCGTAAAGAATTTTCAGGATTATCCCTCCGAACTGCTCAGTTACTGGAGAAGGTCGGGGAAAAAATACCACAGCGTCCCTCCACACGAACCATCGTGCGACCGCGTGTTTGCCGGCGAGGGACCGAAGATTCTCACCCCGTTGAGCGGTATGACCTACTACATCGTCTCGAAAGACCAGGCGATTCCATTGCAGGCAAGCTCGGGGGGAGACGTCCACGAGCAACGCTGGTATCTCGACGAACAGTACCTCGGAAGCAAAAAAGCGGGCGAAAAACTCTTTCTCGCAATCCGATCGGGGAAACACACCATTACGTGCCTCGACGACAAAGGGCGTATGTCGGCTGTCGCAATAACGGTCAAAGTTATTATCTAATCCACAACAGGCTCACCATCAAGTCATGAAGGGGAACGATCATGTCGAACATTAGAAATCTCGTGCTTTGTTTTTTGAGTACACTGCTGCTCTCATCGTGCTGGGCTCCGGATTCCGAAGTGCTGCGGCTTTCGTCGACGTCGGTGTCGGGGTTGGTTCCGCCTACGACGGCGATTGTCTTCACATTCTCCCACGCGGTTGTGCCATCCGACTCGACAAACATCTGGTCCAGCGAACCCTACGTCGAATTCACACCTCCCATCGAAGGGAAATTTGTGTGGCAGGACAGCGCACGTCTCGTGTTCAGTCCGGATGCACCGCTTCCGGGCGATACGAAATTCAAGGGAAGACTTAACACCGACCTTCTTGTGAAGCTCTCAGGGGCAAAGTCTTTCAGGGGCGACGAAGAGATAAAATTCTACACGGAGGCCTTCTTCCTGCATACGGCGGATTTCTTTTATGATCGTATCGATAACAAACGCTCCGTCGGAGTGCGGGTAAACCTGGAGTTCACCTATGCTGTGAACCCCACGGATCTTGCAAAATACCTGGAACTGCAGGTCAACGGCGAGGAGCACAAAGGTTTCCACGTTGTTGCGACCGAACCGAACAAAGTTATGCCTGTCGAAATTGGCACGCTCACGCAATTGGAAAAGCCGATGAAGATTGAAATCAACATCGACAAAGACATGGTTTCGCCGGAAACAAAGACACAACTGACGATGGACAAACCTTTCGTCTTTACACTCCCGGGGATCGGTGAGCTGCAGATCTATGGGCACGAGTTCGGATTCGACGGCACAGAAAGCTGGATCAGGATCAAAACGTCCCAGGATGTTGACCCTGCAACGGCGAAGTCGTTCATCGATATCACTCCCGCCCGTACGTATAAGATCAGTGCAGAAGAAAAACAAGGGGTGGTCATTCGTGGAAATTTCGAACCCGGATCGTCCTTTCACCTGAGCGTGCGCCAGGGACTGGAGAGTATCCTCGGTGCAAAGACCAAAAACCTCTATGAGGCAGACATCATTATCGGCAACGTGAAGCCGGCGTTTAGTTTCATCTCCTCCTCCGGTGTGTATATGCTCCTGGGCGGTGCGAAAACCATCGAGTTCAAAACCATCAACTTGCCCAAGCTGTATGTCCGGGTGAGCCAGATCTTTCAAAACAACCTCGTCCATTTTCTCGATCAGGGGAGACACTATGACTACGACTACGAGTATGACGACGAGGGGAACAGCACGTACAAGAGGAAGTACCGTTATGCGATTGGGAACTACGGAAGACAGTTGGAAGCGAAGTACGTCGATGTCAAAAGCAACGCCAACGGTGAGGTCATCACACCGTTTGACCTTTCCAGCTATTTGCGCAACGACTACAAGGGATTCTATCTGGTTGAAATCTCGAATCCGTCTGATCAGTGGCGCTCGACCGCGAAACTTATTTCTGTTTCCGATCTCGGGATTATCGTCAAGAGAAGCAATCAAACGTCTCACATTTTCGTTGTGAGCCTGGAGACGAATTCTCCGGTGAGCGGAGCAACGGTGAATCTCATTTCGACGAACAACCAGGTAATAGGCAGCCTCAAAACCGACGGCGATGGCCTTGCACGGTTCGATAATACCGCCGACGTCAGTCCGGGATTCAGTCTGAAGATGGTCACAGTGGAAAAGGATGGCGACTTCAATTTCATTAATCTGAGCGACTACGAAATTGAAACTTCGAAGTACGACGTCGGCGGCAAACGGGATGTTGCGGGGGTCTACGATGCATTCCTGTACGGCGATCGGGATCTCTACCGGCCCGGGGAAAAAGTTTTTGCCTCCGGGATCATCAGGATGGGAAGAGAAAAACTCGAGGAAAACATGCCCATCCGTCTCAAAATATCGAATCCCAAGGGAACGGTGTTGACGGAAATTCAGAAAACGCTCAATGAAGAAGGCTCTTTTGAGGCGAGTTATCAAACTTCCCCGACGGCCTTGACAGGGGAATACCGGATGGACTTGTATGCAGGCAATGGGACGTTTCTTGCCACACGTTCGGTGAGCGTTGAAGATTTCGTTCCGGACAGGATGAAGATCAACCTTACGGCCTCCAAAGCGAGTGCGCGTCCGGGGGAAACCGTGAAATACGATTTCACGGCATTGAACTTCTTCGGTCCGCCCGCGGCGGGAAGGAACTGGGAGTTCGAGGGATCGTATGAGGCGATGCCGTACCGGTCAAAGCAATTCTCCGGATTCAGGTTCGCCGATGATGCAGCGACGAATTATTCCGCGAATGCGCAGGTATTGGAAGGAAAGACGGACAACGAGGGGAAATCAACTGTGGAAATTGAAATTCCGAAAAACGTGACAGCAACCGGCGTGTTGAGAATGCGGGGAAGGGTCGGCGTGTTCGACGAATCGGGTCGCCCGGTGTACCAGGTGGCTCAAACGACAGTCTTTCCGAAAGACTATGCCATCGGTTTGGACAACCAGGGAGACTACTATGTGAGCCCGAGAACACCGCAAAAAGTTTTGATCGTCGCGGTCGACCTCAATGACAAGCCGATCAACGGGTTCAGGGCAAAAGTGGATCTCATTCGGCTGGAATGGCATTCCGTGTTACGGATGCACGCTGAGACAAAAACCCTTCGATACGTTTCCGAGCAAAAAGAAGTCAACGTCAAATCTGAAGAGGTCCTCCTGAAAGACACGCCAGTTGAATACTTCTATTCCGTGGAGCGTTCAGGAGACTACATCGTCAGGGTTTCCAAGGTTGGGGATTCAGGCTACAACCAGTTCGAATTTTACTCGTACAGCTGGGGAACGTCCGACATCACTTCCTTCGAGATCAATCCGGAAGCCCGGATCGAAATGGTGTTCGACAAACCCGTCTATGCACCCGGGGACCGAGCAAAGATCCTCTTCAAAGCGCCGTTCAACGGTACAATGCTTGTCACAGTGGAACGGAACAAACTGAACAGCTACAAATATCTCACAGTCGAAAAGAACTCCGCGTCGATGGAAGTGGATCTGAAAGACGAGTATCTCCCGAACGTGTACGTGACAGCCACCCTTTTCAGGAAGATCAAAGACCTTCAATTACCGCTGATGGTGGGACACGGCTTTGAGCCGCTGCTAGTGGAGAAACCATCCAACCACCTGGATGTTACCATTACGGCACCGGAGAAGATGCGTCCGAAAACGAAGCAGAGCGTGACCGTTCATATCCCCGATCAGCAGAATGTCTTCGTCACCCTTGCCGCGGTCGATGAAGGAATTTGCCAGTTAAAAAATTACAGGACCCCGGATCCCTATGGATTCTTCTACACCAAGAAAGCATTGCAGACGAACAGTTACGATTTCTTCCGGGATCTCATCCCGGAATATGTGAAGGAAAAGAAGCAGGAAAGCAGCGTCGGCGGTGGTGATGAGGAGGCAATGGCGAAGCGGGCGAGCCCGTTTGGCGTCAAGAGATTCAAACCGGTGGCTCTCTGGTCGGGGATCGTTAAAACAAATTCTTCCGGAGATGCAGAGGTGACGCTTGATGTGCCCGAGTTCAGCGGGGAACTGCGCTTGATGGCTCTTGCCTACAAAGGGGAAAGCTACGGATCGGCTCATAAAGCGATGAAAGTCTCCGACCCCGTTGTGATTACTCCTGCCTTGCCGCGGTTCCTCAGTCCCAACGATGTCATGATGATGCCGATTACCGCCTTCAATACAACGGACAAACCGGCATCGCTGAAATTCCGGATCGAAACGCAAGGAGGAATTGTCGCGGACAAAAACACGGCAACCCTGGAAGTGGATGCGAACCAGGAACGCTATGTCGGCGTGACATTAAGAGCGACCGATCAGATTGGGAAAGCCGTTGTGAAAGTGAAAACGGAGGCGTTCGGTGAGAAGCTTGAGTCGATCACAGAACTGCCAATTCGTCCCATCGCTCCATTTGTGAGCGAGGTTGTCGGCAACTTCGTCGAGGGAGGAACTCCGGTTTCGCAGGATGTTGGCGACAATTTCCTGTCATATGGACGCAGATCGTACGTCACGCTCAGTCCATTCCCTGTCGTAAAATTCGCGAAGCAGCTCAAGTACCTGGTGGGATATCCGCACGGTTGTCTTGAGCAGACAACCTCCAAAGCTTTTCCGCAGGTCTATTTGCGGGATATTGCCATCCTCATCGATCCGTCGATCCTTGACAAGGGGAGTCCGACCTACTTTGTGAATGAAGCGATCACGAAAATCGCGTCGATGCAGCGGGACGATGGTGCATTCGACTACTGGCCGGGAGGAGGATGGACGAATACGTGGACGACGGTCTATGCAACACACTTCCTTGTTGAGTGCAAGAAGGCGGGGTATGCGGTGCCTGAAGCTACGTTGAAATCGGCGCTCTCCGCCATCACGCAAATCGCCCGCAACAAAGAGACGATGGATTATTCCTATTATGCCAATAACAGGGTGACGATCAAGAGAATTGCCGACAAGAGCTCGGTCTATGCGCTGTACGTACTTGCCGCGGCCGGCCAGCCGGAAACTTCCGTAATGAACTTCTACCGTACCTCAAGGGTTTTGCTGACGAACGATACGCAGTATCTGTTAGGGGGGGCCTTCGCACTCAGTGGCGACCAAAAGACTTCGATGGAGATCCTGCCAAAGCAGTTCGAACTGGAAGAGGCACAGCGAACGTCCGGAGGCTGGTACGATTCCCCTGTCCGTGCCAACGCCATTATTCTCAACGTCCTGCTTGCCACAGATCCCAACAGCCCGAACATTCCGCGATACATGGACTATTTGAGCAAGATCTTCGACGGTTACTATTGGTATAGCACACAGGACGCGGCGTTCACACTTCTGGGCTTTGGAAAGGCAGCACGGCTGGCTGGTGGCGCAAAATTGAAGGGTCAACTGACGGTCAATGGAAAAAAACTCTCGTACGACGGGGGGAATAAGAAATTCGACGTCGATGTCTTCGGGAAGAATGTGTCGCTCTCGCTTTCCGGCGAGGGGCGTGTCTACTACTCGATCGTGACCGAAGGAATCCGGAAGGATGGGAAGGTGAAAATCGAAGACAAGAACCTCAGGATTCGACGGGAATTCTTCGATCGCAATGGATCGCAAGTGAATCTTGATGGGATTAGAGAAAATTCGCTGGTCATTGTCAAGCTTACACTCACCGCAGACGTCGATCAGCTGGACAACATCGCCATTACCGACATGCTTCCGGGCGGGTTTGAGATTGAAAATCCGCGTCTGACCGAGACAACGCAGTACCCGTTTATTAAGGGGGAGACAACACCGCAATACGTTGATATTCGTGATGACCGTATCAACTACTATACGAGTCTCGACGGTTCACGCCAGCAGGTGTTCTACTACATGGTACGGGCGGTCTCACGAGGAGAATTCCAATATGCGCCCGTTGTGGCCGAAGCAATGTATGATGGGAGTTATTACTCGGCGAGTGGACAGACGAAGATTCGGGTGGTGGAGCGTTAGTGAGGATTCAAAAGAAGTGATCTTTGAGGCTTACCCGCAATCAGAAACGCAGAGTCCGGAACCGTCCCGCAGGCTCATGAGCTTTCGGGACGGTCTCTATTTGTTAAGAGGAGATTTAATAATGAAAAAGATGTTCATCACAATTGTGGCAATCCTTCCGTTTGTTATCGGTCAGTCTGCCATCGCCCAGGATGCCGACTCCCTCTCCCGGAAAGCAATGGATGCCTATCGCCAGAAACATTTTGTCGAAAGCGCAACGCTGTTCGAGCTTGCGATTGCCGCCGGGACGAAGAACCCCATTGACTTCTACAATGCAGCCTGTTGCTTTGCGCTTACCGGCCGGAAACAAAAGGCCTGGGGTTATCTTGAACAATCTGTGAGTCTCGGGTACCACGACATGGCATACATGCAGAAAGATTCTGATCTCGTGAGTCTCTGGTCCGAGCCGCGCTGGAAGGAATTCATAAAGAAACTCGGGG
>CAZOIM010000034.1:4058-23925 GCA_964579855.1 uncultured Ignavibacteriaceae bacterium | reverse complement strand
AAATATAATTGTTTGCATTGGGGTTCCAGTTTGTGGCATTCCCTGTTGTTGCATCGAGAGCTGCTATTCTATTCCTTGTCTGCCCTCCAATATTTGTAAAGTATCCTCCCGCATAGACCGTTGAGCCGGAGACAGTGAGTCCCAAAACTAGGTCGTTGGCATTTGGATCCCAGCCTGTGGCCAGTCCTGTTGAGGCATCAAGCGCTGCAATGTTATTTCTCGCCTGCCCGCCGATATTTGTAAAGGATCCGCCCACGTAGATCGCCGAACCGGAGATCGTGAGCCCCCAAACCAAACCGTTTGCATTCGGATTCCAACTCGTGGCTTTTCCCGTTGTCGTACTGAGCGCCGCAATAGCGCTCCTTGTCGAATCACCGAGGTGGGAAAAAAGACCTCCCGCATAGACCGTTGAATCTGAAACGGCAAGAGTGACGACACCAAAGTCGGCATTGGGATTCCAGGCTGTAGCGTTGCCAAATTCATCAAGCGCCGCAATTGTATTTCTCGGTTGCCCACCGATGCTCGAAAAAAATCCCCCGGCATAGACAGTTGACCCGGAAATGGCAAGCGCATACACTGTATTACTGGCATTCGGATTCCAGATCGGATAGCTTACCCCCGTAGAAGGATCAAGGGCTGCGATCCTGTTTCTCGTCAGCCCGCCGATATTGGTAAAAACCCCTCCGACATAAAGCACCGAACCCGAAAAGGCAAGCGCGCTAACTTGTCCGTTGGAATTCGGGTTCCATGCCGGATCGACGCTCTTGTCCGAAAGTATGTGGGCTATCCTGTTACGGGGTATCCCTCCGACAGTTGTGAAGGCTCCCCCGATATACCACCCTCCTGAGCTGTCTGAAACAACGGCGCTAATTTGCCCGTTGACTCTCGGGAAGGCGGAGTCGAGCGCGCCTGTTGAAGTATCAAGAACAGCTCCCGCTCCCGTATTCCGGCTGACCGATGTGAACGAGCCGCCGATGTAAATGGTATTCCCATGTACAACAATAGTGTTGACCGTTCCATCGGTAACATAAAGACTGTCGAACGTTGTTTGGGAAGAAGCAATGTGTGCACATAATATAAACAATGCAAAAAAAATACCCGTTACAAATTTCATAGGTCCCTCATGAGTTGGTAGAATATGATACTATTTAATCATCAGCATTTTTTTCAACTGCACTTTGTCACCGCTCTGGAGTTTCGCAAAATAAATTCCGCTGGAAAGTTTCGATGCATCAAACGTTACAGAATAATATCCCGCCTCTTTTACTTCATTCACCAACGTTGCCACTTCCCTTCCGATCACATCATACACTTTCAGCGTCGTCATTCCTGATGTTTGAAGTGTGAAACCAATAGTCGCCGTGGGATTGAACGGATTAGGATAATTCTGTGCCAGGTCGAACTTTTGCGGGGCGGAGCCGACCATTACTTCCACTTCCTGCGAGTATTCAAATTTCCCATCGCGGTCGATTTGCTTTAATCTGTATGAATACCTGCCTGTACCGATCTTAGAATCAGAAAATGAATATTCTTTTGGTGCGTTGGTTGTTCCGTTCCCTTCAACAAAACCAAGTTTGTTCCAATTATCAATTTTCAATTTTCCATTGTCAATTGTTTTTCGTTCCACTTCAAACCCGTAATTGTTCACTTCGGTTGCGGTGGTCCATTTAAGCTCAACAGCTTTTCCTTTTGCCGCACCGTTGAAAGAGGTCAATTCAACAGGAAGGGGATCAGTTATTACTTCGGATAAAGGCCGGCGCCAAATATTTGCATTGTTCGTCCCGGCATAAATATATTGACTGTTAGCACCCAGGGACAGCACATAATATGCAGCTCCGCCAAAACCGTCATTCACCTGACTCCAGGTCGATCCGTAATTTTTAGAAAGCCAGATACCATCGCCAAAACTTCCAACAAATATATTTGGCCCCCCCGCGAGAATTGAGGTAATACTCGAAATGGATTTAGAGAACGTCCAGGTATCTCCATTATCAGTAGAAAGGTAAATCCCTTGACCCGTCCCATTTGCTGCACCTGCTATTAAATAACCGCTCATACTTGCAAGAGCTGTTACATTTGTAAGGGTCAATCCGTTATTTTTTTCAACCCAGGTAGAACCGTTAAGCTTGAAAACGCCGCCATCCGTCCCCGCATAAATTTGTCCATCTTTTTCTATTACAGCTCTTACTTTTGTTTCAACAGAAGGCAAGCCATCGCTGTATGATATCCAGGGTGAAAAAGGATAGTATTGGGGCAACAAGTAGACACCTTTCTCTGTTCCAGCCCAAAACTCTGATTGGCCAACAATGTTCAGCAAAGAATTAACATGAGTTACTATACCACCGATTTGAAAACTAGCATCAGGGAAACCAGTAAAAGTCCTTCCTGTATCAGAGCTCATAAATGTCCCGCCACTAACAGTACCCGCTACTAAATCAAATGGATAAGACGCTATAGATAGTAAAGCCCGAACATTGCTGTATGACATCCCGCCTCCTACATTTGCCCAGTTGGTTCCGTTGTTCGTAGAACGTACCAATCCGCCATCTGTTCCACCCAGGATTGTTGAATCCATAACAGAAAAACATTGTATCAACCTGCTGGGTGCTCCACCGGTGTTTGTCCACTGCGCATGGAGCAGGTTCGTAGCAGTGAATAGACAAAGCACCGAAAATAGAAAAGTGTTGCATCGAACTAGTGCGAAAATATGTTTCATCTGTTTCTCCCCCTGTCGAGCATGTACGGTGGTCGATTGTGCCAAAACGCTATCACTCTTGATCCCTGGAGACACGAATTCCGGATCAGGCAATTGCGCGAGTGATCGCGATAGCGAGAATTATTCCCTGAACTGAGTGGGAGGTCGAATCAAACTACGAGGGCAATGTGGACACCTCTTTCAACGCTCCTTGAAGGAGAGGTCGGGTCGGAAGGAGTTTTTCAAAATACATCCCTTTACCAAGATACAGTTCCCCCACGCCATTCGCAAATTTGGGAAGGAGATAGAAGTGTAACGAGATCACAGTATCCGCGAACATTCCGGAATTTGAGGATCAAAAGACCGCTTTCGTTCAAAAACAGGCATTTGAGAAGTCGTGGCGGTACGATACGAGTGAGGGAATCACGCAGAAGGAAAAAACAGTCCGATCATAATCGGGGACTAGCAATTCCTTGTTGATGAACCCTCGCACTGGTCAATTTCCTCCGTTGGGCATTCGTAGGGCAACAAGTCGGCATGACCACAATTAACGGGGTCACTTAATGAGCACCAGTTTCTTGGTGGACGTGAAATCTCCGGCCCACACACGGTATAAATAGATACCGCTCGCAAACTTTGACGCATCGAATATCGCTTGATGCTGTCCCGCCTCAAGTTCCCCGTTCACAAGCGTCGTCACCTCTCTTCCGAGAATGTCAAAGATTTTCAATTTGACAATCGATGATTTCGAAATTGAGAATTGAATTGTCGTCGTCGGGTTGAAGGGGTTGGGATAATTCTGTTCGAGAGAGTATGTGGTCGGCTGCGTTTTAGTGCCGACAGACGATGCCCCCGCAGTCGACCGCACAAGATAGAGTCCGTCGGCGTACGTGAACGCGAAGGTCGAGTCGCCGTACGAGACGAGTCCTCGAACAGAAATGCTGTCGAGCCCCAAATAAGTCCATGTGGAGCCGTTGTTTTTGGTTGCGTAAACACCACGCCACGTGTAGTTGGGAATTCCGAAGACACTGAACCCGGCGAGCGTATTACCGGCTGAGTCCACGCTCACCACGAACGCACTGTATCCGTTGAGTAAAGAAGGCGAGGGAACCTTGGACCATACTCCGCCACTTTTCTTGTACACGCCGTCGATAGCACCCGCAATCGTGTTTCCACTCTTATCTGCGGTTATGGAATATATTTGCGTCCCAGCCAAACCGGAAGTATCCGCTGTCCATGTACCTCCAGTGATCGAACGCTTCCACACCATTCCCTTGTACGTGCTCAGACTGTTCGTTGCGACATACACGAATCCATGATGGTCGGTGCCGAAGGCAATCGGGTATTCTGACGGTCGGCTTCCATATCCACCGGTGTCGGGGGTCCAGTTTTGTCCGGACGTCTTACGATAAAAATTTGCAGGGGAACCATAAGCTCCATAATATTGCGTGCCGAGCTCATCGACAAAGTACAGCGGGGTTTGTCCAGTGCCGCTGCTGCCGAGGCCGGCAGTGTCCGCATTCCAGGTAAGGCCACCATCGGTGCTTTTCCAGTTCGAACGCACGTCCGAAAGAGAAGCGGAACTTACTTTCTTGCCGAGCGTGTAGGCATTGCTTGAACCGTCGAGAAAAACCGGGCTCGCGGCAAGGTAACCTGAAGTTGGAAATGTCTTTGTCCACTGGAGATCGCCCGGATTCCTATAATAGACCCCGAGGTTCGTGCTAGTGAGACATCTGCCAGCGGATGTTTTGGCAAAACCATAGATAAACGAAGCGCTAAATTGTGAACTGTCGCGCGTCCACGATGTTCCCTGATCGGAGCTTACGTAAGAACCAAAGACGGTCGAAGCATAGAGCAGTGAGTCCCCACTGAGATTGTTAAACAGAGGATAGACAGACGGATCGAACGCCAGAGCGTTCAATGGCTGGTCAATGTGAGTCCACGGCTGCGTTCCTCCCGTGGATCGCCATAATTCAGTTGCGCTGCGGGCGTAGATGTTTCCGTACGCGTCGTCGCAAAACCCCTTCAGTCCGAGGATGTCTTTGACAGTCAACCCCGTGGTATCGATGTTCCACGTCGCTCCGCTATTTGTGCTGACGTACGTTTTCCTGGATGATGCGACAAAGATCCTGTTCTTACGATCGACGAACACCGCGTTCGTAAAGGCTACGGGAAATGACGTAACCTTTCGCCAAATACTTGTGTCGGGGTGTTGTCTGTACAGACCCGTTGAAGAAGAAAGATAAACATACCGGAGGGTGTCGAGTCCGATATCATATGGAAATCCTGTTCCGAGCCCGGTCGTATCGATTTGCCAGCTCGCAGCAGTATCTCGGCTTACAAAGGTACCGCCTGATGAGGTTATTCCGAACAGAGCGTCTCCCTCGATCTTTGTAAATGAAAAGCCTCCCGATGATATCAAATTTGGAGGTTGAAAGGTCCCTTGAAAACCCGAACTGAAAGTGTAGATACTTCCATCATCAAGGACGATGATCAAATAATGTCCCCCCTCCTTTTTCGCAATATACTCGATATCATGACCTTTCGGAGGGGTCCAGTCATAAGAGGTGCCATAGAGACTGTGTGCATGCATCCGTTTATTGTTGTAGCTGATATCGTTATAATCAAAAGTAAACCAATTTAGGGTGCTTTCGCCGCCCGGACCGCTGCTCTGTGCCCGGGTCACGAACGGCAAGGCGCTTGGGACAACCAACAAGAACAGCCAAACCGTTTTGAAAGAATAAATGAGATGTCTCACAGATTGCTCCTTCCCGAGTCGAAACAGCATAAGAAATGAATTATCTGGCACTTGCCTCTATTTAAGTAGGATGAATTTCTTCGTCGCCGTGAACTCTTCAGCTTTGACGATGTACAAATAGAAACCGCTGGCAAACCTCGACGCATCGAAGATAACCTGGTGTGTGCCCACCTCCATCTGGCCGTTCACCAGCGTTTCCACTTCGCGTCCGAGCAGATCGTAGACTTTTCAAACTGACCGTACTCATCGTTGCAATTCTGTGCAGATGGAAACGCACGTGCTACGTTGGGAAGTGGTTGCTGGGGAAGGGCGATCGTCACGCGCAACGATCCGCTCATTGGTAAGAATTGAATCCCCTGTTAAAATTGAGCAGACATCTAAAGACCGAACAAACATTTAGATGATACCGTTTCCAGCCCACATTGTCAAATTTGGGAACAAGAACAATTGAGACAGGGACCCAATGTTTATAGGTGTTTGTGCGTCCTCGTGAATCATATCACGCAATTTTTGAATAGAACAACTGGTTCGTCTTCAAGCTTGGTGGCGATGCACTGGGGTAAAGCGACCCTCACAAATTTTGACTCTACTTCAAGCCCATAAATAGATCCACGCTGGGGTTTTGTTTTTCCCGAAACCATTATCTCAGAAAAGAGAATCGTCGATCCATTTCTTTTGGCTGAATTCTCTTCTTCTCATTCCTGCCAATTCTCAAACTTGGAGATTGTCTTTCGATTTTTCATTTTCTACTTTTGTTCGAGAGTATCTTCCTTCCCAACACTCTAATTGTGAGCGAGCCACCACTCGACTCGCCCTTCTATTCCAGTTGTGTGTTGTTTTACTCGTCGGACATATGACTTCTCTGTCAAGTTAATCAGGAACCCCGCGACTTACCGAATAACCCAACGATATCCACACAAAAATTACAGGGGAAACCAAATGATTGTGAAATATACGTTTGCCTGGTTCGGTATTGTCATCCTGGCCATCATCAATGGCGCGATACGGGAATTAACCTATAAGCCCTTCGTCGGAAACCTCGCAGCACATCAGATTTCGACTGTTACGTTGCTCATCTTGTTTGCGGTCTATCTCTGGGGGGTAAGCGAACGATGGAAAATCGGATCGGCCAAAGAGGCCTGGATCATTGGTTTCTTGTGGCTGGCGATGACCGTGGCGTTTGAATTCCTCTTCGGTCACTACGTCTCTGGTCAGCCCTGGTCTGCGTTGCTCCACGACTATAATGTATTCGCAGGGCGCGTCTGGGTTGTCATCCTCGTTGCCGCATTTGTCGGACCTTATTGTGTCTATCGGTTAAATGGCGCCGGCAAACACAACCATCGGGAGATGTGAAGAATGGGGATTGGATCCATACAAATTGAGCAGTTTGCTTCTCTTCTTTGATTGTTTTTCGATCATTAAGGAGAACCACACTATAAGATATCCGGCAATCGTCATCATTATTTTTGCAGCCCTGCTTGGGCTTTCTGTGACGGTGTACTGCCAATCAGCAGACAGCACAACCGGGAACAGAGCGCACAACAGCGCAATCGATCTGTGTCCTGTTTCGCCTCTGTTCAAGATCTATGCGGTCCAGTACAGTTATCGCATGTCCGGGAGGAGTGAAATTGTCCTCGGCCTGGACTACACGAACATCTATTACGAAAATGTCGGTAACACAAACGCCGGCGGGATTATTCTCGGCTACAGACACTACCTCTGGAACAATCTCCACGTGGAATATCAGCTCTGGCCGACGTGGGATAATTTCTACGAAAAGAACGAAATGAAGTATTACCGGAGTTTCGACCTCTACAACGAATTTCGGCTGGGCTACCAATGGGATTTCTCCATATCGGATGTGCCATTCTACGTGAATCTCCAATGGCCTTTCGGATTTGGGCTTTATGCGAGCAACAAACCCCAAAGTTTCAAGGATAAAGAAAAGAAGGATCCGTTCTTCTATTTTCCGCCGTTGTTTTTTCTGGGTGTAAGATTGTAGTTCACCTCATGAATCATCCAAAATCTACAAACCAAACATAAGGAGATTACAAAAATGAAAATGCGTTCTCTGGTCCTCACTCTTATCATCATTGCGGTGTTACTGACGATTACCGGTTGTGCAACAGGTGGCATGTTCATGTCGAGTCACGTCACGGACGTCCAGCTGCAGAAGAACAATTTCAAGATCGTGGCGAGGGATATCTCCGGAGAAGCAAAAGCCGGTTATCTGTTCGGCGCCTCGGTTTCTCTCGGTGCATCAACAAGCACCTTTGCCCTGTTGCGCATTTCCGGGTCGGGCGAGTTGTACAAGGAAGCTCTCCAGAATCTTTGGAAGAGTTACGAAGCGACGAATGGTTCTGTTGAAGGCAAAAAGATCGCTCTCGTCAATGTTCGTTACGATGCGGAAGCGCTGAATCTGTGGGTCTATACGCAGCCGAGAATCGTGGTGCGTGCTGACGTCGTGGAATTCACCGAATAACATTCCCTACGGTTCCCGGCGCTCTCATTGCGCCGGGAGTCGTGTCTATTGAAACCGTAAAGAGCAAATTGTCGGACAAAGAACCGTGGACGCACAGGACATAACGGTCGAAGCCTATAACGGATCGAAGTACGTGAACTGTGGTACGACTGAGGTGATCGTTAAAAATCCCAACGATATCCTTGATCTGCTGGCGTTCGGCGGCGAACACGATACGAATCTCTTTATGTTAAATGAGTCGAATTTCTCTCCTTCGTTCTATGATCTTACGAGCGGACTGGCAGGAGAGATTGTCCAGAAATTCTCGAATTATCACATCAGGGCGGTCATCGTAGGATCCTATGAGATCGTTTGCAGCAAGCGATTTCGCGAATTTATGGCCGAGGCAAATAAGGGAAATCAGTTGAGATTTGTGGAAGACAGGAGTGTTGCGCTTGATTGGTTGACTCACAACCTGTAGAGAGACAGGAACGTTGTCGCATCCTGGAGTCACGTGAGCTGTTTAGAAAAGTTGATCGACCGAATTTACTGAAGGGATGATGAGATGAAAGCAAGACCGGCCGTTGTTGTTTTCTTAGGGGTATGCATTGTGTTGGCGGCGTTACTCCTGTTTCAAGCAATTTCCCCCATCGTCAGTGGTGTGCTATTCGCTGTCGCTCTCGTTGTGTTGGGGGGCTTGTCGAGAGGATTCAAAAAGAACTGACCTGGGAGGTGACTCAAAATTCGGAGTTGTGCGTTCGGTTCATCGTTGAAAGGATGGCTCTACCATGATGCTCATACCCTATCGACTGGAGACGATTTACACACGGCTCCCGTATCTTAATGCCGCACTCATTGCAGTCAATTCGCTGATTTTCTTCTTCGTTGCCTTCGGAATTATCGCTCTTGAAGATGCTGAATCACTCGTGCTGAGGGATTGGGACCTCGGTCAAATGATCGGCAGTACATTCCTTCATGCCGATTTCTTTCACTTGTTCGGCAATATGGTTTTTCTCTGGGTGTTCGGGAACGCCGTTTCAGCAACAGTGGGGAATGGCGTCTATCCGTTTCTTTATCTGTTCCTCGGCATTTGTGCGTCGGTCGCGCACATGTTGTTCAGTGGAATGCCGGCGTTGGGTGCGAGCGGCGCAATCAATGGAATTGTCGGAATGTCGCTTGTATTATTTCCCGTCAACAGGCTTCACTGTTGGTACTTCTTTTCGTTTCCGTTCATGGGCATTTTTTGGAAGTCCGGCCGGTTCAAAGTCCGGGCATACTGGATGATTATCGCCTGGGCGATTTTCGATGTTATTGGTATTCTCGTCGGCGGCGATAATGTCGGACACTGGGCGCATATTGGCGGCTTCGTTACAGGGTTGCTTGTTGCTTCTTCACTCCTTTACTTCAAAGTCATCGATACGTACGATCCAACGTTCTTTGATGTTCTTGCTGGCAGGCCCCTGGAAAGGACAGACTACGATTTGAATGAACTCGCCGCCATGCCGTTGCCGTCTTCTCCGCTAAGCAATCCCCGGGATCCCAGAAGAATAAATCAGCCCAATCGAATATTGGGTCGGTCGAATCCTTCCTCCGCAGTTCCCGCCGCGCTCCTGTCGGATCCGCTCCCCGTCTTTCACGTGACCAGTGTCGTGCAAAAAGGTGCAGACTTGATGGTCTTCTTTGTGAACGAAGGCGATCCAGTCCGGAATGTCTCGCTGGTGTCACCTTCGGGAATTCCGGGGACCCTTCAGCCTGCCATGCAGATTGGAAAACGAGAGATGGGAACAATGCGCCTGGCGAATCTGAATGAACAATCGATTGGGAAAGCGAATCTGAGTATTTCGTATTCGGCCGGAACCGCTAAGACGACGAAGCATTTGATATTCGACGAAACGAGAAAGACTTTTACGGCGGAATAATCGGGGCCGCACGTCTGGAAAAAACAATACTCTTTGCTGAAAGGGTGCTCCATGTCAAGCGTAGGATTCATTGTACTATTTTTGTTGGCCGGTCAACAATCACCGTCCTTCGAGGCATTCCTCTTGCGCCTCAGGCTTTTGCCTGTTGCGCAGCGGTCTGCATCAGTGGACGAAATTCTTAAAACCTCCCGAACCACACCGTTGGTCGAAAACAGAAGCCTTGTGCATTTCGTCTGGTTCGGCAAGGCACGCACGGTCGTAATCAACGGCGATTTGCAGCGAGGGTGGTCGCAACCGGACACGCTGGAGAGCATTCCGTGCGGCGAGTTCTCGTTCTTCTATCGTTCATACACGGTTCCTCCCGATACGCGTGTTGATTATCAATTTATCGTCGACGGGAAGACGGGAACTGATCCGCGCAATCCGCGCATAACCCCGAGCGGATATGGTCCTCACTCCGAACTCGCGATGTCCGGCTTTGTTGCGAATCCTGTCCTGAACTACCGGCCAGATGTTCCACACGGGACCATAGACAGTATCTGGTTCAAGAGCGGCATCGATTCGATTCGCTCCCGACCAGTAAAAATCCACAAACCCAATGGCGTTTCAACTCTGACGAATCTCCCTTCCCTCTACGTTCACGATGGATTTGAAGCTCTGGAGTCTGAGAACTTTACGAACGTGCTCGACAATCTTATTGCAGAGCGCAAGATAAAACCGCTCATTGTTGTATTTGTTCCTCCCGTTCTTCGCGGCGAGGAGTATGTGGGTCGGAGGCAACGTGCTTTCACCACGATGTTATGTGATGAACTGGTACCGTTGGTGGACAAGTCGTACCCCACGTCGCGCAAACCGGAGGATCGTGGGATGATGGGAATATCGAATGGGGGACACGTATCGCTGGCGACAGTCCTTAAACGTCCCGATGTGTTCCTGAATGCAGCTGGACAGTCCTCCACGATCACATTACAGTTGCTCGAAATTCTGGATAATGCTGAGGAACATCTGGCAAAACACAAGCCGTTCACGCTCTACACGGATGTCGGGGCGTATGACCTCGATTATCCCGGTGCGGATGGATCGTTTCTCAGCATCAACCGGGAATTCAGTGCGGAACTGACGAAAGACGGTATTAAGCACGTCTACCACGAATTCAATGATGGTCACGAGTGGGCAAACTGGCGTGAGCGGACGGAAGAAATTTTGATACTCTTCTTTGGACTCAACAGATGAACGCATTACAGAACAACGTTTCCGAACACAAACACCTTCTCCTTGTGAGCGGTCTTACCTTCCTACTGATCTATGGCTCCTCGTTTGTGAAGGGATACGGGTACTTCATCGATGAATTTTACTACATCGCTTGCGCTCTGCATCCCGCTGCCGGCTACGTCGATCATCCTCCACTAGCTCCGTTGGTACTGACGGTGTTCCAATGCGTGTTCGGAACTTCGCTCTACGCGATTCGAGTACTCCCTGCGCTCGCACAATCCATGTCAGTGTTCTATACCGGGAAAATAACAGAGGAGATCGGCGGCGGAACATATGCACAATTGCTCGCGGCATGTTCCATGGCAGCGTCGCCGATGTTCATCGCGTTCGGAGGATTCTATTCCATGAATGCGTTCGAGCCGCTGCTTGCGGTGACATTGCTCTTGCTTACGATTCGTATGATCAAGACCGACGAGCCGAATCGGTGGATCGCCATCGGGATTGTAATGGGGCTGGGAGTGATGAACAAACACACATTCCTGGTGTTCATACTTGCGCTGCTTTGCTCGCTTCTGCTCACGGGCAAATGGAAGTTGATGACGAACAGATGGTTTCTCCTCGGAGGAATATCCGGATTCCTCATTGTCCTGCCGAACATTATGTGGCAGATGGCAAATCACTATCCGTCGCTTGAATTCTATTCCAACATCAGCAGATATAAGAATGTGTTTACACCTCCCACGGCATTTATGGCAGGTCAGATAACAGGAATGTCACCATTCACCGTACCGGTCTGGCTTGCCGGCTTCGTGTATCTGCTCGTTGCGAAAAAAATGCGGGAGGTCAGGTTCCTTGCCGTTCTCTTTCTCGGGCTGCTGTCGTTCATGATGCTGACGGGAACAAGCCGCTCGGACAGAATGATCTTCGCGTACCCTGCAGTATTTGCCGGTGGCGCGATCTTCTATGAAACCCTCATCGCACAATACAATGTCCGCTGGCTGAAGAGCGTACTTATCCTCGTGCTATTTTCAGGTCTTGCAGTTGCCCTGCCTGTCATTCTGCCTTATTTCGATTATGAAACTGTGCACGCCCAGGTGACAAGGTTGGGACTCAACACGGAAATCGAGAAAGGAAAGAAACCTCCGCTTCCACAGATTCTCGCTGACAGGATCGGGTGGGAAGAAAAATATGCGCTGGTCCTGAAAGCATACCTAAACCTGTCAAGTGATGAGAAGAAGGACGCGATCATTGCGGCAGGAAATTATGGAGACGCGGGGGCGATTGAATTGTTTGGGAAGAAAGATACGATGCCGTCGGTCGTGAGCGGACACAACAATTACTATTTGTGGAGCAAGGAGAGATTGCACGGCTCAATCGTTCTTCGGCTCGAGCAGGAGAAGTATTTCAACAGGCTGAAGGAATTGTTTGACGATGTGCTACCCTGCGAAGGAGAGTTTTCGAGCCCGTACGTTTCTTCACACGAGAACCATCTCAAGGTGTTTCTCTGCAGGAAACCGAAGATGCCTCTTCAGGAGATGTTGGAAAAGGGTAAATCGTATTTCTAGTATTCGAGCTAGGAAAGTCAATGGCTAAGAGGCGAGCATCCGGCCGCGCGCACGCTGAGTCGTCCAGGAGTACTCTCGAGTATCTCAAAGAAGAAATCCTCCGGGAGCATTCGAAGCGTCAGGTAATGAAGATCGCACGCTGGATCGGACCGGACAAAAAACGATTCAGGCAGTTGATGAATCTGTTTCTTCAGGGAGAATACCGGATCACTCAACGCTCGGCCTGGATCATAGGTGAGTGTGCTGAGCGCCATCCATTCCTCATTACCCCGTGGCTCAGCGCAATGGTTGGTAAAATGCAGGAACCGGGAGTGCATATCGCGGTGAAGCGAAACGTTCTCCGACTGCTTTCCTTCATCGACATTCCGCCAAAACTTCTGGGCAAGGTTGTGTCGCTCTCCTTTGACGAACTCGAATCTCCTGATTCAGCCATCGCCGTCAGGGTTCACGCAATGTCGATCGTGCTTAATGTTGCGGAACACGAACCCGACTTGAGGAAGGAACTGCAGACATTGATCGAACAGATGGTTCAGTACGGCGGACCGGCAATTCAGGCGCGTGCAAGACGAATCTTGAAGTGCATGGCGCGTTGGAAACCTGCCAAGCCATAGAAGCCTTGGAATGTGCCCACCCCATTCGAATCTCTGGTGATTGGAAATACCTTCTATGATCAAACACATTATTGTACTGAAGCTTAAAGACCAAGCCGAAGGCCGATCGAAAGCCGACAATGCCGTTCTTCTCAAGCGCGAGCTGGCGTCACTGACTCTGACAATCAAAGAAATCCGCAAACTCGAAGTGGGCATCAATCTCAACACTGGCGAGGATGCCTATGATATTGGACTCGTGAGCGAATTCGCAAACAAGAGCGATCTCGACGTCTTTCAGAATAATCCTGAACATCAGCGGGTTGCCGGTCTTGTTCGGAGAGTGCGCGAATCCAGAATCGTTGTGGATTACGAAATGTAGGCACATCGGCCACGTTTGCACACGTCGAATAAATGATTATCTTTCCGTCACACAGAATGGCGGATCCTTCCGTTGCTAACCTCTCGAACCGTCCGCAGATCCTGATTCGCTCTCTGCTATTCACCATCAAAGGAGTGCACGATGAAATCGTTGATGACGGCTTTCTCCCTCTTGTTCATGGGTAGCATCGCGTTGTCCCAACACCCGGTAAAGGTAAATCTTCTGGAGTATTTCGACAAAGTGCCACCGCCGCCGGCAACGGCGAAGGAAGCCTACGAAAAATGCGGCAATGCGAGTCAACCGGACAACAGCGATGCACAGAAACTCTTTAAGCAATTGCGGGATGAATTGGCCCGCCTTGATAAAACGATCTCGACGCCTACGGAGACTCCGGCGATGGGAGGGTCGATGAAGCAAGAACCGCAATCCGTCATGGATGCCTTCAAAGAATACCAAAAACTCATGCAGTCGCAGGCACAGGGTTATTCACAGCTTGGCGCAGAAAGCGCAGCCCAGACAAAATACGAAGACGAACTGATGTCGAAGCACAAAGCTGTTGAAGATTGGAAGGCTCAGGCAATTAAGAACCTGCCCGTACACGATGAGGGGGAGGCAGGTTCGACACGGGATCCAAAGGCCATCTACAACGTCAACCTCACCGCGTACAGGAAACACGTGTCCATCGCCGATGAGCACTTGAAAAAGGTGAGCAACATGTGGGCAGAGGAGAAGGTGAAGTCGAAAAAGATGTACGCAGCATTTGAAGCGGCGCTAGAAAAGACACACTACGGCGACGATGCCGTGAATGGTATGTTGAAGGTGCAGCTCACTCCCGGTCAGAACATGATGATACAGGCAATTACCGAACTCATCGACAAGTCGCAGGAAGCGTATAGGTATGCTGCTGACTGGTATGGCCCGATGGTCCATTACGAAAAGCACAACAAGCCAGAATAACCCGACGGCCGGACTCTGGACCGTGAAAGTCCCAACTATGCGATTGGTAGCAATATCCGAGTGCGACATCATATTTTAAGAAGGTCTTCTATGGTAAAACACATTGTTTTGTGGAAACTGAAAGAACAAGCAGAAGGTAAATCAAAATCCGAAAATGCCGCGAAGCTCAAGAGAGAGCTGGAAGCCCTGGCATCGAAGATCAAAGAAATCCGGAAGCTCGAAGTGGGAATCAACTTCAACACAGGCCAGGATGCGTATGATTTGGGACTCGTGAGTGAATTTGCGAGCAGGGAAGATCTCGACATGTATCAAAAGCATCCTGAACACCAGCGTTTTGTCACTATTGTACGAGGATTGCGTGACTCCAGAATTGTGCTGGATTATGAGATGTAGTCATTGCGACCGCGTTTGCTCACTCTAAATAATTGGTTATCTTTCCGCCACACGATACGGCGGATCCCTCCTTCGCTAATCCCTCGACCCGTCCGTAGAATCTTGTTCGCTATCGTCAATCCACCATCAAAGGAGTGCACCATGAAATCGTTGATGAGGGCTCTCACGCTCTTGTTCGTGAGCTGCGTGGCTTTGTCTCAGCAGCCGGTAAAGGTGACCCTTCTGGAGTATTTCGACAAAGTTCCACCTCCGCCGATGACAGTAAAAGAAGCATACGACAAATGCGGCTGCAACATGCCCAACCGTCAGGGAGACTGCACGGCAGACAGTCTGTTCAAGAGCCTGACAGACGATCTCGGAAAAATCCAAATCGATATTTCCACACCTGCGACCGGTACGCAGGGTGACCTGATGAGAAAAATGCAGGATCCTGAGTTCCAAAAAAAAATGGAAACTATGAGCGACGATGAGAAGATGAAGCTGGCGATGCAGATACAGGCAGAGAATACCGCGATGGTGACCGGTCCCATGAAACCTGAGCCGCAGGCGGTGATCGCCGTTCTCAAAGAGATGGGGAAAATTACTGAAACCAACGCCAACGACGCTCAGAACCTCAATGTCACCGTGCAGGCCGAAATGCAGCACCAGCAAGAGATTGAGACGAAGCACAATGCAGTGAACGAATGGCAAGATGCCGAAATCAAGAAACTCCCTGTTATCCATACCGGAGGAGAAGGCGGGGATGAGCCTGATCCCAAAGCCATTCTTGCAGTGAAGGTTAACGCGTTCAAGAAGCACTTCGCAATCGTTGAAGCCGAATTGGCGCGAACAGGAAAGTCATGGGCTGAACAACGGACAAAGTCCAAACAGCTCTTTACGCCTTATGAACAGGGTTTGGAAAAAATTCATTACGGCGATGACGCAAAGAACAAAATCACCAAACAGAATTTGTCGACGGGACAAACATTTATGATCGGATCAATTATGAATCTGATTTCGGGATCGCAAAAGGCCTACAACGAGGCCGGCGGTTGGTACGATCGATACGTTCAATTCCAAAGACAGAGTCGGGAGTGATTCTCAATAGACCCTGCGCAGGTCAATGTGATTTCTTGGGCCGACATTGCGATCGATGATGATTAAACCAAAGACTATCCTTTTCCTTCTCAAGGGTGGAGGAATACTTAAAAAGAAACCTCCTCTTCCGCCGCAGTCTCCAGGGATGCAACGCCAGCTGGAAATCTATCAGCGGGGAATTCTCGGTCGCAAACCGATCTATCCTGTTCGTATTGAAGAACTTGAACGCGAAGCACGCACTAAATTGAGTAAGGAGGCGTACGACTATGTTGCCGGGGGTGCCGGAGGTGAGACAACGATGCAGACAAACCGTCAGGCCTTCGACCGATGGCGCATCGTTCCTCGTCACTTGCGCAACGTTGCGGAACGCGATCTGCGAGTAAATCTCTTCGGTCAAAATCTCGGCGTTCCATTTCTGTTGGCGCCTATCGGTGTGCAGGGGATTATCCATCCCGAAGGCGAAGTAGCCGTTGCGAAAGCGGCTGCATCGCTGAACGTCCCTCTTGTTCTTAGCACCGCATCGTCGAAGACCATGGAAGAGGTGGCATCGGCAATCGACGGCACGCCCCACTGGTTTCAGCTCTATTGGCCGAAGAGTGTGGAGCTTGCACGCAGTTTTATCAAACGGGCTGAGGTGGCTTCGTATTCCGCACTCGTCGTTACGATCGACACGTTGCTCTTTTCGTGGCGGGAGCGTGACCTCCAGAATGCGTATCTGCCGTTTCTAACGGGGGACGGTCTCGCAAATTACTTTTCGGATCCGGTATTTCGATCCGCCCTCAGCAAGTCGCCGGAGAAAGCGCCGCTGGAGGCGGTTCGTCATTTCGCCAAAGTGTTTTCCAACCCTGCTCTCTCGTGGGAAGATCTTCAATGGCTTCGCAAGCAAACGGACTTGCCGATCATCCTGAAGGGAATTTTGCATCCTGAGGATGCCAGGAAAGCGCTTCGGTATGGTATTGACGGCATTATCGTTTCAAACCACGGCGGCCGTCAGGTCGATGGTGCTGTCGCAGCACTTGATGCTCTTCCTCCTATTGTCAAAGCTGTCGGTAAGAAAACGATGGTGTTGTTTGATAGCGGCATCCGGCGCGGGTCGGACGTCGTCAAAGCGATGGCTCTTGGCGCAAAGGCCGTATTGCTGGGAAGGCCGTATGTCTGGGGCCTTGCTGTCGGGGGTGAACAGGGGGTCCGGCACGTCCTCCAAAATCTCATCGCTGACATCGATCTAACGCTGGGACTTTCCGGATATTCCTCATTGTCACAACTCAAAGGGGATGCCGTCATCCACGATTAATGTCACCACTTCCCCCTCATCCGTTTTCTCACCACCCCACCTAAGTAAAGTGTTGAAAATCATCGTTTCTGCGTAAAACCGTTGCGTAGCACTGTCGGAATTCGTATCTTGACTGTTGAAACACTGCCTGAACGATCCAGCCAAAGGAGAATCACATGGAGTTATTGATTGCGCTCATTGTCCTGATATGTCTTGTTGTGGGATTCGAGTACCGCATCCGAAGACCCGATGATGTCGTCGTCTTCGAAGGGAAGAAGGGACTTGCTGTCAGAACCGGACGGTTCTACCCACGCCATTTCAGTCTCCCGATACGCCGCACCACCCATTCGATGCAAATGACGGTCGACGCGACGGCAAAAGGAAACCTCGAGATCAGGGTGAAATTCGCGGTGACGGTCGCGGCCTCTATGGAACACCTTGCGGCCCTTATGCGCGTTGGTGGATGGAGCGCCGATGCTGTCGGAAAAGCGGGCAAGGAACTCGAATCGCTGGTGCAGGGATTCGTCAAGGAGTACACGGAACAGCTTGGGATCGAAGAGCTTTCGTCCGAGAAGATCCACAGCTATTTGAACCTGAAAGTGCCGGCGAGTTCTGCAAAATTCGGACTCGAAATCATTTCACTCGTCATCCTCTCGTTTGAGCCGCTCAACGCACAGATATCCGAAGCGCTGCGCCAGCAGGAACATGCCCGCATCCTGGAACAAACGGAATCGCTGAACCAAAAGGCCCGCATCGCGAGTGCAAAGGCCAAACTCAAAGCCGATGAGGAAATCGCTGCTCTCGAAAACCAGCTCGAGCTGAAAAACTATGACCTGAAGAAAAACCAGCTCGAGCGGGAATCCATCCTCGCCAACCTCCGCGTGGAAGAAGAATTGAAACGAAGCCGCAGGAAACTTGAATTCGACAAAGAAGAACTCGACATGCTGCGAAGCAGTCCTGAGCTTCTCATGCTCACACCGCAGGCGGCGCGTCTTGCCGAAGCGAGCCAGGGGCTGAAGAATGCGCGAACGATTGTTTCCTTTTCGCCACAGGATGCGGCTCAGGGATCAGACCTTCTCGGCATGTTCCAGAAGCTGCTTTCGAGCGCCATCGAATCCTATCGCTCTGAGAAAAAGACCAAGTCCAAGAGTTGAATCCACCCTTGGTTTTTCTTCGTACCAGGCGGACATTCGAATGTCCGCCTGCCATTGTTGATTTATCACCATTGTGGCAGCGACGTAGCATGTTACGTCGCTGCGCAGAAAAGAAAGCGTGAACGATCCACTCTCATATTTCCAGCTGAAACCCCTCCGCGCAGCGCGCGTCTCGGAAATCAGCGAGACAACAGCATCGTCAGCGACGGCACCGGAGGATCGCGTCAATTTCCATATCGGCAATCCCGTCCAGGACCCCCGACTCACCTCCGCGTACCTTCGGATTGTCCTCGGTATCGATATCGGTCGCACTGATCTCGGCGAAGATGACACAGATGCACTCCTCCGTCACCTCGACTGGGAAAGCGAAGAATTACCAAAGCTGGAATTCCTGAAACGGACCATCCACCGGAGCTCGCCCTATACTCCGCGCGGCGGATTTTCGCGCAACAATCCCGTCGGACTCATCAAAACGTTTACGGACTGGCTGCAGAACCAACCGGAAGCGATGAAGTACGACCTTGGTGAAACAAGCGGTAAACGGGAAATCATTCTGGCAACCGGAGGGATTAACGAATCGCTCCGAGTCCTTTTCCACGCCCTCTCGTCTTCGATGGTCCATCTCCCGACCAGGATCCTTTTCCATCGACTCGATGCGGGATTGCGTGTGTCTGATTACCGCGGCCTCAAGTTCGAGCAACTCCCCGAAGATGAGCACACCGCTCTCCATGCAATCAGGCAAAGATTTGTGAGCGACCCATTGACGCCGGCATTCCTGGTTCTGGGGTCTCTCCTCGATGAGGAAATGCGCAGGAATCTTCGACACGTCAGCCTCGAACACCCGTTGTTCTTCATCGAAGCAAACAACGCGCCGAACCGGCTTTCACTCGCACGCGAAGCAAAACTTGTTCAAACCGTCATCCGGCTTCTTACGCCGGCCATCTTCGATCCTCGGCTGCACGGACTATCGACAGTTTTCCTCGCCGGAAACGCGGACGTGCTCAAAGTGTTCGAATCCGTCCATTTTCAGCTCAAAGGGACACCTTCGGCGTCCGAGATCGAGCTTCTTTCGTACTTGCTGAGTCAAAACGAATCCGGAAACTCGCCGGATCTTGACGAAACCACGATCACGCTCGAGCCAACCTTCGAAGGTCTTTCCCCTGCGCTGAGCGCGACGAGCTACCTCCCGGAACGTGCAGGGAACCTCGAACGTCATCTGAGCGGCATCGTCGAATCGGTAACCGACAAGATCGAATCCCGCGCGGCAATGCTTTCCGCGAGGATCGGTTCCGCCACCGAACAGCTCCATTCGCTTGGTCCACTTGCTCCCGTCGATCGCTTTGCGCGGATGCACGCGAACGAATTTCTCGATGAATTGGCGACCGAGATTGACTCAACGGAATGGCACAAAGACCTGCAATCGAGTTTCCTGGG
>CAZOIM010000034.1:0-3958 GCA_964579855.1 uncultured Ignavibacteriaceae bacterium | reverse complement strand
AATCCGGGGCGTTTGTCATCAACAATCCCCACAACGCCACCGGCAGAGTCTTCAATGAGGCGGGTGTCCGCAGGCTTGTTGCGCGACTCCTTGAGCTTGGCGTTCTGATTATCGACGATCTCTCCTACCAGTATGTTGCACCGTCATCGGAATTGCCAGGATTCAAAACCGTCCGCCAGATCGCGAACGAACTTGTCCGGAGCGGTACGGTATCCGGGAAGCAGGCAGAGAATGTCATTACTGTCCATTCTGTCTCGAAAACGGATTGTCTTGCTGGCGCAAGGCTCGCCGTCGTGGAAATCCGGCGCGAAGACTTGTTCAACAAATTCTCCGCCGTGAATCGAAATATTTTGCCGAACGTCGGTGCCATCGCACTGACATATCTATTCTACAGGAGCAACAGGGGCAATGCACGAGCATACTGGAAGCTCCGCAATCAGATTTTTCTCGAGCGAACGAACGCACTTCTGGAGGCCGTCAGCAATTTGCCGAAGGACAGGAATCCGTTCCACATCCAGATCATTCCACCGACGGGGAGTATGTATCCTCTCTTGGTCATTCATCAATTGCCGGCAGGACTCTCGCTCGATTGGCTCGCGTCCGGACTCGCACGACAGGGAATCGGTATGTTGCCGCTCTCTACCTTCGCTCGAACAGAAAAAGGTTTTGAGACAGGGCGCAAAACCTTCCGCCTCACGCTCGGCGGAACCGACGGCGCGGAAATCCTTCTTAACAAGACGCGAAGGGTTTTGATCGACCTCAACCGCCTTATCGCGGAAGAGGAATCCCGTTACAACCGCATCCGCTTGCCTCGTCATTCCGAACTTGTTTCGGAATCTACTCATTCGCAGACCCTGAAACGAGTTCAGGGTGACAGTCAAATTGATTTTGAACGTTGGAATACGGTCGAGGATAAAATCCTCCGTGCAATCGAGGGGTTGAACATTGACAGAGTTCGTGGATTCCGCGACAGTGAAATGGCAAGAAAATTCCGTGAGGAATATCTTCCGCAACGGCTGGCGATCTTCCGGCAATGCTGGCATGACCGCTCTTCTCTGGCAGAAGAAATGATGGCTACGGCGCAAGCGGATGGCGGCAAATCATTGGTTAAACGACTTGAACAGGAATTCTACAAAGACTCGTTGACAAGACGCGTCGATGCTTTCCACAAGAGATCGTACGACCGGACCGTCCACCCGACGCAGATGTATTCAATGCGTCTCGAACGGCAATTCAACAGGATTATCGGAACGCTGATTCGCGGCGCGAATGTGTCGGGAGCGACTCTTCACGCTGCAGCCCGTGGATTGCTGGAAGAATTTCTTGGAATGAATGTCGCCATCGCGTCAGCGGAAGAGCCGGATGAGCTGATTCTTGACCTCGATTCGCTGATTGTCGCAGAAAACTATGCATTCCTGAACAACGCTCAGGAAGAGCGGCCACTGGTTTCATTCTGGAGCGATTGGGACGGGAGCAACAGACCGTCAGGCCAGGGACATCGTCTCGCCGCCGCCGCGGTGATGGTGAATGTCAGCCGTCTCTCGCGATTGCTGACGCTGCTTCTGGATGCCGATGCGAATGTCAAGATCGACTCAACACTCTTCGCGGAGGTCCAGAGAATTCCGGAGAATAACCGCCGTTTCACGCAACTGCTGAACGACATCACCACGCTCACGCAGCAGCTGGAAAAACGGTACCGCGGTATTCTTCCGTTCACGGTCAAAGCCGGAGCCATGCGAAGCCTTGGGATGCGACTCCACCTCGCACGCGATCCCCTCACGCTTCTCTGGCATCACAACGACAGGCTTGAGAGGAAGATGGTCGCACTCCGCCAACGGAGAAGAGAAACCCTCGAGTATTATTTCTCGCTCAACAAGCAGCTTCGGAAGCAGCTCCACGCACTGTTGCCGGTATTGCCGAACCATCTCGGCAACCGGCCGCTTCTGTTGGAGATGTGTCTCTACCGCGACCTTCTCCAGCGTCACGTCATCACGCCGAGGATCGATCAGAAAATGTTGACGGCTCAGGATTCGTTCGCCATCGAAACGACGGTGCACAACATCCACGAGCTGAACGAAATCGCGTCGCAGTACGGCAACCCCGGCGTCATCCTTGCCTTGCAGGTGAGCATGACGACGAAGGCGGAGGCTCTCATTGCTCTCGACCGCAAAATGCGGGCACGCCGCGAACAATCGCTTCGGAACCGTGCTGACCTCGAGCTGCCATCCATCGACCTCATACCACTGTTCGAAGACATCGACTCGGTCAAGGCGATTCCGGCATACCTCGGCAAGATCTGGGATTACGCGCTGCAGAGTCGCCGCATCGACCAGGAAACGGAAGACCGGTTCGCGGAAATCGTTTCTGAAGTATTCATCGCAGGCTCCGACTTGAGCCAACAGGTAGGACAGGCGGCGGGGGCAGCGCTGTACGGACAGGCGAAATACGAATTGACGCTCTGGCTTGCGGAACACAAACTTGCCGAGAGGGTCAGGATCAAACTTGGCAGCGGTGAACCGATGCAACGGCAGGGGGGCTATTACGCGGAAGTTTCCGGCAAGGCGGCATTTGGTACAACGCCGGAAGCCCGCAGGATTATTGCAACGCACCTCCAGGCAGCCGGTCGCAAGAGCAGTGAATACGCGACGACACCATTGATGGGAATTTTCACCGAACAGGATTTGCGGACGCTTCAAAGTGCGGTCTCGGAGAAACTCCGACACCTCCCTGTACGGGAAATGGCCGAGGTGCTCTACCATCTCCGGGAATCGCAGCATCGTCATCGCGGAGACCTCATCCGCGCGACAGAATCGCTCGTCGAGAGCCGGCTCCAGCAAAAGAAGCGCGGGACGCAGGAGATCGAACGACTCACCGTCGGCGTGAAGGATGCCGTGTTCGACCAGTTCATCGCACTCGTGACCGAAAACTTCCGGCAAATTTTGTACGGAAGAGAGCACGACGTTGTTGGCATCCACGTGATTTCGTATTTCATCGCAAGGACGATGCCCCAGCTCCGTGACAGACCGACGGTCCGGCCCACCGGCGGCTCAGGAGAAGAACGGGGGCAGAAAATTCTGGAACAGATCGCCGGAATCATCCCGTTCTCGAAGCACGGCAGCAGGCTGCGGGCGATCGCGCACAACCAGTCTCAAACGGCAGTGCTGGGACTCAACCAGCTCACGACCGGAATCTTCCGCTCACTCGATCGGTTCGCGCAACTCGAATTTAAAGAAGGGGATGCAGAATCGCTCATTGCCGACCGACTCTTGCCGCGGCTGCCAGTGTACGAAATGCTCCATACGCTCCGAATCTACCACGACCCGGCTCTCACGTCGGTCAAGGCGATGGAGGAGGCGTTTCCGGCCGGGAACACGGCTCTCCTTGCATTGCGGGAAGACAACGACGGACTCAAGAAGTACATCGGACTGATGCAGCAGGAATTGCTGAGGAGGCACGGACTGGACGTTGCGGATTTCTTCGAGCACGGGAAACTCATTGCCGGACTTCTTCCGGCACTCCGTCCGGATCTTGCCGTGTTGTTGCAGGACGATTTATTTAATACAGAACTTGCAAAACTCGATACGCAGGGAGGAAGTGAAATCTGGAAATCAGAAATTGAGAAATTGCTAAATGTTCCACTCTCGATCAGGTCTTGGAGGGCCAAGATCTGGGCGCTTCTCGAGGAGCCGATCTTCCAGAGGGTGCAGAGTTTCGTGGAACTTGCCGTTGCGCTCCATTCGTTGTCGTCGAACGGGCAGACACTGCCCATGCAGGATATCGTCCGCGGTGTCAAGCTTCCGTCCGATGTATCACACTTCTTCAAAGGTGCCCGCACGGGTGACGACATGAGTCAGTTTCTCGCGGCCGCATTCGACTATCTCACATCGCTTTCGGCGGGGATGATCGAAGTCCCTGTTGCGATTATCCGATCGCTCAAAGAAGTGGAATTGATTGCGCG
>CAZOIM010000033.1:0-24262 GCA_964579855.1 uncultured Ignavibacteriaceae bacterium | reverse complement strand
AGTCTGGACCGTGTCTCAGTTCCAGTGTGGCTGATCGTCCTCTCAGACCAGCTACCCATCGTCGGCTTGGTGGGCCGTTACCTCACCAACTACCTAATGGGACGCAGGCCCATCCAAAGGAACCCTTGCGGGCATTTAACAACTGTCACCATGTGGTGCCGCTGCATTATCGGGTATTAGCCTCGATTTCTCGAAGTTATTCCCGTCCTTAGGGCAGGTTGCCTACGTGTTACTCACCCTTGCGCCGGTTTACTCAAGATATTGCTACCTCTTTCTCCCAAGACTTGCATGTGTTAGGCACGCCGCCAGCGTTCGTCCTGAGCCAGGATCAAACTCTCCGTTGTAAAGTTTTATCTTCTCAACTTTGAGTCTGACCTTAGCTGTTATATCACTTCTGATACTTCTGTTAAGGTGTGAAACCCAGCTAAATTGACATTAGCTGCGCACACTTTTTCAAAGAACAATCTCTTAGGATAAAAATACCCACTCTTCGTGGGTCTCTTGAATCTTAAGAACTTAAAGCATTTTTCGTGCTTTCCCGCTTCCTTGGGCGGGCTATAAATATACCGATGTGAATCTAAAAAGTCAACAGAATTCTTGAAAATCTTGAGATATTTGTTGGTTCCATCATCCCCAGAAATCTCATCGCTGTTTTAGGATTTCTTGTCTGACCTGCTTTTCCAATCGCAGATGCTCCTCCGCTGAGATCTTGAAATTATCACGAAGTAAATCTAGTTTTTCCGAGTCTTCGGGCGTTATTGCCCCGTCCCGCCAACCCTCCACAATGGCCTCAAGATATATCTCCAGCTGAATTTCTTGCTCAAGGGCCTCATGTTCCTGCAGGGCTATGCCGAGAGATTTCCGTAGTGTCTCTAAGAGAACGGCTTCATCCCTGCTGATGACTCCGTCCGCCAATGCTTGCTTCAGTGCTTGTGCGTAGGCTTGCATTGAAACGGGACTCGCAGTCCCACCGGAAGGCTTTTTGCTTTCTTCTTCTTTCTTCTTTCGCTCTGCTTCAGCGGCACGCTGACGCGCTTCCTCCTCTTTTTTCTTCACTTCTTCCTCGTGCTTTCTCGCCGCTTCTACCGCCATTCTCCTGGCTTCTTCTTCGAACTTCTTCTTTTGCTCTTCTGCCAAAAGCTGAGCTTGAGCTTTTGCCAATTCAGCTTTTTTTCTCGCCTCCTCCTCGTATCTTTTTCGTTCTTCCGCTTCGGCTTTGGCCTTCTCGTCGATCAGCCGTTGGGCCTGAATTCGAGCTTCTTCAACTTTTCGTTGAACTTCCTCTTCGGCTTTTTTTTGATCCACCAACTCGGCAGGCGAAGGGGAAACATCATTTTTTTTCTCTTGCGCAAAGATTTCACTGGGCGTACTACTCCCACTCTTTTGCTTTTGGAGCAAAATCTTCTTCTTGAGCTCTTCAACTTTTCGTCTTTGTTCGTCCAGGTCCGCCATTGAATCTACTATACAATTTCTTTTCTTGCGCGCCGAGCCCACGTCAACAATTTGCGCTTATTTTTTAATATATTCATTAATGTTTCTAATGTCAACGAACGGAAAACCTTTTTCTTTTCTTCTGAAATTGTTACCTTGCCCTAGCTACTCTCGGATAGTCCCGTCTTCTCAAAACATCATAATGGAGACCTCATCATGACAGAACAAATTCCAGCACCAAAAGCCCAAGGTCTTGGCAGTATTATAATGAACGTAATTTCCTCTCCGGTTGACGCATTTATCGGCTTGCGCGAAGGCGAATCGAGACCAAGTCTCTGGCTTCTTCCGCTAATCATCACAATTGTATTTGTCGGGGTCATGTCTTATGTGCTTGCAACAAACGAAGTCTTTCATCAACAGATTGTGGATGCACAGATGCAGACGATGAACGATATGGTTGCAAAGGGAAAAATGACCCAGGAACAGGCAACCCAAGCTTCAGACAGGCTTCAGAGCACAGGAACTGGAATGTTCATGGCGTTTGGCATTGTCTTCGGGAGTATTTTTGTTGCGCTATTCTATTTTCTTGGAAGCCTGTTCCTCTGGCTTGGTGGCAAGGTTGTTCTCAAATCAACGGCTGGTTACGGGAAGCATCTTGAAGTGTATGGTATCGCAAATTGGATTGGTATTCTTGGCGGAATCGTTACTCTCATGATCATGTATGCAATGAATTCTATGTATGCCTCCCCAAGCCCTGCTCTTGCCATTGTCTCACACTATGATGTAACAGACAAAATGCACAAGTTGCTATCTGCGTTGAATATATTCTCATTGTGGCAGGCCATCGTCATTGGAATCGGATTGAGTAAACTCGCCGGTAAGAAGCTGCAGGCAGGTATCGCGCTTGCGATTGTTTTATGGGCAATTTGGATTCCCTTATCAATATTTTTGAACATAGCACGTTAGACGACGACTGTGGTATTTTGGATCAGTTCTCGGAAATTTTAGATCCTAAAACAGCAAATCCCCAGAGGGTTGCCCTTCTGGGGATTTGATCGTGACGATTGCTTTTCGGGTGTGATTCTATTCGTCACCCCGGATTGATCGGAAGGTATATCTTTATCGTCGTTCCCTTCCCCATTTCGCTGTTAATTTCGATCCTGCCTTTGTGGTCATCAATAACCTTTTTCACAATCGCCATTCCGAGACCCGTGCCGTGTTTCTTGCCGTACGTCATGAACGGTTCAAAAATACGTTTCTTCACTTCGTCCGGCATACCGGACCCGGTGTCCTTGAAGTCAATTTTCACAAAACCATTCTCCTGCGTTGTCGATACCGTCAGACTTCCTCCGTTCGGCATTGCGTCCCGTGCATTGCTGGCGATATTGTAAAATACCCTGACCATCTTGTCTTGATCCAACAATATTTTACCTTTGAACTGGGCATTCTTCACAAGTTGAACGTTGTTTTTTGTCAGGTCGTTTTCAATAAACGTGAGAACACCATCCATCACTTCGCTAAATTCTATCTCAGCGAAATTTGATGCACTTACTCCACGGGTAAAGTCGAGAATCTCCTGCGTCATGTTCACAAATCGGTCCACTTGGTGAATCATTTCGTCGGCCAATTTGCCGGCCTCCTCATTGCCTGATTTCTTCTTCATAACCTGTGCGTAGACACGCAACGTACCCATTGGATTCTTTATATCGTGGATGATGACACTCGCCATGCGTCCGACCGCAGACAGCCGTTCGTTTTGGACCATTTCCTGAGCCATGCGCGCGTTTTCGATGGCGATCGATGCATGTGCCGAAAATGCATCGATGAATTGCTCATCCTCCTTTGCAAATGCTCCATCTTTTTTATTCAGCAACTGAAAAACCCCAATGATCTTTCCATCCTTGTTCTTCATTGGCATGCAGAGCATGTTTCTCGTCCTGTAACCAGTCCGTTTATCAATGTCTGGATTGAAGCGAGAGTCTTTGTATGCGTCGGGGATGTTTATGATTTCGCCAGTCTGTGCGACATATCCCGCAATTCCTTTTCCCATGGGAAGACGTATTTCGATCATGTTGCTTCCCTGCAAGACCTTCGACCAGAGCTCCTGTTTTATGGGATCGACGAGGTATAAGGTGCCACGGTCGGCTTCGATGCTTTTGGCGGCCGCATCGAGTATCAAACCTAGAAGCTTGTCGAGATCAAGAGTCGAATTGATAATCCTGCTTGCTTCGATAAGCCGGTTGAGTTTTTCGACTCGATTCTCAATGAGGTTCCGTTGTTTATCGAGACTCTTGACAATATTGTCGTTCGAATTCCTGATTCGTGATGCCAGCTCACGAAGCAAATTCAAAGAAACTGCACGATCTCGCTTGAGGAGTTTTTCGAAACTCAACTTCGAAATCGAGAACACGGATGTCTCATCTGCACACGTGACTCGAGCAGAACGAAATCTGCCATCGAGTGCCGCCAATTCTCCTACCACGTCACCGTGCCCCAAAACAATCAGTGTCGTTTCTTCACCGGACTTCGTGGTTCGGCCCACCCTGACGTTCCCGCGTTCGATGAAATACACCTTATCTGCAACCGATTCGATGTCCAGCAGTCTATGGCCCGTCGGATAGCTCTCCTCCTCAACCATTTTCGCAAGTCTCGCGACATCTGCAGCTTTCATATCCTTAAGGATAGGAAAGGTACGGAGACTCTTGACACGTGCTTTTACTGTCATTGTGAGGATACCTTTAATGGAGGTACTCAAGTATAACAAGTTTCGATATCTTAATCAAGAAACGCGGGTCGTGGACGAGTTCCTGAAGGAGTTCTTGTACGAGTGGTCATGCGCATTGCATGCGCCGTTCATGGAAATTAGTACATTGTCCGCATATTCCATCCGTCGAAAAGTACCCAGCACACTTGAGGCCCTGTTGTCTCGAATCGAATAACAGACATGACTGCAATCGCTTCTGCCAGAATTGGGTCGAAAGGAGGCCCCAATATGGCAGAGTGAGGTCTGCAGACCCTTGTCACCCTAGTCGCTATCGACTGATGTTACCAGGGCAAGAAACTGCGGTGAGCAGCATCACAGTTTGATTTTCAATACTTATTTGGATAATTTGGCTTGGGGAAATTAATTTCCTGCTTGGGAGTTTTTTCAAGGCCCGCACAGATCTGATTTATGATTAATAAAAAAGAACCCCAACCGACTCAGCTCAAGGAAGTTGTTGCACGGCATCTTCGCGCCGCCGACGCATTCGCAAAGGAAGGCCGCTACGACAACGCCTTACTTGAAATCCAACGAGCGCTGAGCCTCGACCAGAAGAACTATTATGCCCGATCATTCCACGACCGTATCAAGGCCGAACTCGAAAAACACCAGGAAAAGATCGCTAAGAAAGAACAGAACGATACTTTTCAAGATGAGAAGAAACTTGATGCCGTTGCTCAACTCCTGAAATCTGCCGACCAGCTTATTGCTTCAAAGAACTATAAAGAAGCGCTCAAAGTGGTAGCGAGAGTCTACAAGATCGACCCACAGAATTACTTCGCAAGTTCGTATTCGGACCGTATAGAGATCCTGATGAACCAGGAGAACCAACCTCAGATTATCCCGGCCACACAAAAAGTGCCTGTTCAGTCGGTTGCGCAGACATCCCCAGCGCCTCCATCTGTTGAACCGCCAAAACCTCAGATGCAGCCGCCTGTGGAACAGGTTCCTGTACCTTCATCAACGAATGCAAATACCGACGACAGGGCAAGCCTGATCATGTACAGGCAGATGTTGAAGGAAATGTGGTTTGATGGGAAGATCACTACCGAGGAAGATCAGGAGCTGAAGAGAGTCCGTCAAATGTTCAATATCACACAACAGGAACACGAGCAGGCTGAAAAACAAGTACACATTGAAGCCTATGTCGATTCGTTGAAAACCGCCTGGCGGGACGGAGTCATTAGCTCCACCGAAAATGAGGTTCTGCAGCTTATGCGTCAGAGATTCAATATTTCGATGGAAGAGCACATGAGCGCGGAAACACAAATTCTGTGGGCGAGAAGTAATAATGCTCTCACAAAGGGAATTATCCTTATAGTCGACGACGACCGTACGATGTTGCTTTCTATTGCTGCAGTCCTGAAGAAACACGGTTACGACTTGCTTACTGCCGAGAACATCGAAAAGGCAATTAAACTGCTCGAACAATCAACGCCTCTCCTGATACTTTCTGACCTGATGTTCGGTCCCGGAGAAAGGACTGGGCTTGAGTTCTATCAGTACGTCCGGAGTAATCCCAAGTTTGCCGAAGTACCTTTCCTTCTCATGAGTGGTATTAGCGATGAGTTTGTGGTTCGGGCCGGCATGAGGATGGGAATCGACAATTTTCTTGCCAAGCCGTTTAGCCTTGAACTTCTTCTCGCAACAATCGAGGGAAAACTCAACTCTTCTCGCGTCCCCTCATCTTCGCATTCATAAATAGCCCGATTTCCACAAGCGTTCTTTCTATCCACTCCAAATCATTAAATCTCTCTTTGCAGGATTTCACGCATCTTCTCAAACGCTTTAGAGCGGTGACTTATCCTGTTCTTCTCTTCTGCTATAAGTTCGGCATAAGTTCTCGTGAATCCCCTCGGGATGAAGATTGGATCGTAACCAAATCCGTTCGTTCCCCGCGGGCTTTCAGCGATAACTCCAGGACAGGATCCTTCTGAGACTTTTTCCACACCTTTGCCAACCAGTGCAAGGACAGCTCGGAATTGAGCACCTCTTCGTCTTGGTGACACTCCTTTCATTTCTCTGAGAAGTTTTTGATTGTTTGCATCGTCGTTTGCACTTTGGCCGGCATAGCGAGCTGAATAGACTCCGGGACGCCCGTTGAGATAAAATACTTCTAGGCCAGAATCATCGGCGAGCGATAGCGTGTTCGTATGCTGGTACGCTTGGTGCGCTTTCCTCAGGGCGTTATCTTGAAACGTTGTGCCGTCTTCAACAAACAAAGGGACATGCGGAAACTCATCAAGACTGACAATTTCAAATGGTAATCCAGAAAGGAAGAATTGCAGCTCTGCGAGCTTATGTCTATTTCTTGATGCCAGCACAATTTTTGTCATAACGCCATTCGAATGATAAATGGTCAGTGTATATTCAGATTCGATCGTTGCTCAATCAAGTTGCACGACTTTCTTGTATGCGAGGTTTTCTCTACCAAAAGCCGATTTCCTTCGATCGGTAGCGTATTATAAAGAATGGATTTGAATATTCCCTGGTCGTTGCTCTAATACTTCGTTTTGTCCAGCTTCCGGTCCCATTCCCTGAACGCGATCAGGGCTTGATCCTCCATCAATCGTATAGCGGGTATTTTGCGTTGCGAATTTGGCAGAGGGATTTCCTGGTAGATCAATTTATCGTCGAAACCGATTTGGGCGGCGTCGACTCTGGAATTTGCATAGAAGATTCTGTCCAACCGTGCCCAGTATATGGCACCAAGGCACATCGGACACGGTTCGCACGTCGTGTAAATTTCACATCCTTCGAGGACAAATGTTTTCAATGAACTGCATGCCTTTCGAATGGCGATCATCTCCGCATGAGCCGTTGGGTCGTTTGCCGAAGTCACGAGATTCGTCCCACGTGAAATGATTCTTTCATCTTTTACGATGAGCGCTGCAAACGGCCCTCCAAGCCCTTCTTTGATGTTGTTCAGCGAGAGCTCAATGGCCTCCTTCATTATTGATTCGCGGCTATGGCCCACAGAAATGGTCTTCATGCAAGGAGCGTTTCAATTGCTTGTTCGATTTTTTCGACACCGATAATTTCGATTTCCCCTTGAGTCTTCACGCTTTTCAAATTGTTCTGCGGTATAATGATCCTCTTGAATCCCAGTTTGGCTGCTTCTTGAACGCGCTTTTCAATTTGCCCTACCGTTCGAATCTCTCCCCCCAATCCGATTTCACCTACTGCAACAGCGTTCGAATCGACCGGCACATCCCGAAGGCTCGACGTTATCGATACGGCGATGCCCATGTCGACCGCAGGTTCATCGATCTTGATGCCGCCGGCGATGTTGACGAAGACATCGTTTTGTCCGAGGGTCAGTCCCACCCTCTTTTCCAATACAGCCAAAAGTAATGCCAGTCGCCTGTAGTCAAATCCCGTGCTGTTGCGCTGTGGCATACCGTAACTCGTTGAGGTGACGAGTGCCTGCACTTCCACAAGGATCGGCCGACTGCCTTCTATGCTTGCCACAACTGTTGAGCCGGAAGAACCGTAATGACGTTGCGAGAGAAAGACTTCCGAAGCATTTTTCACCTCACGAAGCCCTTCTTCCTGCATCTCGAAAATGCCAATCTCGTTTGTAGATCCAAACCGATTCTTGAGAGCTCGCAGGATTCTGTACGAATAATGAGCTTCACCTTCAAATTGAAGCACCGTGTCAACCATATGTTCAATGACTTTGGGGCCGGCTATGATTCCTTCTTTTGTTACGTGTCCCACAACGAAAATCGGAAGGTTCCGGGTTTTTGCAAGACGCAACAGCAATGCAGTCGATTCACGCATTTGACCGACGCTTCCCGGCGCACTCTCGAGTCCCGGTCGATACATAGTCTGGATCGAATCGACAATCAGAAGATCCGGGATATTCCGCTCCAAAACATCCAGAATCAGATCCAGATTTGTTTCCGCAAGAAGGAAGACATTCTTTGCCGTGGCGGAATCCAGCCTCTCGGCTCTTAACTTTATCTGCCGGACAGACTCCTCGCCCGTCACATACACTACGATGTGATCACGCATTTGCAGAGCCATTTGCATCATCAGGGTGGATTTGCCTATTCCAGGATCGCCTCCCAGAAGCACGAGAGATCCGGGAACAAGTCCACCTCCCAGCACCCGATCGAATTCCTCAAAGTTCGTCCTAATCCGTGGAACGTCTTCGCGCTCGACATCTGCGAGCGAAATCGGTTCGAGGTTCGAGGATGCTCCCGACGGCTTTCGTGAGGCCTTCAACGGGTGTTGAGCCTCTTCCACGAAAGTATTCCATGATTCACAATTTGGACATTTGCCCACCCATCTCGGAGAAACATAACCGCAGGATTGGCAGACATATTTGGTCAAAATCTTTGCCATGAGTACTAAGCAAACCTTACGTCGATTGAATTTTAGGAGAATGCCCTGAAGGAAAACCTAACGAAGTCAATATAGTATAGTGAAATGCGGTATTCAAGGAGGCGGCGTGTTGGGAGCTGGCGAGAACTGAAGAACTCAATCCGTCGGTAGAAAAAACAAGAAACCCCGCCACGTCATCTGGCGGGGTTGATAATTTCCGGGAGATTTAGACAGCGTCCGACAACACTTTACAGTCTTGCCCAGCGCTCCTTCGCCTTCTTGACGTTTGAACTCATCGGATAATCTTTTACCACCTTTTCAAACGCTTCCTTGGCTTTCAGCTTATTGCCCATTCTTTCATAGCATTGAGCGATCATGAATTGAGCATCGCCTTTCTTCTCCGACCGTCTGAATTTCAAAACGTTTTCGAATTCCTGCAATGCTTCCGAGTACTTCTTGGAAGCGTATTTTGTCTCTCCGATCCAATAATGGCAATTGTCTGCTATTTCGTCCGGCACCTTGTTGTCCAGCATTTTCTGAAATGCTTCTGCTGCATCGTTATATTTCTTGGACTTGAATGCTCCCAAGGCTTCCTCATATTCTGCCATCGGGATTTCAGTCCTCATCACGGATTCCATCGATTCCGTTTTCTTCGTTTCAGTTACTGGTTGTGCCGCCGACATGGAAGCCTTTAATGCTTCGTCAAGGCTATCGGCTCTTTGCTTTTCCGCGGCATATTTCGCTTCAGAATCATTCAATCTGGCAGTCAGTTTCTGAACATCATCTTCCAACTTCAGGTTCTTTTGGCGAAGATCGTTGTTATCAGTTTTCAGTGCATCCATTTGCTTCTGGATGTCATCAGCAGGTGTAGTCGGCGCCGGATTCGCGACGGACTTCGTAGTGGAATCTGTTTGCGCTCCCCCCACGAAATTTGTCAGCGCCTGATCATACGGCTTAGCTTCTGTAGTATCACCGCTTTGTCCAGTGCCTTGCCCTTGGGTCGCTTCCTCGCTCCCACCACATCCCGTGAGTGCAAAAAGAGCCAGAATCGCGAAAGCAACGGAGGTGCTCCGCAGAAGATACAGTTTTTGCGATGACGTACTGAGACCCATAAAGCCTCCAGACTGTGACAGTATGTTCGATGAATTTGCTAAACTTATGCTAAGTTATTAAACCCAATGTTGAAAGTCAAGTCTATTTCCTCAATGATTGCAACAGATCAAACTTCTGGCGTGAGATATTCCGAGAACAATATGTTAGGTTTCAAGCCTAATTCGTTCTAATGAAGTTCACTAGCATTTGAATGATTCCGACCACAATCTTGTCTGGAACTCCATCCGGGTAACTGCTTTGTAGTCTCATATCGCACATTTCGTTCACGTAATCCACTGCAATGACTTTCTTTTCGCTCGTAAGCACGAATTCGGTAGAAAAGAAATCAAGTTTGCAGATTTCGTGCACGTCGTGCACAAGCTTTCTCAATTCTCGCAATCCTTCCAATGCTTCGTCCAGAGGGTCAAGTATTTCGTAAAGGTGTGTTTGATCATCCCACCAGCAGAGATGAATTCCGCCAAAAGCATAGAACACGCGGAACCAGGCACGACGAGTACCAATGAGGATGGGTTTGATCGTTTCCTGAAGCAAATACTTGTCATTGCGGTGATGTTGCCTCGCATCAATGATATCTTTGAGACTTTCAGCTCCGGTTACGACGCCAAGTCCACCCCCTGTGGTATTAGCAGGTTTTATGATGAATGGCCTCCCCAATTTTGCGAGTTCCGAAAGGGTGAGTTCAACTTCCTTCCTGTGATTATACGGCGATATGATTATCGTATAGGGTACGTTCATACCGTGCGAAAGAAATTCGAGATGCATCGTCGCTTTATCTGAGGCACGATCCACCAAACCAAGCGGATTGAAAGGACGGATGCAGAATGATTGTTCCGGCTCGCGTCCCCGTTTCTGAATAAGGCGAGCTAATGGCTGGAAATTCTCGTCTTCGTCTGAGGCCCGGTCGAGGAAGAATCTGAAATACAACGATCGATTGCGAACATCCTCGAACACCTTTGCAATGGATACGGGATCAATGAGAAGGATTTTGAGCGAGGCATTGAGGGCCGTTCTCTCGAGAAGCTGAATGAATTCGTCGTCGAATTTCCAGGTCCAGGCGACGGCAAGATCATAAATTGAGGTTGGTGCGTCCATACATGAACCAAAATACTCCCTTTCACACAACTTTGCAAGGCTTGTTATTCGTGACTCGATTCGATATATTTTGTTTGATATGAAAAATACAACAGTAATACCGGGCTTTTTCTTGACTCTTTTCGCCTCACTCTTCATCAGTTGCAGTGGATCGAAGCAGATTTCATCGACGGGCGAAAATTCAGAACGGAAGCCTATTGCTCGAGATGGCTTGTCGGAAATGAATCACGACCGTGCGCTCCAACATTTCATTGAAGGCGTTACACTGGACGCAAAAGACCAGTACGCTGAGGCAATTTTGGAATACCAGGAAGTCTTGGTTTATGAGCCGAATGCGGCAACGTACTTTGCCATATCCAGAGACTACGCACTCCTGGGCAAATTGCCACGGGCATTAGAGGCGGCGAAAAATGCGGTGAATTTTGATTCGATGAAGGTCGCTTATAGGGAGAACTTGGCCACAATCTATCTTAGCCTGTTCCAGCAGGATCTGGCTACTCAGCAATATGAATCGATTGTCGCCATCGATTCTACTTCTGCGAGCAGTTGGTTTAATCTCGCGCGGCTGTATGAACAAAAACGCCCCCTGAAAGCACTCGAGATTTACGAAAAACAGTTGGAAGCCAATCCAGACAATTGGGACATCCTTTTACAGGCAGCAGAACTATGCGGCAACCTTGCCCGCTATGACAACGCCGCCAAATATTTCAAACGTATGCTCACCATTGATCCGAGCAATCGTGCGCTGCAGCGACAATTAGCCGAGACGTATAGCAAAGCTGGAAAGATGGATGAAGCAATCAAACTCCTGGAGGCGATGCACGATCAGGATCAGAGCGATACTCAGATTTCTGCAATCCTTGGAGAAGTGTATCTTGACCAGGGATTGTATCAAAAAGCACTGCCACTGTTCCAATCTCTCCTCACACTCGTAAAATCGAACCCGGAAATCAAACTCCGTGTTGGCGTCGCCTACGTTGGCCAGATTGCAAAAGACTCCACGTTCGCTGAAAAAGCGAGGGACATTTTTGAGCAGCTCAAGACTGAGATGCCAAACGACTTTCGGGTCTATTGGTACCTTGGAGTGATCGCTACTACTCAAAAACAAGACTCGCTTGCAGGGACATACTTTGAACGTGTGACATCTCTTGATGAAAAGAATGCAGAAGCGTGGTGGTTCCTGGGGTCCAACTATTTCGATCGGGGCGAATTTCAGAAATTATTGAAATCGATGGAACAAGCGAAGACATTATTCCCAAACGATCCACGATTTTATTTGCTTGCTGGTCTCGCCTACTCTCGCCTTGGACAATCCGCATCAGCGATCCAGATGCTGGAACAATCGTACAAGCTCAATCCAAAAGATCTCAATACCCTGGGTCAACTTGCACTGACCTATGACGGCCTGAGACGATTTAGGGAATCCGACAGCCTCTATGAAGAAGCTCTCAGACTTGACTCAACGTCTGCGGCAGCTGCGATTATTCTCAACAATTTCGGATACAGCCTTTCCGGACGAGGTCTCGATCTGCAGCGAGCTCTCGCCATGGCCTCGAAGGCAGTAGCAATGGATCCGAACAACCCTTCATATCTCGACACTCTCGGTTGGGTCTATTTCGTGATGGGCAATTACGCTGAAGCTCAACGATACATCGCAAAAGCTGTTGCAACAGGAGGAGCCAGTGCCGAAGTCACAGAGCACCTCGGCGACGTGTACTTCAAGCTGGGGAATAGGGACAAAGCACGCGAATTCTGGCAAAATGCCTTCAATATGGACGAAGCCAACCTGAAGCTCAAAGAAAAGATCGAACGAGGTTCTCTCTAGGAATGCGCCCCCGCGTAGTGCTTCACTTCGTTGTGCTCGCGTTCCTTGCACAATCCTGTGCCTCACCTCCATCAACGTTTCGAAACAGGACTATAACGTCGGATCAGGTTCACGATATTGTCCGAACGAACCAGATACGCATGCGGACTGCAACGGGTGAAGGAACAATCTCGGTGGAAACACCCACCATGGCACAAAGCGGTTCTTTCGCGTTGACACTCCGAAAGCCGGATTCTCTTCTGGTAACCTTGAGAGGACCCTTCGGGATCAAGATCGGATCCGCGCTCTTGACCCGTCAGCAATTCTGGTTTTACAGCAGTCTGGAGAACCGTCTGTTTACTGGCGAAACAAATCCAACGAACTTATCGCGCGTGCTACGCGTGAATCTTAGTTTCGATGATCTACTCAATTTGTTCACCGGCGGTGTCTTTCAGCAAACGGACTTTGGACCGCCCGACCAGGCAGGTGTTGAGGACGAACAGTTCACTTTTGTATACAGGAAAGACAACGGAACGCACAAGTATTCCATAGACCCGCAGACTCTTCTCATCACGAAAATACAAAATCTCGATGATCAGGGAAAATTGGTCTTCGAACAACGATTTGTCAATTTCCAGACCATTGACAGTACGGAAATACCATTCAACATCCGGATCGTGCAGCCCAAAGAGCGAAGAATGATTTCTGTAGTCTACTCGGATATGGCTATAAATAAGGAAGCCCTCGAGTTTACGTTTTCTTATCCGCAAAATGCTGAACGAGTGCGATGGCAATGAGCCGTCTCTTTCTTTTTCTGCTTGTCATCCTGCCGCTCGGCGCGGCGTCTCAGCAGCGCGGCGAGAAGGAAATCAAGAAGAAGGAGAAGGAGCTTCAGCAGCTGCGATCCGACATTCAATTCTACGAATCAAAACTCCACAGCAGCGAGGTCCGGGAGAAATCGACTCTCGATGTCCTCGATGACCTCGAGACCCAATCAGACCTTATTCGCAAACTCATCAAGTCGCTGAAGGAAGAGGAATCTGACATCAACGTCGAGATTCGTCGCACGAAGAACTCCGTAGCAACTCTTGAGAAGCAACTTCTACAATTGAGGACTCATTATGCGGGCTACATTCGTTCGATTTATAAACACGGCCGGGTGTATGACCTTGAATTGCTGTTTTCTTCAAAATCGGTTAACCAACTTTACATCCGGATAGAGTACCTCAAGAAATTCTCTGAACAACGCGTCAAGGATCTTGCCGATATTCAGCAGAAGAAGTCTGCGCTGGAAACCGAGAATGAGCAGCTGGAGCATTCTCTCTCCACCGAACGACAACTATTGGCAGAGAAGACTCGTGAAGAACGCAACTTGAAGGAAAAACTCGCCGACAGGAGGTCCATTCTTCGGAAAATTCGGAAGAACAAGAGTATCTACCGAAAGGCGCTGACGCGCAAGAATGCGGCGGCCGACCAGGTTGAACAACTCGTGGCGGACTTGATCGTGAAGGAGGAAAAGCGCAAAGAACAGGAAGCCGCAGCTGAACGGGAACGCTTGCTTGCAGAGTCGCGCGAACGTGACAAAGCCAGCAGAGAGCCGGTGGCCTCACTTCCACCCAGCAACTGGACACCAGTATCGGATTTTCAGCAACTGAAGGGTAAGCTCCGCTGGC
Source organism: uncultured Ignavibacteriaceae bacterium (assembly GCA_964579855.1). Taxonomy (GTDB): domain Bacteria; phylum Bacteroidota; class Ignavibacteria; order UBA10030; family UBA10030; genus JADGQA01. The sequence continues at coordinate 10,059 of CAZOIM010000033.1, read as the reverse complement.
CGGTTTCAAATGGCAACGTATCGAAGGAAGGAAAGTTCGGAAAGCATATTCATCCGGACCTCAAAACCGTGACCCAAAACACGGGGGTTGATATACAAACTCGCGCAGGTTCAAATGTGTTTGCGGTGGCGGACGGCGAAGTTGCGGCGCTTTCCTTTATCCCCGGATTCGGGAACATTGTCATTATCAACAATTATTCAGGCTTTCACACCGTCTATGCGCACTTGTCGGACATCAATGTATCGAAATCAGATAAAGTGACGGAAGGTCAAGTGATCGCACACAGTGGTGAGTCTGTTGACGGATCGGTTTTGCATTTTGAAATCTGGAAGGAACGGGATAAGTTGAATCCCGAATCGTGGCTGGCAAAGAAGTAGTTATCTTGTAGACTACTGAGTCGATCTCTCTCCTCATTCTCCATTTGTATCCCAATCCTAGCCGCTCAGGTTCTCTTCAACGTATTCTAGAGAAGAACTGAAGCACTCGAAAAGGAACTATTCTTCTCTCAACATAAAGCCTTTTCCGCGTACTGTGTGAATGAGCCTCGGGGAAAACTCTTTGTCGATGGAACTCCTTAGATAATTGATGTACACATCGACAATGTTCGTCCCATCCTCAAATTTCGTTCCCCACACTTTTTCCCGAATATAGTTCCTCGGCAGGATGACATTCTTGTTTCGCAGGAGAAGCTCCAGGAGTGAGAATTCCGTTCTGGTCAGATTGACGGTCTTGGAAGATCGCCGGACTACGCGTTTACCGATGTCCATGGTCAGGTCGCGGGCCTGGAGAATCGAGTTCGCGGAGACTCCTGAGCGCCAAAGAACAGTCTGAACTCTCGCATGGAGTTCTGCTTCATCAAATGGTTTCGTCAGGAAGTCGTTCGCACCTTGTTCCAAGGCCCTTATTCTATCATCTTCTTTGTGATGCTCAGAGAGTGCAAGGAAAGCGATCGGTTTTTGACGGGTATGGAAAGCTTTCAAGACTTCAAATCCCGACTTGTCAGGATTGCACACATCGCCGATGATAATTTGATACTGATCTGACCGACTCCTGGCAATTGCTGACACACTATCGTAGGCAACATCGACTGCATAACCGGATTTTACCAGAGTCTTTTCGATGAGATCTGCGGTTTTTGAATCTTCCTCGAACACAAGTGCATGGATCTTCCCGTTTTCCGTAACCATTATTCAGTCCCTTTCTGAAATGTCAAAGCCCTTAAAACGTGCAGTGGATATAAGAAACGAATCACTTAGATTCTCTAATTAGAGTTCCTTCATAAGAAACTCTCATTTCGAATCTATATCAACTGCATATCAATGTGGTAGACAGGATCAACCATCAGCATCGTGTTTTTTAAGGTGGGCTGAGATGGGGAAATTAGCGTGCTTCTGAGCGTTGTTCGAAGTATTTCGAGCTTAGCAGCCTGCAACTTGCATGAACGTTATTCCAGAGCTACTCCCGTTTAGAAAGTATGACCTATCCGACGGCTCACTTGATGCCTTCGACTGCGATGAAACTTGCGACCGCATAAATTGCCAATATGCATTCGCTCATCAACGAGTTGTTCCCCGGCAGAATCATCACCAACGAAAGAAGAACTACATACACTGACCCAGGGGCAGGCACATCTATTCTTGATATTCGATCTCTACTCATTTGACTGTCTTTGAGTGAAAGACCTGAGATTTCATCTTGACATCGGATGTCATTAGCATATCCAGGCGTCCAAATGTTAGTGCGGAATTCTATGAAGCATTCTCAACATAGGTCAAAAGTAATATTGCCTTCCCTGTCATCCTTTTGTATATTGGACTAGATTATTGTGTTGTCACACCTCGGGGTGTAGCTCAGCCTGGCTAGAGCGCTTGGTTTGGGACCAAGAAGTCGTAGGTTCGAATCCTATCACCCCGACAGATATTCCCCACACGTCTTTTCCGGAGTCTTCCTTCCAGTTATTGTTTGTAGTACAAACCATAAGGGCGACTGTAAAGTCGCCCTTTCGATAAAACATTTCTGGAACAGTCAAAGTCAGTTACTGCTGAGTTCGCCGACCTGAATATCACAGGTATAGTTAGTACCTCCAACATCAATCGCTCCGGCTCCTCCACCAAACGTAACTGTAAATGTTTTCGTAAAGCTTCGTTCCGAATACGCATCCCCTCGAAGAACGGTTACAGTGGCGACATACGTACCCGTAATGGTCCCAGAAGTCGCTCGAGGCACTCTTGTGAGTGTTGCATAGCGGGGTATTCGCGGACCCGTTACATTTTGAAGAGTTGCGATAAGAGTGTAATTCAACACTCGTTCACCGGTAATGGTTTTCATCGTATCTGTTCCCGTCCTAGTGAATGTCCCATTCACTGTCATAACCGAATTTCTGGTTCCTGTCACGGTAAAATTACTTGATATCGAAAGAAGATGAGTATTGAGGTATCTTGTAATCGTATATCCAGACCCGCTCTGAACCATGAAGATTATCGTTGATGCCGTATCCGCCGGCGTCGTGGCAGTAATATATCGTGGTAGGGCAATACCATTTTGGTCGATGAATTTCATGTAGTAGGTGCGTGTAAATGCTGCTTGTCTGCCAAACAATCCCACACGGCTGCGAGACACAGACACTGTCCAGGAGGTATCTGATGCATTGAACGTTCTTGAGACTGAATCTCCCGTCATCGCCAGCGATTTCATCAAAACGTTTTCAGGAGTGACAGAACCCACGTTGGGAGAGATGCCTGCCGAACCGGTTGCGTCCGCAACATCGCCCATTTGGTCCGTCGCCCCGCCGTTATCTTCGCCGACCGCGTTTGCGATGGATTGTGCAGCGTCCTGATTCGAATTGAGAGTTGTATCAACGACCGGCGCTGTGGTATTCTTCGTGCACCCCGAACCAAAAAGAAGCATCGCAGCAACGACAGAAGTCGACAACAGTTTCTGATGCCATGTATTCATACCCTCATCTCCTGACATAATGATTGAAATTATTGGCAATGGTTCATCGCCGAATCCTGTGGTTTGATGTTGCTCAAGAAAGGAAGGTTTAATACGTGGGGTGAGGAGAGTCACAAATACAATGATCCAATCCGGCGTTCATTCTCCCCAAGACTCGAAATTGCCGAAATCATACTTAAAAATGATCGTCGAATACCGCGAGTTTTCGATCTTGCTGGAAACAAGATTCGTCTCGGTTGTGCCAATGGCAAAATTTCGATTTCGTAATGCCCCGGCTTCTCCAACAAGCCAAAGGTCGTTCGAGAGCATGTACGAGACTCTAAATCCGATTTGAATTTGAGCAATTTTCAGATAGAGCGGCAAAGTTTGGTGTCCAACATAGCTGTCTTGACCTACATGAATTTGGTCTCCGTTGGCGCGAATTACAAATCCAAAACGCAGTTCTTGTGCTTCGTGGTAATCCAGATCCAGCGAAAATGGAAGGATCATGTGCAGATTCATATCGCTGCCCAATGCACAGTGGACACCCAGCAGCGGCAACAAAAGACCACGATTAAATGTGTACGAGTAGCTTAGACCGTAAATAAACGCGAATGAATCTTCAAGCTGATATTTGCCCAGGAGCGACCCCGTACCACGGAATTTTGGCGCATCGATGATACTGTGATCCTCGGCAAAGCCTCCCCCCAGAGTCAAGAGATACAGATGATGATGTGTAGTAGCAATCCCGCCCGTGACCCCAATACGCGTCTTATAAATTGTGTTTGATGAAGACAGAAAGGAAATATCCTCATCCACCGATGAGAACTCGACTCTTGTCAGGACGAAGTATGTCGTTGAATTATCCAATACCCCGCCAAGAGCCCGATAGATGGGCACCGCTGCCATCACCGTGGCGCTATTGACACTGAATGTGCCAGCAATATCTTGAAAATTTCGAACAGGAGCGGTCGAAAATCCAGCGGAAATTTGAGGTTGGAGGAAATCAGAACCTAAATGATCGTCAGTAGATTCTATTTGGGATTTTGCAGTCGAACCCCAAAGAACATATAGAATTAGAAATGTTAGAATACTGCGCTCTCTCATAAACTTATCCACAGTTGTGTTGTCTCAGGATACACGAATTCATTCAAAATCCATTGGGACAAAATCGCTCACGTCTAACCATAAAGGAGAAGAAGTCAATTTCCACTCAAATGTTGCCTGCTATCGGCAAATACTTCACTCGTTTGTAACGATATTGCTGCCCAGTTCGTTCTCGTGAACACAATAGATCCGCTCCACGGCGATTCCTCGGAACAAGTTGCGACAGAACTGGAACATATCCCTAGCGCAATTCTACGATATGACGCTACAACGACGTGCAGTGTATTCAGGATTCTTTGGAGCGCGTAAAATAGACTTTCACTTTCTCCGACCATTCGTCCAAGAGCGAGTAGACTGTTGGGACAATGACAAGCGTCAGGAATGTTGAAATCGTCAACCCAAAGATGATGGTTACTGCGAGTGAGCGCCAGAACTCCGCACTCTCGGCGCCGAAAACAAAATGGAATTCCGCCCAATCGAAATCAACGCCTGTCGCCATGGGAAGTATCGCCAGAACTGTTGCCGCAGCAGTCAGCATGACCGGTCTCAAACGAATCTTTCCGGCTTCCAATAAAGCATCGTGAAGTGACAACCCACCTTCACCGTGCTTGTGCTTGACGAAATCGAGCAACACGATTCCGTTACGAACGACAATTCCGGCGAGCGCCACAACTCCTACTCCCGTCATGATGACACTTGCTGGGGTCCTCGTAACGACCAATCCCAACATCACGCCGATGAGTGACAGAACCACTGAAATCAGGATAACGAAAGGCACTTTGAGCGAATTGAATTCCGCAACCATGATCAGGAAAATGAGTAACAAGGTAATAACAAAGGCATTGCCAAGAAAGTCTGCTGCCTTCTGTTGCTCCTCCTGCGATCCGGTGAGTTTGACGCCGTATCCGGGCGGGAGACTCACGTCCGCAATCCGCCTTTTAATTTCGTTGATGACTTCCGACTGGACACGGCCTTCGACATCACCGCTGACCGTAATCACCCTTTTTTGATCCTTGCGCCGAATATCGGTCACAGCCGTGGTTCGCACGAGAGTTGCAACTGATGTCAATGGGATGGATAGCAGCTGGCCGCGACGATTCATGAACGTAATGCGCAAATTCTCGAGATCCGAGGCCGACTGTCGCTGATCTTCCTGCAAGCGCACCCTTATATTGTATTGATCCTCACCAACGCGATATTTCGACGCATCCACACCGGCAACGGCGGCGCGAACCGTTGCTGCGATCTGACCAGTACTAGTGTAGAAAAGACCGGCCTTTTCCCGGTCAACTCTTATTTCGATTTCGGGACGGCCAGTGTTGTAATCGTCTTTGAGATCGACAAGTCCCGAGACATCTTTGATTTTTCCCCGGATTGTCGTGCTCAAAGACTCGAGTTGGTCATAATCTTCCCCGGAAATCTCGATATTGACAGGTGCGCCTACGGGAGGCCCCATTTGTTGTTTGGCAACCCGCAACTCGGCACCTGCAAAGCCCAGAGTCGTCTTACGGACCTCTTCAAGCGTTTGAAACGTATTCTGTGCGCGTAATTTCTTCTCAAAAAAGTTGATGGCCACCCTTCCCTTGTTGGACGTCCCCTGTCCTCCGAAGTCAAAAGGATCATCGGATGTGCCGACGCTTGTTGCGACGAACTCCACATCTTTTCTTCCCGGAATCTGGTCAATGCGTTCTTCGACTATTTTCGAAATTGCATTGGTAACATCGAGAGATGTTCCTGAAGGTGTTTCGATGCTGAGCGTAACCTGTGACGGTTGCGTGTTCGGGAAGAACTCGACGCCTTTATTGAACATGGCGAACAATATGATGATAAAGACCAAGAGTCCGAACGCCCCTCCAACGGTTAACCATCTCCTTTCCAATGTCCATCTGAGCAAATTGACATATTCATTCTGCAGCCACGGGAATGCAACTTCATCCACCTTATGGTACAACATGGTAAAGGGATTGTATTTTTTGTACCAATGCGGATGGTCGAGATTCTCCCTCGCCTTCCGTATTTCCTTCTTGTAGTTGATCCATTGAGCCGCCTGCACAGGACTGATGACATAGGCGACAAAAAGGGATGCAGTGAGAGTGATGATGAGCGTGAAAGGAAAATACTTCATGAAGTCGCCAACGATGCCCGGCCAGAATGCAAGAGGAAGGAACGCCGACAACGTTGTGACGGTCGACGTGAGAACGGGAACGAAGACTTCCCCGGCCGCGGCTTTCGCCGCCTGGACCGGCGTCTCCCCGTATTCCTGCTGGTGACGGTAGGTATTCTCGATGACCACGATGGCATCGTCAACAAGGATCCCTAATACCAGAACGAGCGAGAAGAGCACGACCATATTCAGAGTAATTCCAAGAACGGACAGTACGACAAACCCGACCAACATCGACAGAGGAATGGCCGTGGAGATAAGCAGGGAATTCTTGACACCAAAAAACATAAAGAGTGAAAGTACCACGAGGAACATCCCTGTCAGGATGCTGTTCTCCAGTTCTTTGACCATCCGTGTAACAAATCGGGATTGGTCGTTCGAAATGTCAAGGCGAATACCTTGAGGCAACTGGCTCTGAGCATCCTTAACAATTTTCTTCACCTCATCAGTGATCCGCAGAAGATTTTCACCGGCCCGTTTTCGGACTGCAAGGGAGACAACTTCCGTTCCGTTCAACCTAGCGAACGTTTGACGATCTTCGAACGAATAGTTGACTTTCGCGACATCCCGGAGGTAAATGGGTCGCCCATTTTGCATCTTGATGACTATATCCTCAAGAGGCCGTACTTCCTTAAATTCTCCTGGAATGCGGATTGTCAGATTCTTTTCTTTTGTATCAATGGAGCCACCAGGAATCGAGAGGTTCTCGGCCCGAATCGCATTCGCGACATCATCGAAACTGATTTGGTAGGCATTCATCCGGTAGACATCGACATTGACCTGAACTTCCGGTGTCAATCCACCCGAAATATCCGCACTGATGACGCCTGGAATCGTCTCGATCTGATCCTGCAGATCATCGGAGATCTTCTTGAGCCTCGCGAGGCCAACATCACCACCAACGTTGACGTACATGATCGGGAATTCACTGATATTGATCTCCGTGATCACGGGGTCTAAAATGTCGTTGGGAAGCTGTGAACGAGCGGAATTGACTTTGTCCCGGACCCGACGGAGCCCTTCATCGATGTCGATACCGGTATTGAATTCCACCCTGATTGTCGAAAGTCCTTCTTTGGACACAGAGGTGATCTGTTTGAGATCCTTCAGCCCTTTGAGTTCGCGCTCCAATGGCTGTGTGATCAACCCTTCGATGTCAACCGGAGAAACTCCAATGTAGGGTGTTGCCACGATGACCAGCGGTATCTTCACATCGGGAGCTGCTTCGCGTGGCAGCCCCTTGTATGCGGTCCAACCAAAAATGAGTATGATGACCATCAGAATGTAAACGACGGTCTTGTTGTCGACAGCCAAACTCCAGATGTTCATGGTCGTTTCCCCCTATTGCGTCACGACAACAGGTGAACCATCCACGACTTTATGCTGACCAGTCACAATGAGATGGTCGCCTGCCCTCAGACCATTCAACACTTCGACCAGAATTCCCTGACGACCCCCGATTGTCAAACGGCGTTCTTCGGCTTTGCCTTGGTTTTCCACATAGACGATGGTTCGGTCCCGATCGACCAGCTGCAGGATATTCTCGCTGATGAGCAATGCGCCTTCTTTCGATTCGCGAAGCAATCGGACTTTTGCCACCATTTCGGGTTTCAATTTCGAAAGTGGATTCGTGAGAATAATCTCAATGGCCAGTGTGCGGTTGGCAGACGATACGGTCGATCCAACGAACTTTACTTTTCCAAACAATGTGTCGTTCGGCAATGCATCGAACGTGATTTCTGCCGGGATACCAACCCGTATGGAACCTGCATACATCTCCGGCACCTCCCCCTGAATTTTTACGACAGAAGTGTTGACGATTCGGGCAATGGGGATTCCAGGGGGGACAAAATCACCCACGTTCGGGATCGTGTTATCTACAACTCCATCGATGGGACTGCGGAATTGCGTGTGCTCCCATCGGGCCTTCATGAGCTCTGCATTTGCTTTTGCAGCATCTCTCGAATACTGGAGATTTTTGAACTGTAGCTCGCTGATTCCCTTTTCTTCGTACACTTTACGCTGCATTTCGAGATTGAGGCTTGCCATGTTGAATTGAGCCTGTGCGGCATCCCATCCTGCTTTCAGCATTTCGTCCTTCAAGACGACGATGAGATCGCCCTTTCTGACTGATTGGCCTTTGGTTGCCTTCCACTCCTTAACAACCCCGCCTTCTTCTGGACTCATGTTAACATCCTCGAACGCTTTCACCGTACCCGCTATCTGAATTGCATCCTCCAACACGCTCGGAGTGACAGTCTCAATCCGAACATTTATTGGGGGCTCAACCTGACCGTTGGCCGTGTCGCTCTTTCGGCATGCAGTGAACAGAAACCCGATCGTCAGCATCGCCACAACAATAAGAAACCGCGTGTAGTTTTTCATGTGATGTATTCCTTTGTCTTTTTGTTCAATCGTTGACGATGGACGTTACGTAGGTTGGTAATCGCCCAATCAATTGATCAAGGTCTGCCGCAGCTACAAGGTAATCATAGACCGCCTGAATACGGTTGACTTTGGCTTGCGTCAATGCCAGTTCTGCGTCATTGACTTCCAATTGAGTCGCCGAACTGCCCAAGAATCGGGTTGTCACGATCTTGTACCCGCGTTCGGCCATTTCAATGGTTTTGTCCTGGGCCTCCAAACGCCTTCTCGCCTGCTGCAAATTGTTCCTCACGGAGTGGACGCCTGTCTTCAGATTTCGCTCGAGTGCGGTTTTTTGCTCCTGGCTTTTCTGTTGCTCCAATTGCGCCTGTTCGACACGGGCATATGTCTGCAATCCCTGGAACAGGTTCAGCGAGAAGCTGATACCCACTTGAGAGCTCTTGTAAAAATCATTTGTGCCAAAATTGAATTCGTTCTTGATAGCCTGATATTGATATGAACCGAACGCAAGAACGGTCGGCAAATAGTTCGACCGCTCCGCATTCACCGCAGCACCATTCAGTTCGATTTGACGCTGCGCTGCATTGAGGCCGGGATTGGATTCAAGAACGAGTTCTTCTGCTTGCGCAACCAGAGAGTCGTCGACGACTAGGAATTTCAGACTATCCACAAGAACCAATTCCTCCTTGTTTGGCATACCGATCGTATTTCGCAGACCGTCCAAGGCAAGCTCATATCCATTTTCACTTTGCATCACAAGAGGGCGAACATTTTCCACGCCGACTGTCGCACGCAATTCGTCATATTCTGAAACGATGCCTTGCCTCCTCATGAGTTGGACATTTTTCAGGTTCTCTTCTGCGTTTTTTAGGCTTGAACTCGTCAATCCGTATACTTCCCGTGCAACAAGGGCTCCGTAATAGGCTTTCTTCACTTTCGTCGTCGTCTCGATGCGCTTTATGTCGTACAAGTCACTTGCAAGATGGGAATAGATGTTTGCCGCGCCCACGCCCACGAATACGGCTCCGTTGAACAGGATTTGTCTTACATTCAATGATGCTCCTGCCGTAAAGGCTGGTGACATTGATCCTGGGAGCAGAATCAACTGTCCGGTAGCTTTTGGAAACCGGGCGGTCGAATCCATGATTTTATATAATGGGTAAATGAGATAATCGGGAAAGTAACTGACCGGCTTGTCGATCAAATGAACGTACTGACTGGAAACATCCAGTGAAGGCATGGCATTTCCCCAGGCTTCAAGAACACGACCTGCGGCCTTCTCCTTCTCAAGCTTTGATGTTCGGACGTCCGGATTATTGCTGAGAGCAAATTGAACGGCCTTCTCAATGGTCAGTGGTGTTGGCGCAGGTTGCTGCGCATTTGAGATTTGGACAACGCTACAACACGCAAGTACAATGAACAAAGGTGCAGTTTTTTTAGGTATCATCTGATTTTCCTTGGAGACTGTA
>CAZOIM010000032.1:0-24467 GCA_964579855.1 uncultured Ignavibacteriaceae bacterium | reverse complement strand
TTTTGGAGTGGTGGTTCCGGGCGGGGCGAAACACAACATCATAAATACCGGCACTGCTCCAATGAAGCTTTATACAATTTATTCGCCCCCGAATCATCGGGACGGCGTCGTCCACCATACCCGCAAAGACGCGGAGGCCGACAACGAACACTTCGATGGTAAAACTACGGAATAGAGAGTCGACTACACATCGGGCAGATCTTCGCAGGAGCGACGGTTGGATGTGAGAGGCCGACAATACCAATAAATGGAAAAAGGAGTCAAACAGTGAACACAATAAATACGAAAGATGGTACGCAGATCTATTACAAGGACTGGGGTACTGGACAGCCTGTTGTGTTTAGCCATGGTTGGCCGCTCAATGCCGATGCTTGGGAAAGCCAGATGGTCTACCTAGCGTCCAACGGCTATCGATGCATCGCCCACGATCGTCGCGGCCACGGCCGCTCGAGCCAGCCTTGGAACGGTAACGAGATGGACGCCTATGCCGACGACCTTTCGCAGCTCATCGAAAAGCTCAACCTGAACGGCATCACCTTGATCGGCCACTCGACCGGTGGCGGAGAGGTCGCCCGATACATCGGGCGCCACAGCTCCAAGCGCGTCGCCAAAGCCGTATTGGTAGGATCGGTAACGCCGCTGATGCTCAAGACGGACGCCAATCCCGGCGGCCTGCCGATCAAGACGTTCGACGGCATCCGCGCCGGTGTCACTGCCGACCGATCACAGTTCTTCAAGGACCTCACGACGCCGTTCTACGGCGCCAACAGGCCAGGAACGAAGGTCAGCCAAGGCATCCGCGATGCGTTCTGGTTCCAAAGCATGCAAGGCAGTCTTAAGGCTGAGCTAGACTGCATCAAGGCGTTTTCCGAGACAGACTTCACCGAGGACCTCAAGAAGTTCGACGTGCCAACGCTCATCATTCACGGCGACGATGACCAAATCGTGCCGATTGGCGCCTCGGCTCACGCCTCGTCCAAACTCGTCAAGAACGCGACCCTGAAGGTCTATCCGGGCGCTCCCCATGGATTGCCTTGGACGCACAAAGACAAGTTCAACGCCGACTTGCTCGCCTTTCTCAAGGCTTGAGAGTGGCTTCCGCACGTCGGGAGATGCCGGTACGAACATTTAAGTCTATCGTATAACCATTGTGTAAGAGAGGAGATGATGTTTTGAAACATACAACAAAATACATGGGTGGGTTGCTCTTTGTAGTCGGTGCGTTATTTCTTGGCGCTGTATCCTCTTTCGGCCAGGACAAAAGAGAATCAAGTTATTCTCCGGTCATCGAGCAGCCATTCGATATGGTCATGGCGCACGACAAGTCTCAGAAGGCGACTCTCATGAAGCGCCAAATGGATCTGCTCAATGAGCGATACGACCTTTCGAAGAACGTCGCAACGGATGCAACCATGTCTGGTGGGAAACCGTTGCCGGTCGGACCAACAGCCAAATTGAAACTCGGATTAACGTGGGAAAAACTCGCTCGCATGTCACCTGAAAACATCAGGAATGAGGGCGTCTTCCCGTATCTTCCGCTGCCCCATCCTTTTCATCCGACCGGCGGAATGATTTTCACTCAGGCTCAAATTAGACAATTCCCGCGGCTTGAGCGGTTTGATCTGGACTTTGACTTGCCGGAACAATTTCTCCCGGAATATCCGCCGCCAATGTATTTAACCACCCACAAAGATATGGGGGACGTCTCTCAAGGTCAGGTGATATCGATCGAAAACTACTATGAGATCTTCAATGGCATCTTGAATCCTAAACAACTCGAAGGCTTGCGGCTTTTGTTAACGCAATTTCCGCAACAACAATTCAATGCGACTGCCGACAGGAAAAGTGAAAAGCCGAGTCTTGGCGTTGCGTGCTTTGACTGCCACGTCAATGGACATACATCGGGCGCGATTCATTTGGTGGGTGACATTCGACCGCAAGCTCAACGCAATCGCATCGAGACGCCGTCGTTACGCGGCGTCAACATCCAGCGCCTTTTTGGATCTCAACGCGCGCTCAAGACCGTCGAAGATTTTACCGAGTTTGAACAGCGTGGCGCCTATTTTGACGGAGACCATCTCACAGCTGCCAAGAAGGGAGCCAACGTTTTGGACAGAGGAAGTCAGGTACAATTCATGGCAGAATTTCAGGAGCTTCTTGATTTTCCACCTGCGCCGAAGCTGGATATCTACGGACGGCTTGATCCATCGAAAGCGACAGAATCGGAGAAAAGAGGAGAATCGATATTTGTTGGAAAGGGGAAGTGCGCTACGTGTCACGAGCCCCCGTACTACACGGACAACCTGATGCACGACCTTCAAGTCGAAAGATTCTACAAGTCTCAGACAATCAACGACCAATACATTCATGCTGAAGGCCCCATCAAGACCTTCCCTCTTCGCGGCATAAAAGACTCGCCGCCGTATTTCCACGATGGACGTTTACTGACGTTGGAGGATGTTGTCGAATTCTTCAATCTCGTTCAGCAGCTCAATCTGAACGGCCAGGAGAAAAGAGATCTCGTCGCATTTCTCAGACAATTGTGATCGGATGTTTCACACTGAACTCTGAGCACAGAGAATGACTTCCTTTTTCCTCGATTAACGCGAGCATTACTGTGACTAGAATGAAAATTCACTTCGACTGGCCTGGAGACTATCCCACACTACTCAAGGAATCATTCCGGCGTTGGAGGGACGTTCGGCCTGAACTCCTGGCGGGAGGGTTGGCGTTCTTTGCGATCCTCTCGGCGACACCGTTGTTGGTGATACTCGTTGGGCTTCTGCGTATTTTCGTTCCGAGAGCAGAAGTGTTAGGGCAACTGGATGAAGTCCTCGGTCCGCATGTGGCAAGCCTGGTCCGACAATGGCTCTTGCCTGCTCACGGGTCAAGCCTGGCGACCCTGACGATATTTAGCATCCTCGTACTACTTTATTGTGCCTCACAGGTCTTCACTCAACTCCGCGCATCACTTGATGTCATTTGGAAGGTTCCTGTCCGATCCCGGCTCAGTTGGCACGGATTCTTCAAATCCACCGCAGCACCTCTCCTGATGATCCTTGCTGCGAGTGTACTTGTTTTGACGTTCGTCCTGCTCGATGCGGCGATCGGAGTTGCCAGCCGCACGTTCGGAACGGCTCTTCCGGGACTAGGCCGGACTGTCCTTTGGAAAGCCGCCAGTTTGACGAGTTCGTTGGCGCTCTTTACAGTGTTCTTCGGAGGAATTTTCAAACTCGTGCCTTCGCGCAAACTCTTGTGGAGAGACGTCTGGCCGGGAGCAGCTCTCACGTCCGGATTATTTGCAGTGAGTAAGTTCATTCTGTCGCTCTATTTTAGCTGGGTGTCCATTGATTCCCTCTACGGAACGACGGGATCGTTCATGGTGATCTTGATTTGGATCTTCGTGTCGGCACAAATATTCTTCTTCGGAGCAGTCTTCATCAGCGTGTATTCCAAAGCAGAACAAATGAATCTGCATTCGCCCTGATTCTGTTTCGGATCCTCCTCAAGTTCTCCACTTGCGACGCTGCTTCGAAACTGAGTAAACGCCCAATTCGAAGAAAATTCTGCAATCCGCGACCTTTCTTGCCCTCGTTAACCAAAGTTCCAGTCACAACAAAGAATTAATACCCTTTTCATCCTTTTGGCGGATGTTTGATTATCAAATTTCTCACCATTCTAAATCCCAGACAATTGATTGGTTTGCATTGATATCGAAAGGATTTTGGTTATGTCAGATAATTGGGGGTTTGAACAAACAGCGATCCCATATATGCCGCTACTCTACAACTACGCGTTGAAACTCACGGTGAATTCTGAAGAGGCAAAAGATCTTCTGAAAGAGACGTATTTAAAGGCGTATCGCTTCTGGAACAAGTTCGAGGATGGAAGGAATGTCAAGTCGTGGCTTTGTCGGGTCATGAAGAACTCATATTTCACTCTGCATTCGGTGGAATCTAAAGAGCCGCTGGAGAATGAGTCGCATGAGATCCCGAAGGATGTCGGATCGACACATCAAGGGGCGTTCCGGAAAAACGATCGTGACGAATCGCAACTCCACGATGTGTTTGAGGACGAAATCGTACGATGCGTGGATTCCCTTCAGGGAATCTTCAGGAGCGTCGTCATGCTGGACGATGCAGAAGAACTGCGGTTTGCGGAGATGGCAGAAATGGTCTCTTGTCCTGTTGGAATCGTTCGGAGTCATCTGCACAGAGGCCGGAAATTTCTACAGAAGAACCTCCTGAATTATGCCAGGGCGAATGGTATGGTGCAATGAAGTTGATCGTGCGGATGATCTTCAGTCAATACGTCTTTAGGAAATAGTACCAAGATCTCAATGGATCGAATTGCAAAATACTCATTTACTCTGGATGACCTGCGATCCACAGTAGATGATTGGCTGAGAAAATTACAGCAGCTCGTGGATCTACCAAAATATGTGGAGCGGGAAGTCAAGAACTTGGAACGTATCGAGCCTGAAAATGGGTCGTCTGATGCGGTCTTTGTGGGATGGCAGCCGACGCCCAGTGGAAAGGTCTTCGGTCTTTACAACATTATTGCAGAGAATCATCGACTCTACCGGTCCACGGTGTCGGAAAAGACTCTTCTCGAAGAACACTTGAACGTACCCCCTGCACCACCGAAAGAGAACAACGGAGGAGATTGAATTATGGTAGATACCAACGATCAAGAAAAGCGTCACCGTGGAAGTTCACCCCCATTTCAAGGTGTTGGAAACGGAATGCACAAGATTGAAATTTCTTTTGCGTCCAATGACCAAGGCAGAGAACGAGCGTTGAGCGCACAACTTGTTATGCCATTCGTTACCGAACAGAATCACGCCTCTTATGCAAACAACGATTCTCGTTCGAATAATGAGGGGAATTCCCGGTCAGACAAAAATGACGTGTCTCGCTGGCAGGACGATGGCGGCGAGAGCGGAGAAAATGTCTGAAGTATTCACCTTGTCACGAATCTAGCGGATCGGAACTCTAATGTTCAGAAGGTATCTTATGGAAAAGCATCCTGTGTCTTCGTTCTTGGATATTGTTCGTTCGGGCGTGCTCTGGCTGAAAAATGAACGAAGTGGCAACGCGAATGTCGGAAAGTTTTCGTTCTATCGATACGATTCCACAGGCCGACTTCTTCATATCGGCCCTGATGGTGAAATTCTCGAGAACGATTCGACGTTTCAGAAAGAAGATTTTGAGTACAAGCAATCTGTAAGGTCCATGTAGCAAAGATACATTGGTAGTAAACAATTCGATTACGTTGCTGCAAACTTCTGAATCCCCATTTTCCTCGTTGTGCGTTCACGTCGGAATATCTTCATCTGGGTCCCTCGTTTCGACTCATTATCGGATCAACTCATATGTTTGTTCCCTCGTCTGCTTGCCACACTGGTTGATCATCCATTCTTATTCATGAGATTCCTTGCTTGCAAATCTAGGGTGGTGTGGTTAGATTTAGGATGGCTTTGAGGGGAGTATCGTGGCTGTCGTCAAAGAGCACCGATTGATTCCTCTCTGATGTAGTTAGCGCATCCCGGAAAAGACATATTATCACCACTTTTGCGTCAAAAGATTCACTTTCTGATGGTTATGACTAAATTGTCGTAAAGACATAGTTAGGCTTGGCATGAAATGAACGACTCTAGTATTAGATTCTTCGCCAGTCCAGTTTTGCTGTTCCTCATCATCATCGGATGTCGACGAACTTTTATCGATGAGGACAAAAAAGAACTCATCAGACTTACTCTTGAAACCGCAATACTACAGGAAGAAATAACGGCATATAATCTTCTCAAGGATACCTCGACCTTCATTCTTTCAACAGAGAATGTGAAACCCGATTGGGTTCCGAATTTCCCTCACAAACGAATCATTCTAATGTCAAGGGATGCTATTCAGGCCAAAGCCAACCGCGATGGAGACTTCCTTTATCTGCAATTCGAGCCATTTGTGATGCAGAATGACGGGGGAGTCGTAGCTAGACTCAACAACGATTGGTGCCTTGGAAAGCACTCAGGACAACGGGCTGGCGGGGGCGGTATTGCGCTGACTTACTACAAGAATGCTTCCATCTGGAAAGAAGGAGCCCCTAGGAAGCTGTGGACGTGGTAATCCATTTTGCAGGCGGCGTATCCAGTCGCTCAGCCGGAGGTCTATGAATTAATCACGCAGAACGTAACACAAATTGGATGGAACATTCTCTAACGAATAGAACTAAGGTAAGAGCAGTGGTTGAACAACGTGAAGTGCGCCGCAACAGGATTGAAGAGGGAACTTGCATAATGTTGGTGACACAATACAAGTGCTTCGTCGTACTCGGGTCCGCTAAGCGATCGCGAATAGCCAAATGAACATTCACTTTGACACTTGATTCTTTGGAGAATCCCTATGAACAGGCAAACCATTTCCATTATTCTACTCGCGATCTTGGTGGCCCTTCTGATGGCCGGATGTTTCCCCAGGCAGGAGGTTCCGTCCGGCCAAGAGCCTGCTGGGTTCTTTAGGGGAATTTGGCATGGCTGGATTGCCCCCATTTCGCTCGTCGTGAGTCTCTTTGATTCGAATGTCAGAATATACGAGAAGAACAACACCGGTTGGTGGTACGATTTCGGGTTCTACATGGCAGTCATTTCAGGATTTGGAAGTTTGGCACTGTCGCGTCGTCAACACAAGGTCGAGAGTGAGTGATGTGGTTGGTCATTCAATTGTTGATAGCGGCTGACCTTGCCACCTGCCAAGTGCTCACCGATAGAGAACATCAGTGTTTCGACGGGCGACAATCTCCGGGACTCAGCAAGTGGCGCGTACGGAGCCATGAGCGGCGCTACTGACAAACGATGGGTGCCGAACTAAATGCAGCATCGCCATCTGCTGCGCAGGTCGACGGCTCAGGAACCAGGATGTACTTGGTATCGTTCATTAACAGTCATTCGGGAGGATACAATGAAAAAGTATCTAATCGCCTTTCTGGGGATGACGATAACGTTCGGCGTCATACAAGTCACCGATTCGCAAGAGAAGACGCCTGCAAAAGCGCCGTCGGATACTTCAAGAACTCAGAGAAAGAACCTGAAGAGGCAGGAGCCCAATCATAATGGCAAGGATCGCAATGATCACGGCAGAGATATGATTCTGGGAAAGCCCGATTCACTGAGCCGCGAGCCGTATTTGCCCTTGCTGCGCCAAAAGGACAGCACTTCGAACAACTCGCATTGATTTTGCCAACGGCCATACCATTTTTCGTGATTGATGTAATTCAATTTCAACGAATCGACTATTGAAATGCAGTATCTTATCGCTCGTTTTCTTGAGGACTCGCATATAGACCCGGTCTATTTAGTCACCGTTATTGTGGACGTTGTTTCCGTCTTCTTGTGGACGAGGCTAAAAAAAGATTTGTCGGTTCTTCGTAGATCGCTGTATACTTCGATGATTTTGGTTTCGGTGATACTGACCGCTGGTGTTCTCTGCAAAGTCTTTGGCTATATCACAGACTGGAAGGAATTGTTGTCCTTCTGGAGCTCTTGATAGTTGTTCCTGCCCAGGTCCAACACGCATTTAGGTAACCGAAATCCAACCACCGAATCCATCCGCATTCAGTGTTATTGCTCACCAGAGACCCATCGCAATCTGACTACGGGATTTAAGAGAATACATTCCTAAGAGTGACCCCTCGCTGGAACGCAAATGCAACGCCGGTATCTGGTAGTCAGAAATTCTCGTTAGATGATTCTCAGGAAATGAACGCCTATCTTTAATCCAGTTTCCTCTTTTGTTTGCGATCCCTATTTTCTCTCCATCTCAGAAGGAGCGACAACCATGCAACGCTTGTTCAGACTATTTCTCCCGGTCGTAGCAATCCTCAGCTTTAATTCCCCGGTCTTATTCAGCCAGGTTGGAGACCCAACACTCGTAACACCAAATGCATCACCGGAAGCAAGAGCACTCCTTCAATACTTCTATAGTATCTCGGGGAGATATACACTCACGGGGCAGCACAATTACCCGGGAACAAATGCAAGGAACACAGAATTCGCTGCAAAGTATATCGGCAAGACGCCGGTGGTCTTTACCACCGATTGGGGATTCGCCAAAGCAGGGGACTATGACTCGTATTTGTCGCGTCCGGCAATTGTTGAGGAAGTCAAGCGTCAACATCGACTCGGTTCAATCATTTCGATTTGCTGGCACGCGGTTCCTCCAACAGCCGTTGAGCCAATCACATTCCGGCCGATGCCTGGAAGTTCATCGGATTCACTGGCAAGTGTTCAAGGGCAGCTCCTGGATCGACAATTCAGAGATGTCCTGACGCCTGGTACGAATCTGTATAAGCAGTGGTGTGCGCAGGTTGATTCTGTTGCGTTCTATTTGAAACAGCTTCAGGGTGCACATATTCCAATTCTCTGGCGACCGTATCACGAAATGAATGGAGAATGGTTCTGGTGGGGCGGGCGACATGGAAAATACGGGACTGCGGCTTTGTATCGCCAACTGTTTGACCGATTTGTCAAGCACCATAAACTGAAGAACCTCATCTGGGAGTGGAGTATCGACCGACCCGCGCGGCCGGAACGCCAATTCACATATTACAATCCCGGCAGTACATACTTTGACATCGTAGCGTTGGATGTGTATGGCAGTGATTTTAGCCAGGCATATTATGACAGTCTTGCCATTCTCTCTCAAGGAAAGCCGATGGTATTGGCCGAGGTCGGCAATCCGCCTTCCCCGGCAATTCTCTCAGTGCAACCCCGGTGGGCATATTACGCAATCTGGGCTGGCATGGTACGGAACACAAAGATGGCAGAGTATGCCGAGTTGATGGGCAGTCCGCGCATTCTGTGTCTTGAGGACAGCGCTTACCGGATTGGCATCGATAATTACCGAAAGATTTGTGGACTTCCACCGCTACCGCTTCTCGAAATCAAGCGCCCGATAATAAAAATGGACTTTTCGGGAACGTGGATGTTTAACGACGAGAGTAGTGTGATGCAAAATACGGGATCAGCCTATGTTCCTTTCAAACTTAGAATCTCCCAAAATGATAGTTGTCTTGTCGTCGAGAGAACGACGATCGTAGAATTCGACGATGATCGGATCGAAACCGATACATTGATACTTGACGGCAAGGAACACTCCATGCGTATATTCAATCGCCCGCGCGTGACAAAAGTATCATGGTCCCCCAAAAATGATTCCCTCATTGTTGAATCAAAAGTGACCTTCGATGGTTGGGGAGAGAATAACCCAGTTTCGATTAATGAATTCTGGACCGTGAAAGAACAAGGCAATGTTTTGTTGATTCATCAAGTCTCCCAATCATCGGTTGACAAGAAGGACCTGACTTTAGTATACGATCGCAAGCTTCCTAACTAGTGTTTTCGAAACGATGAATTCTTCGCCTTGAGCATTCCGGATCACGCCTCCGACTTTCTCCGTCTCCCCGGAGAAGTTCTTAACCTTGTGTGACGGGCTTTGGTGAAGGACCTTGGATTTGAATCGGCTGGACAGGGGTCGTTGGGATGTACTTGTTCGGCACAAATCAATATATACATTACAACATAAGTGTACTGAGCCAATCGCTTGCCTTTCAATTCTGAGAACGCCACGATGCAGAAATCCTCACGATTTTATCAATTCCCTTTAACATTATCAGAGTAATAAAGAGATTGGACTTAAGTCATTGAAAAAGCCTCGAAAACGGCGCTTAATACCTTACTGTGGTTGGCATTGATTGTGACTTTGCAGGAATTGAATTTCTTATTTTCCACTAGTCGCTAAGCCATCCCCATGGAAATCAGTGTAATCGATCTCACCATTATTGTCGTCTATTTTGCCGTAGCGCTCACTCTGGGTATCCTTGTTTCCAAGCGCGCAGTCAAGAATCTTAGTTCATATTTTCTCGGTAGCAACTCGTTGCCGTGGTGGATGCTTGGAGTCTCTGACGCATCCGGCATGTATGATATTACAGGAACCATGTGGCTCGTCTACGTGATGTTCGTTTATGGTTTCAAGAGTGTATTCATGCCGTGGGTCTGGCCGACATTCAATCAAATCTTTCTGATGGTCTATCTCTCCATTTGGTTGCGGAAGTCGAAAGTCATGACCGGTGCCCAATGGATCGAAACAAGATTCGGCAACAGTACGGGCGCGAGGCTCTCACACATCAGTGTGGTGATTTTCGCTCTGGTAAGTGTCATCGGATTCATTGCTTACGCATTCAAAGGGATCGGTAAGTTCGCGGCGGTCTTCTTCCCGTGGAACATTTCTCCCGACATGTACGCAGTCATCTTGATGTCGCTCACCGCGATCTATGCCGTCAAGGGGGGGATGTTCAGCGTGGTCATTACCGAATTCCTTCAGTTCATCGTGCTGACCATCGCATCTCTTGCGATCGGTATCATAGCATTTTCGATGGTGTCTCCAGAGCAACTCGAGCACTTTGTGCCGAGCGGCTGGACATCTCCCTTTTTTGGCTGGAACCTCAATCTCAATTGGAACGGACTTATCGATGCGGTCAATACAAAAATCCTCACCGATGGCTACAGTATGTTTGGATTCTTTTTCATCATGGTTCTGTTCCAGGGAATTTTGAAGGCCGCCGCCGGTCCGGCTCCAAACTACGACATGCAGCGCGTCCTCGCCACGCGGTCACCAAAGGATGCCGCAAAAATGAACTGGTTCGTCAATGTCGTTATGATTTTCCCACGTTACACGTTGGTATCGGGCATCACCGTTTTGGCGCTCATCCATTTTTCGCCGCAGCTCCAGTCCATGGGGCCGAACATCGATTTCGAGATGATCCTGCCATACATCATCAGGAATATCCTGCCCGTGGGCCTCGTTGGCCTGCTCCTCGCAGGATTGTTGGCTGCATTCATGTCCAATTATGCTGCCACGATCAATGCTGCCCCCGCATACGTGGTAAACGATATCTACAAGAGGTTTATCAACCCACACGCAGAAGACAAAACCTACGTTCGGCTCAGTTACGTTACAACGATTGCTTTCGTGATTGTTGGGTTCTTCTTCGGATTCATCGTGGAATCGATCAATCAGGTGACACTCTGGATCGTCAGCGCCCTCTATGGCGGTTACACGGCATCGAACATCCTCAAGTGGTATTGGTGGAGGTTTAACGGCCACGGATATTTCTGGGGAATGATTGCGGGAATCGCCGCATCGGTCATCATCCCGTTTGCGTTCCCATCGATTCCGGCGTTGATGTCATTTCCATATGTGTTCGCTGTCTCGCTGATTGGATGCATTGTTGGAAGCCTTCTCACGGACGCCGAATCCGACGAAGTTCTCATGAAATTCTACATGCAGGTGAAACCGTGGGGCTTCTGGCGTCCCATCCTGGTCAAAGTCCAGGAGTTCTATCCTTCATTCGAACGGAACAACAGAGTCAAACTCGACGTCTTCAACATCGTTGTCGGCGTGGTGTGGCAGACCTCCCTGGTGCTTGTCCCGATGTCACTGATTACGAAACAATACACCCTGCTAGCCGGCGTCGCAGGCCTCGTTCTCATGACATCGATCATCCTGAAATTTTCGTGGTGGAACAAGCTCGATGAGGCGAGTGCAGACACGTTGCCGGCAGATTTCGATGAGCGCGTTGCACGCATTGTGACTGCCAGGGGAACGAAAATCGAAGGTGAGCTTCCACACACATCGGCTGTCCCGGCAAAATAAGATCATTCCTTCTTTCGTGTCGTCCAAAAGCAAAACGATATGACTCGTAAAGAGTTTACCAAAAAGACGAAGCGGTTGATGGTTGAATCCGAAACGCTTCTTTCGAGACGCAACAGAAAAGTGAAAAGGGGCAACGGTCTCTTCTACAGATTCAAACATCCTGTGGTCACGGCGGATCATATTCCGCTCGAGTGGCGGTATGACCTGCACTACGAAACCAATCCACACCTTCTCGAGAGGATCGGAGTAAACGCCACATTCAATCCCGGAGCGATCGAGCTGGATGGAAAAATTGTCCTTGTCGTGCGTGTCGAAGGGGTTGATCGAAAATCGTTTTTTGCGATTGCGGAATCGTGGAACGGGGTCGATAATTTCCGATTCTGGGACCATCCCATCCTTCTCCCCGAGACGTCCGATCCTGACATCAACGTATACGATATGCGGCTCGTGAAGCACGAAGATGGCTGGATCTATGGCCTTTTCTGCACGGAAAGGAAAGACCCATCGGTACCCCGCATCGATACATCGTCTGCAATTGCCCAATGCGGTGTCGTGAGAACTCGAGATCTCAAAACGTGGGAGCGGTTGGATGATATAAAGACCCGATCGCCCCAACAACGCAACGTCGTGCTCCATCCGGAATTTGTCAATGGGAAGTACGCACTCTATACGCGGCCGCAGGATGGATTTATAAGTACTGGGAGCGGGGGAGGAATAGGGTGGGGGTTAACTAAGAGCATGGAACACGCTGTCATCGATTCAGAATGCATCATCGATGATCGCGTCTATCACACCATTAAAGAAGTGAAAAACGGGCTCGGACCGGCGCCATTGAAGACCGAAAAAGGCTGGCTCCAGCTTGCGCACGGGGTGCGCAATACCGCTGCGGGCCTAAGGTACGTACTGTTCTTGTTTCTGACCGATCTGAATGAACCCAACAAGGTCATCGCACGTCCCGGCGGATACTTCCTTGCTCCCGAGGGAGAGGAGCGGGTGGGAGATGTTTCCAATGTTGTATTCAGTAACGGCTGGGTGATGAGGAAGAATGGGGAAGTTTTTATCTATTACGCTTCATCGGATACCAGGATCCATGTGGCGACTTCAAAGATTGACCTGTTGCTGGATTACGTTTTGAATACTCCGCAAGATGGATATCGGAGCGGAGCGTCCGTCCAAAGTCGCATCGACCTCATCGACCGCAACGTGAAAGCATTGCACAGAAAAAGAAAACCGTAGTCTGTCTCCTACCGGCTTGTGGAAACGACGACCGGAGTTTCCAGTTTGAGCTTCTTCATCCAGTATGCGTGTCCTCTGATTATCCTCAGCGTCGAAGTATCTGAAACGAAAACGGAATTCCTTCCCTGCGGTTCCTGCGGCGGATCTCCAACATAGGGGTCGCCGATTTTCCACAATCCATCCGGATGTCGGGCATACCCTTCTCCTCCCCAGGCCCAGAAATTCGTACCAGCAATAGGTGCACCTGAGCGCGCTGAGTCCTCAATCACTCTGTAAATCAGTCGATAATATTCGTCCCGGGCTTTCGTCGGAGTACCGGGAAGAATCGCTCCACCATCACGACCAAGTCCAAACTCGTCCATCACGATCGGTTTCCCCAGTGTTCTTGCGAGTGCAAGGTGTCTGCCGATGTAGGCAACCGCTTTGGTTTCTGTCGAGGGTAAAGTCTCTTCCCAATGTTCAGGGTTGAACCATCCCCAGTTGAGCGGCCAGAGGTGGAGATTAAGATAGTCGATGTTCGGCGTCTGAAACGCTTTGAGGAAATAGTCGTCGGACTGAAGCGTTCCAACGATCCCTTCCGTTCCCGCATTGACAAGGTGGTTCTTGTCGATGGAATGGATGAACATTGCAGCATGATCGATCCATCGAAAGTACACATCGAGATTCTTGCTCCCTGGACCTCCATCCCGACCGGGTCTGGGTTCATTCGCAAGTTGCCACGCCATGATAGCGGGATCCTCGGAGTACATTCTCCCGTTGACGCTGTTTTTTCTGGTGACGATCAAGCGAACATAGTTATCATACATGATCATTGCTGCCGGGTTTGAATAAAATGTCGCTGAGAAATCCATGAATGCACCCCATCCCTGGGTCGTGTCTTCCGGGTCGACGGTCTTCCCACCGGTCCAAACGTTGTATTGCGACATTCCTCCCGACCACTCCCAATAATTTCCAAGATACAGTACCGCGTGCATATGGCGCTTTGCCATTTCGGCGAGAAGAAAATCGAGACCTGTGAGGAGAGAATCGTCGACAACTCCCGGCGCGATTTGGATCGCCGGCTTGACGGACATTTTTATTGCCGAGAGTTCCGAAGCAGCGAGCACCCGCAGATTTGTTACACCGTACAATTTCAAGGAATCCAATTCCCGAATGAGACGCGGTCTGTCACCGGTCGATCCTGTCGAGCCAAGGTAACATCCGTACCACATGTTCGTCCCGGCAAAATAATACGGATCATCGTTGTGGAACAACTGTGTGCCCCGGACCCGAACGAAGTCGTCCCGCTCGCCGAATACCGAAAGTAGAGAACAGGATCCGAACACCAAACTCGCAAAGCACAATGTGAAAACCATGAGCACTCTTTGGAAGTTCATACTTGCTCCGTCATGATATTCAGGATGGCCAGCCGAATGCGTGGAAGTATCAATCGTTTTGATAGAAAAACTTTAGTAATCATAAACGATGCCATGCTTGAACTGAATCAATGGGGCTCCAGGGCGATTTAACATCACTGATCATGATGTTGGTATTGTCAAAAACAGAACAGATTATTGAATTGATAAACATAGAGCAGATATTACCCCCTTGAGAAAGGAATTCTAGTCAGAGTTTCACTATTTTCAAGACCAGGAATTGGCAGGAGAATTGCTGAAATTGGTTACTCAACGATGTTCGTTCCCCATAACAATCCCCGAAAAACCGATATGAAAAACCATACTTCGCGGCATCAGGTGACTATAGCCGTCGTTAGCCTTCTCATCATATTCATTCCGGCATCCGCATTTTCTCAGCGTGCTCTTTTTCGATTGGCGCCGCTCTTCACCGATAGCATGATCTTTCAGCAACAAAGTGCATCGCCAATTTGGGGAAGAGGAACGCCCGGAACGATAATTAAGGTCCAAGCGACCTGGGGTACGTCCGCCTCAACCAGTGTCGGTCCCGACAGCACGTGGATGCTGAAGGTAAACACTCCGAACGCTGGTGGTCCGTATGGTATCTCGATTGTGCACGACGACACGACGCTGGCTTTGAGGAATGTTCTGGTGGGCGAAGTCTGGTTGTGCTCCGGACAATCGAACATGGAAATGCCGCTTGCAGGATGGCCGCCTTCAGACACGGTGTTAAACTCAGCGCAGGAAATCGATCACTCGACCTTGCCAAATGTTCGATTGTTCTTGGTCAGACACGCATTCTCCGCGGTCCCCGAAATCTCCTGTGACGGTGCATGGTCGACGTCATCGCCAGCCACATCCCGCGAGTTTAGCGCAACGGCATATTTCTTCGGTAAGAAATTGTATGAGACGTTGCATGTACCGGTCGGACTCATCGAGTCGAACTGGGGAGGGACGAGAATTGAATCGTGGATTGGTGCACAGTATCTTTCGCAAATCCCCGGCTACGATTCCACTCTTCAGGCGATCCGTGCTTGCGCAGACGGGCAGCAGAAGATCCTGACCTGGCTCCATCATTATCCTGTCATCGATATGCGATCGAGGACCGGAGACGGAAAGTGGACTGGTCTCAACTTCCAGGATGCGGAGTGTGCCAATCGGTCCTATAACGATTCAAGTTGGCAGGAAATGAAGTTGCCGATATATTGGGAACGTACATCTGTCGGAGAATTCGACGGAGTCGTGTGGTTCAGGAAGCAGGTAACCATCCCAACGAGTTGGGTCCACAAGGCGCTCGTTCTTGAATTAGGAGCCGTCGATGATATTGATCTGACGTTTGTTAATGGTATTAAGGTGGGAGCGCATGAAGGCGAGGGAGCTTGGCAAGTAAAACGTGTGTACGATGTCCCGGCACAACTCATCGACAGCACCGTTGTGCAGATTGCTGTCCGCGTCATCGACTATCAAGGAGGAGGTGGAATATGGGGCGATGCTAAAGAGATGATCCTTCATCCGAAAGAAACTACGGAATCCATTTCGCTCTCCGGAAGTTGGAAATATGTTCCTGTCGCCGAATATCTGACCAACTCGCTTTATGTGTTCGGTCCGCAAGACCAACAGTATCAAACGCGGCCTCGGTTGGCGATTGACCTTTCGGCGAATACCATGACGGCGTTGTATAATGGCATGATTGCTCCACTTCTCCCGTATTCCATCCGGGGAGTTATTTGGTACCAAGGCGAGTCGAATGCCGGCAATCCCGTAGAGTACAGGAAACTGTTTCCGCTCATGATCGAAAACTGGAGAAACGACTTCAAGGTCGGTGAATTTCCTTTCTACTATGTGCAAATCGCTCCTTATAATTACGGACCCGGGACGCACTCCGAGCTGCTAAGAGAAGCGCAGACTGCGACGCTCGACGTCAAGAATACGGGGATGGCGGTGATCCTCGATGTCGGCAACAAGACGAACATCCACCCTGCAAACAAGGCCATCGTGGGGGAAAGACTTGCTTCCTGGGCTCTGGCTAAAACCTACAAGAAAACCATTGCTTTTTCCGGCCCGATTTTCAAGTCAGTGAAAAAAATGAAAGGAGGGCTTGAACTGTCCTTCAAGTTTGCCGACAAAGGCCTTGTTCTCATCGGCGGACTGCGTGGAAATGGTTTCCAGATTGCCGGTGCCGATCACGAATTCAGAAACGCGGTTGTTGAGGTGCGAGGAAGCAGACTGTTGGTTTCAAATCCGGATATTCCCAACCCGGAAAGCGTTCGATACGGTTTCAACAATACGCCGGATGCGACACTGTTCAATACCGATGGATTGCCTGCCTCCTCATTCCGAACAGATAATTGGCCGTGACCATTATGAAACGTTATCGCGGAACGGATCCGAAAGTAACGATCGTTGTGTTGCTCATTCTCGGTCTTTCAACTGCGAGCCTGGCCCAATGGAATGAAGCAAATCCCGTACTGTCGGTTCAGAAAGAGCGGGATGGAATTCTCTTCAAGATGAAATCCGGTCTGCTCAAATTCCAGGTTTGTTCGGATAGGATTGTTCGACTCCTCTATGCCCCGACTTCCGCGTTTCCGAGTCGCCCCGATTACATTGTCGTAAAGTCCATTTGGCCAGCAACACATTGGACAACTTTGACACGGGGAGATACGACAATACTCTCAACGCCCTTGCTCAACTTGAAAATCACGAAAAACGACGGAATGATCACCTATGAAGATTCTTCCGGAACGAAATTGTTCGCCGACAATGGGCGAACAATGACTCCGGTCGAAGTAAACGGCGAGAAAACCTGGCACGCAGAAATGTTTTCCAATCTGTGGGGCTCGACCGAAGCATTCTACGGACTGGGTGGACATCAAGCGGGCGTCTGGAACTATAGGGGAGAAGCAGTCGACATATCGCAGGAGAACACGAATATCAGCATTCCTTTGTTCCTGTCGAGTTATGGGTACGGTATCTTCTGGAATAATGCGTCCCGATCCAGGTTCAACAATCGTTTTCTGAATGCCCTCTATCTGAGTTCCGAAGTTGCCGACGTCATTGACTACTACTTCATCTATGGACCATCCTTCGATTCCGTTCTGGCCGGATATCGGACGCTTACGGGCCAGGCGCCGATGTTTGGCAGGTGGGCGTATGGGTTCTGGCAGTGCAAAAACAAGTATGCATCGCAGGAAGAGGTTCTGGGAGTAGCGCAGAAGTACCGAAACCTGCACATTCCAATCGACAACGTCGTTCAGGATTGGTTCTGGTGGTACACGATGGGCGAACCGGTGTTTGACGCGTCTCGCTATCCCAATCCAACGAAGATGGTCAATGATCTCCACGACGAGAGCTTTCATTTTATGATTTCTGTGTGGCCATACTTCCGACCCGGGAGCGACACGTATGAGGATATGGCGAAACGTGGATTCTTTATTGACAAGACCAAAGTGGGCGGATTTCATCCGCAGGGGCAGGCTCTCTATGATGCATTCAACCCCGAAGCCAGACGCTACTATTGGAGTCTTATGGACACAGCACTCTTCAAGATTGGTGTGGACGCATGGTGGCTTGATACGACCGAACCGGAGACCGAAGGGCGAGAAACGAATATTCTTGTCACGAACAAGGTCGCCATTGGCAACGGAGCACGATTCGCGAATCTGTACCCGTTTATGACTACAAAAGGCGTATACGAAGGACAGCGGAGTGTTACGGATCGCAAACGGGTGTTTATCCTTTCGCGCTCGGCATTTGCGGGAAGTCAGCGCAATGCCACTGCCGTCTGGTCCGGAGACATTAACTCGGATTGGGTATTCTTCAAGAAGCAGATTCCTTCAGGATTAAATTACTCGTTGTCTGGGCTGCCTTACTGGACAACAGATATCGGTGGGTTTCTTATCGGGAATCCGGAAGACCCTTCGTACCGAGAGCTATTCGTCCGCTGGTTCGAGTTCGGGGCGTTCAATCCGATCTTCAGGGTTCACGGAACACGGACAAATAACCAGAATGAACTCTGGTCATACGGCCGGGATGCAGAGAAAATACTTGTCACGTATGATCGCCTGCGCTACCGTCTCCTTCCATATATTTACAGCCTGGCGTGGATGACGACGTCCCAATCGTACACGCCGATGCGTGCTCTCGCAATGGATTTTCGCACAGATACCCGGGCAGCAAACGTGGGTGATCAATTCATGTTTGGTCCGGCTTTCCTTGTCAGTCCAGTAACCGAACCAGGAGCAACATCACGACATCTCTATATGCCGGAAGGACGCTGGTACGATTTCTGGAACGGCGAGTCGCATGTTGGAGGTCGAAGCATGGAAGCGAATTCGCCGCTTGAACAAATGCCGTTGTTCATTCGTGCCGGCTCAATTGTTCCGATGGGCCCTGAGATTGAATGGGCGGCTGAGCAGCCGGCAGATCCTTTGGAACTCCGGATCTATCGAGGCGCAGACGGGGAATTTACGTTATACGAGGACGAAAACGATTCCTACGATTACGAAAAAGGGGTTTATGCAACGATCCTATTTCATTGGGATGAGAAGGCGCAAACATTGACCATCGGCGATCGGAAAGGGAAATTTCCGGGAATGCTGGAGTCACGCGCCTTCCACGTTGTCTTCGTTTCAAAGGACCACGGAATCGGAGTGACAGTCACGGACAAGCCGGATCGGACAGTACAATACTCAGGCAAACAGATTAGAGTATCCTCCTGATTAACGAAAAACAAAGAATGGATGGTAACGCGCATGTACAACGCTATCGGCATGCTGTTGGGCATCGTTTGCATCGTCGGACTCGCGCAGGCGGGTCAGCTTAGATTTGAAGGAAAGACAAATGTCGGAAGAGTGAGACTGGGCGGCTCATTCGAATATGATTCTTCCCGCCAAACGTACCGCATGACCGGAAGCGGAGGAAATATTTGGGACAAGGAAGATGCTTTCTTCTTTGTATGGCGAACATGCGAAGGTGATGTTTCCCTCAAGACCGACATTGCATGGGAAGGAAAAGGAAATCAGCCACACCGCAAAGCGGGCTGGATGATCCGAGCCGGGCTTGAGAAAGACGATCCTTACGTTGATGCAGTCGCACACGGTGACGGTCTTGTCTCGATGCAGTATCGGAGAGCAAAAGGGGAAACAACGTATGAACTTCAGTCTCCATTCAAGGCGCCTGCCACTTTGCTGCTGGAACGGACCGGCGATCAGTTCACACTTACCATTGTAAAGGAAGACGGTCAACTGCACCCTGTCGGCACGATCACGGTAGAACTCAAAGGACCGCTCTACGCTGGACTGGTCGTCTGCTCGCACGATTCAACCGTACGCGAAACGGCGGTCTTTTCGAATGTGGGACTTGACCAAAAAGGTATCATTCCAAATGACAATCGGGTATTGGAAAGTACTCTCGAGACCATTGAGATCGAAACGGGGTTCAGGAATGTGGTGCGTCGTGCCAGGGAACATTTCGAGGCACCAAACTGGAGCCGTGACGGTCGGACCTTCTACTTCAATAGCGGAGGGCAAATCTTCACGATGCCCGTATCCGGAGGGTCTCCTTCAATCATCCACACCGGGTTCGCCAACAAATGCAATAACGATCACGGGCTGTCGTTCGATGGAAAGATCCTCGCCATCAGTGATCAAAGTAAGGATGGAAAATCCCGAATCTATGTCCTCCCGACAATGGGAGGAGAACCCCGTCTCGTGACTGAACTTGCGCCCTCATACTGGCACGGCTGGGCTCCCAACGGAAACACTCTCGCGTATTGCGCCGAACGATCCGGCGAGTTCGATGTCTACACCATACCGATTGAAGGTGGACCGGAAAAACGACTCACCAACACACCGGGACTCGACGATGGCCCGGAATATTCACCTGATGGCAAATACATTTATTTCAATTCCGTTCGGACTGGTCAAATGAAGATCTGGCGCATGAAAGTTGATGGCTCCGAGCAGACTCAAGTGACGCCGAGCGACGACTTCGGCGATTGGTTCGCGCATCCGTCTCCAGACGGTAAGTGGATTGTTTTCCTATCGTACGCGAAGTCAGTAGAAGGACATCCGGCGAATCAGGATGTCGTTTTGAGAATTCTACCAGTTCTACCGGACTCAACAGGGACCGGCGGAGACTTGTCTGCCCGCAAACCGAATGTTCTCGCAACGCTGTTCGGCGGGCAAGGGACAATCAATGTACCTTCCTGGTCACCTGACAGCAAAAAAGTGGCCTTTGTCAGCTACAGGCTTGTTGCGCGATAAGTGATTTGACGGGATTCCAAAAACCACTCTCAGCACACATCAGGAGCAGCATACGTGGAAACGCTTGACCAATCCAGAAGAAATTTCCTAAAGCTCATGGGACTGGGAAGTCTCTCGTTGGCAACGTCCGGATTCAAATTCAACGTCGGAGTTTCATACAAGCCAAAGATTGGACTTCAATTGTATACCGTGCGCAAAGCCCTCGAGGAAGATTTTGAGGTCACAATGCGAAGGGTCGCAGACGTTGGTTTCCTTGGAATTGAATACTATCCCTTGTCAGAAAAGATTACAACAGAGCGTGCAGCCAGGACATTCAAGGAATTGGGACTTGAGGTATTTGGAATGCATACTCCGATGCCGGATACCGAGGTCAGGGACGGAATCGTGAAATTGGCGGATGCGTTCAAATGCAACCGAATCATTTATCCCGGATGGCCGCAAGGAGATAAGTACAAAACTCAAGAGGCGACCAAGCGTACTGCAGCATCATATGATGCGGCGTCGGAATACATGAGATTGCACGGACTGCATTTTGGACTGCATAACCACTGGTGGGACTTTGAAGAAACGGATGGTATTGTTCCGTTCTATTATCTCCTCGAACATCTCAGCAAGGATGTGTTCTTTGAGATCGATACATACTGGGTGAAAACCGGCGGCAAGGATCCCGTCAAGGTGGTCGGGGATTTCGGCAAACGTGCGCCATTCCTGCACATCAAGGATGGTCCAGCAGTCCAGGGCGATATGATGTACAAACAAGTGCCGGTTGGAGATGGATCCCTTGATTTTCCTTCCATCGTGAAAGCTGGAGGGGAGAACACCCGGTGGCTTGTGATCGAATTTGATGAGTATGAGAAAGACATCTTCGAAGGAATTGCCAAAAGTTATACATACCTCACGAAGAATGGACTTGGAGAAGGTAAGATCTAGGATTACTTTGACAACAATCGAAATTTGCAAAGGCCTGTTCACTATGAAATTCTTGCCGATGTTTCCGTTGTGCATCCTTTGCTCAATGGGAATTGTTGAAATGGCATTTTCCCAAAATCTGATCTTGCCTGACAATCCTGACATCCAATACTTCGGTCGATGGGATACGTCCGATTCGAGGCACTACCGGTATTCCTGGCCAGGTGTTTATGTGTGTTGTGAGTTTACGGGAACAAGTATAGGTGTGCGCCTTGTCGATGGTACGAATTACTTCAATGTCTACATTGATGGAAGGCTTCATTCGGTTTTTCACGCGAACAAGTCCGGCGAGAGCGACTATATCCTTGCTGAAGGACTTCCAAACGCAAGGCACTCATTCAGGTTCAGCAGACGCAATATCACCTTCGAAAGTCCCTATTCTTTTTGTGGAATAATCCTGGATAAAGGCGCAACACTCTTACCGCCAAGGCCGAGGCCTGCCAGAAGAATCGAATTCATCGGCGATTCCTTCACAGCAGCTGAAAGTAATGAAGCAACAGCACCCTCATTGCCCTGGGAAGAACGATATCCAGTCACAAACATTGACAAAGGATTCGCTGCGGACATTGCGCAGCATTTCGGCGCGCAGTACACCACGACCTGCCGATCGGGGAGCGGAATGGTTTGTGATTGGCAGGGGAATGTGAACGAATCTATCCCCAAAAAATATGACCGGACACTGATGGAGTCTGCCGAGCCGAAATGGGATTTCAAACAATGGATTCCCGATGTCATAGTTGTTTGTCTTGGTCTGAATGACTATTCGGGTCTTAAGAGCAAGGATGGCACGGTTACAGATGAGAAATCGACCTTATATCGCACAACGTATCACGACTTTCTCGGAACGCTTCGGCGCGTCTACTCGGGCGTGAAGGTTGTTGCGGTTGCGGCATATCCGGAGTGGATCCGCAAGAATGTGAAACAGGTTGTTGACGAGGAGAAGGCTTCTGGCAAATCAGACATCTACTACTCGACGTTTGATGAGTTTCCAGGAGGATACGTTGCCAACGGTCATCCCATCATCGCGACGCACAAGATGATGGCGGATCAGATTATCAAGGATATGGAATCGTTCCGCTTGTTTGCGGTACGGAGATAATATGACGGTATTGATGTCTTGACTTTGTTCTCATCGATTTTATACACCCCCAAAGATACCTTCCAGAATATTCCGGACACAGTAAGTGTGTTTTGCATTGAAAGGTCTCGGCCCACCCAAGATCACAGAACAAACCTCCATTCAGTCTTTCGTCGGATATTCATTGCTTTTTACTCGATTAGCTTTATCTTAATCGGCGAATAGAGACCTTTTCGCAACTCGTGATGGTAATGGCAAAGAACTTAACCAATAGTCCTCCTTCAAACTCCAGGCGAAAAGTCTTCTTCACCTTGATCATGGTGCTCGTTCCGGTGTTGTTTTTTGTTTGTCTGGAATTCTCGCTCGGTTTGTTGAACTATGGACCGAATCTCTCCCTTTTTGCGCAACAGGAAATCCGCGGCACAACGTATCGCGTTATGAACCCCAACGTGAAATTTCGATATTTTGGCACGACGGAATTCACGCCGTCAACTTCCATTCATTATTTTCTAACGCCGAAGCCACAAGGAACATATCGCGTCTTTTGCCTTGGCGGATCGACGACGTGCGGCTACCCGTACTATTTCAACGCATCGTTTTCATCGTTCCTTTCCCAGCGACTAACGGCCATCTTCCCTCAGAAAAAAATAGAAGTCATAAACCTTGGGATGACCGCCACCAACAGCTATACGGTTCTCGATATCGCCAGTGAGCTCGCTGAATACCAGCCCGATCTCATCATCGACTATGACGGTCACAATGAGTTCTACGGGGCATTCGGTGTCGCATCAAACCAAACGATAGGCCCATCTCGATTTCTCACTCTTCTTTACCTTCGCATGATCCATTTGCGAACGTTCCTTTTGTTGCGTGATGGCGTGCAGAATGTTGAAGTTCTCTTTGGTCGATCGAATGCCGCAGTATCACGGGGAACAATGATGGAGACGCTCGCCCGGGGCCATGAGATCCCATACAAAAGCAGCCTTTACGACGCGGCCTATCGCAATTTTAGCGAGAATCTTCTAAGTCTAAGACAATATTGTGAGGCTGCAAATATTCCGCTCATCCTTGCCACCCAAGTGTCAAATCTCAGGGATCAGCCGCCATTCGTGTCTCAGAACTCAGTCGGACCGGGGCAAGAGCGCGCCGATTTTGAGGAAGCGTATGAGAAGGGGAAAGGATTTCAGTCCAAATGGCTGGCGGATTCCGCAATGAGTTATTTTCAAAAAGCAATCGCATTGGATTCTCTCTACGCAGATGCGCATTACCGTTTAGCTCAATGTTTTGACAAGTTGGGGAATAAAGTGAGAGCGAGATCAGAATTTGTGCTCGCGCGAGACTACGATGATCTGCGTTTCCGAACGGACAGCAGGTTCAACGATCTGATCCGTTCCATGGGGGACCATCAGCACTGTTTTGTCGCCGATGTCGAAGCGACATTCAGCTCATTGTCCCCGGATTCGATTGTTGGACATAACCTCATTCTCGATCATTTGCATCCGAACGCGAGAGGCTATTTTATTTTGGCCAGGAACTACGTGCAAGTGATGCGTGATGCAGGTTTGCTGGCGACACCGCGAGAATGGAGTTCCGCGGACACAATCAACGAAGTTGAGCTGTGGAAAACCCGCCCCGTTACCGACCTTGACGATCGAATGGCAAGTCAGTGCGTCGATGTCATTACTTCGGGGTGGCCGTTTAAGAGGCAATCTGCGATGATTGGCTTTGTTCCCACCACCGACACGCTCGATCAGATCGCGCAATTGCTCGCCATTGGCAAAACGGGATGGCTTGAGAGTCATATGCAAGTCATCGACTA
>CAZOIM010000031.1:16913-24677 GCA_964579855.1 uncultured Ignavibacteriaceae bacterium | reverse complement strand
CCCGATTTGCTCAAGACGACGGAGTCGGGCGACTGTTGATCCGTTACAATTCCCTCGATGACCATGCGCGGCTTTGCCCTATTGAGGTCAATCGATACAATCTTCTCACACGAATTCAGCGCCAGTGTCAGACCGATGAAGCACAGATCGAAAGCCAATGAATGTCTAGATGAGAAGGTCTTCTTCAATGTGCCTGATTCCTCGACTCTCTAGAATGTGAAATTGTACGTAATCGAAGGGATGATGGGAAAGAATGTTGTTTGCACAGCCTGCGTCTTGTTGGGATCATTTGGATCCTGTCTGAAATTAATGGAATACGGATTGTAGCGATCATACGCATTATACAGGGAAAAATTCAAATTTGATCTTGGTCCGAGTGTCCACGTTGCTGAAAGATCAAGTCGATGGTACGGGGGCATGCGGTAGCCGTTTCGTTCCGTGTAATAGGGAACGAGCCGTCCATCAATCCAATAGTTGCCGCTCGGAAATGTCACGGCATTTCCCGTATAGAATACCCACACAGCAGAAAACGTCCACGTTTCGCTGTAATTATAAATCGTCACGATCGAAATATTGTGCGTCCGGTCCTGCGTCGCTGGATACGGCTGATCATTGTTGATGTCCGGTATTTGATTCATAGTCTTGGAGAGTGTGTATCCAATCCATCCGCTGACACGCCCGAGTGTCTTTCGAACGAAAAATTCCGCACCGTAGCTCCATCCTCTTCCGTACCGAAGCAACGATTCCACAGTCGGATTGAGCTGCAGGTCTGCTCCGTTTTTGTAATCAATCAAATTCTGCATGTTCTTGTAGTACAGCTGCACGGAGGCTTCATAGTTGTTGTCTTCGAAATTCCTGAAGTATCCGAGGT
This sequence comes from uncultured Ignavibacteriaceae bacterium, assembly GCA_964579855.1. Lineage (GTDB taxonomy): Bacteria > Bacteroidota > Ignavibacteria > UBA10030 > UBA10030 > JADGQA01. Next base: position 23,806 of record CAZOIM010000031.1, on the reverse strand, counting down.
CCACTTGATCCGCATGTTCCGGCAGAATATTATTGCTGCTCGGTACCCACAGGTCGCTGGGGTTCGTAGTGACGGAATTCGAAAGCAGGTGCAAGTATTGAGATGTCCTGGTGTACGATGCCTTAAGAGAACTTGTCTCATCAAGGAGGAGGTTGGCTGCGATGCGCGGTTCGGGACTCAGGAACGTTTTGATAAACGCGCCGGATTTGTAGACTGCCGTATCCTGAATATCACCATTTTGATCGTAGGTATAGATGTGCCCCGGCCCCATAAGACTGAATGATGAAAATCGCAGTCCAAAACTCAATTTCAATTCAGGGGTTACCTTGAGTTCAGCGGATGCATATGCAGCATTTTCGAGTGCATACCGGTGTTCGATCGTGAAATTGTTTGCGAAGCTCGTAGGTCCGGCAGTGACAGAGCCCGGAAGAAACGTGTGATAGAGGGAATTGAAACCGAATTTCATGGTATTCTCTGTGCTGTTGAAGTATTCGAAATCCGTTTTGAAGTTCAAGTCCTGAATACCGGACGAGATTTCGAATTGACTTGTACCAACGCCGACGTTATTGGTATACTTATAGTTGCTGAAAATGAACGAGGTGTTTGAGAAAAGGTTTTCTGCGAACACGTGGTTCCATCGCGCCGTCGCCGTTGCGTTTCCCCAACTGAATCCAAAAGTGTTCGGATAATTGAAATTATCCCTGCCGAAATAGCCCGAAAGAAATACCCGATCGTTGTCGCCCAGGGTATAGTTTGCTTTTGCATTCAAATCATAGAAATAGAGACTGGCCCGGTTGATAGTGGTGTCTCGCGACAGCTTCAGGAAGAGATCCGCATAGGTCCTTCTGCCGGAAACGATGAAGGACCCCCGATCCTTGACGATTGGGCCTTCGAGTGTAAGTCGTGAATCAAGCAAACCGATTCCGCCGGTGCCGCCGAATTCCTTCGAGTTTCCATCGTTCGATTTGATATCAAGGACCGACGAGAGACGACCGCCGTATTCGGCAGGGATCGCACCCGTCATCACTTTTACGTCTTTGATTGCATCCGAATTGAATACAGACAGGAACCCGAGCAGATGTGAGGAATTGTAGACTGGCGCCTCGTCGAGAACGATGAGGTTCTGATCGATTCCGCCTCCGCGTGCATAAAAGCCCGTGCCCCCCTCACCCGCCGATTGGATACCGGGCAGAAGCTGGATCGTCTTGAGAATGTCCTTTTCTCCCAGCAAGACAGGGATGGATTTTACTTCCCTCACTTCGAGCTTGTTGGAACTCATTTCTGTTGATGTAACGTTTGCGTTTGTCCGCTGGCCCGAGACAACGACCTCTTGAATCCTGATGGGCTCGGGTATCAATTCAAAATTGACTGTCCGATCCTGATCGAGAACAACAGTATCCTTTTTCGTTTCGTAACCCAGATATTGAACCAGAATTGTATAGCGACCCGCGGGGACGGTGAGAGAGTAGAAACCGTAAGCGTTCGAGGCTGCGCCCACGCCTTTGAGTTCCGGTACTACAATGTTCGCCCCGATGAGCGTCTCTCCCGTTTGCGCGCTTTTGATGGTGCCACTTAGTGTGCACTTATTCTGTGCCAGTGTAGAAAAGGTCAGGAATAACTGAGAACAGACCAGGCAGATGATCGCGAGAGATCTCAATGTTGGAGGGTTATTCGTACGCAAATTCGGCTGCACCGACAAGGAATTCGTTCAATCGAATGAATACGTCCTTCCTATGAGAGTCGGAGATTGGATATTACAACCTCGATGTTTTGATGCCTTCCTACACTTACTTCCATGCGAACGCAGCCGCCAGAGTAAAGCTTAGTTTGTCTTCAACGGGGATCAGCAACAATGCGGGGCGATCAACTTTGAACTCTGTGAGTCCAATATCAAACTTTCCCTGAACGTCGAGTCGGTTCGGCTGCCATCGTGTTGTGGCCGCCAACAGAATATCTTTTGTTATGCCGTGAAATGTAAGCTTGCCTGTGACAAAGAGACTATCGGCATTCTGAGCGATGGAAGTACTTGTGAATTCGACATCGGGGTATGTCATTGCGTCAATCACTTCCATGGCGTGTGAATCACGGTTTGAATTGCCACTGTCGAACGTGGTAACATCCACCTGAGCGGTAACGGTTTTGATCTCTTTTGTCGTTGGATCCAATTCCAGCTTGAAGTCCACGCTCGTGCTTTTCGCATCGATGACGTGGAGCGGATGCACCATTCGGTATGCCACCCAGGATTCTCCCCCCAGGTTCTGTACGATTCTGCTTTGGGCAAACATTGTTGTCGATACAACCACCATGCAGAGCGCAAGAAACGATTGTTTCATCTTCAACTCTCCTTTAGAATGTCACGACAATGAGCGATGCGGCAAATACGGCCGTCGTGGCGTACGCTGAAATCTGATGGTAGCGTGCCTGGTTCACATCCAGATATCTTCCAATGGGTCCGCGTTTCAATACTGTAGCTCCGAGGATTGGCGTGATGACCATGCCAATAAAATGAACCCACGCGAGTGTTTTATGTATTGTTGTCGTGCTCATTTCGTTTCGGCGTATGACGGGCGGTGGAGCAAGGATGGCAAGCAGGCCTGTCGCGGAATACAGGACGATCGTCGTCGTTACAAAAGTCTGATGACGGCCGCGGTACGGATCGCTCCGCTGTCCGCTGTTTGGATCATTCAAGGATTTCTGTCCAAAGTATACGGCCGTGACCATCGACGCGAGCGTGAGGAATCCTCCGAGTTGATGAGTCACGAGCATTGTCCGACGGAGGCTCAATTCGCTTTTGCGCACTTGCGGAGTCAACGGAGAAGCGATTCCCGCCGATCTCAAGAAACCATCCTCTCCCCAAAGTATCTTCTCCATAAAACTGATATTCTCCGGCAAAAGCCTGTGAACAGTCGACCGGGGGAGCGAATCCATTCTCGCGATTTCCGGACCGAGGTGTGACTGGAGGTCGATATCGAACTGTGACATGTATTCTTCTTGCGCATAGAGCACTGTTGTGCCCATCACAGCAAGAAGAAGGAACGCGAAAAATGATTTCATACCGTTTGTACCTGAAGAAATTGAATTGAGTTGTTTGATATCATACTTCCCATCACTTCTTCCTCGTCACAATTTCATTGATCAAACCCTGCCAACGGTCCATGCGAAACTTCCACCGAATCAGGAAAAGACTCTCAGTGAAGTTCCTGCGAGTGATGTATTGTATTTCACAAGAGGGCTTCCTGCTGGACCCTGGAACACCGAGCCACTGGTGGAAAACACCGAACCGTGTACCGGACAATAAATGTCGTTGTTTCGTGAATCGTATATTACGGTCCCCGCAGCGTGAGTACAATATTGGCTGACCGCTATGAAAGTCCCATTCACTGTTCGGGCCACAATCAGGCCGTTCTTATATAAATATCCACCGTTCGAATTTAACGCGCTGTTTGCAGCATTCGATAGATCAAGAGTGAAATCAACGTTTGAGGGAGCCGTCGGTATGCTGTTCATCGGTTGACAGCCGCTGAGACATTGGCTGAGGACGAAGGCAGCCGAGCTGATCCCAAGGAGGGACAAGAATTCCTTTCTATCCATTGTACTCACTGCATTACCGCCTTTCTTTTTCTTATCGTTTGATTCAAACAATACCGAAAATCATAGGAGTCTCGACATTCCTGCGACAAGAAACTAACTCAAAAATCGTTTATGTGATTTACAACGAGCAATACAGACTGGGGAACGATACAACGAATAACGGTTACAGAAGTCCTATCAATGCGGAATGGAAGCCTTCTACGTGGTGGTATATTGATCTTCAACCTCAATTGAAGCAATGGAATGACAACTAGCGTGCCACATTCCATATACTTTACCAACTGGATTTAGAACGGAATTTGGACTAAGAAAGTTCCGGCGAAGGAGAGCTGTACAATTATTTCGGAGACGTGTCCAGAACCGTATACTATGAAATACTAAGGCCAGCCATGGCACCGTGGTAAATTGGTAGTCCGCGGAATTTTCGGCAGTCTTGGAGTTTGATGCGCGTGAACTGAACGAATTCGTGAAATATTATCAAGGTTAGCGAATTGAAGATGATGCGCTACTCGAAGTGTTTGATTCGGGGCCAAACTTCCTTCACCGATACTCTTGGCCCGCGCGCAATGTAAAGCGGAATTTCGGTCTCATAGTTCATGCAGTACTCGCAGGAAAACAATCCGGCAATATCGACGTCGTGAAAGAATCCCACCAAATCACTCTTCGGGATCAGGACCCCGATATACGTTTTCACGGAATCGGGCGGCGGACCCCACATGAAGTACGAGTTGTGCGTGCTATAGACAGGAGGAAGATCAAATTGTTTTCTGTAGAATTCCAGCGCTCCAGCTTGACCATAACTGCCTGTGATAATCACGCAGTTTTGCTTCAGATCGGGTCGAAGGTCATGATACATGACGCCCACCTCAGCCGCCAATTCCTTCCACCCGAACCGATCTGCGAACCACTGTGGCAGAGCTGACGACTTTCCTCGCTCGATATTCATCGAAAATCCAATTGCGGACATATAGCGGACAAGCATCGCGGGTGGAAGTATCGGCACGCTGATCGGTAGATAGACCAAACCTCCGACGGTGATGAGCACTATCCCGACATTGACCGGCCACCAGCGACGAATTCTTGATGCATACTGTTCAACCCAAACAGATCCTGCGGCGAACAAGAGCGGGTAGATCGACGATATTCTATCCGGGCGACTGGACCCGCTGAACATCATGGTCAGAAGAAGGACCGCATAACACCAACCGAATGCCCGATATTCCTTGCCTTCCTTACTCCCGATGAGAAAAAAGAGTCCAAACAGCCACAACGGCAATGTGACTGGATTGACGATCATGATCTGACCGACAATGACACCGAGAGGTCCCGTGGGAATATTCTTGTAGAACATCGCATTGTGATAGAACTCCAGGGACGGAAATCCGTTCACTATCTGCCACGCGATATTCGGCAGGAGAAGAACGAAGGCGATGAGACATCCATAGAGGAACCAGCGATTCCAGAAATAGCGACGTGCAGGCGTGATGAGCATTCCTGCGCCAAGGCATATTGCATAGAGAATCATTGTGTGTTTCGTTTCAAGTCCGAGGCCCAACAACACACCAATGATGATCCAGAGCTTTGGGTCTTCTTCCTGAAATATTTTGATGACGACATACATGATGATCGTCCAGAGCATGAGCTCCAGCGAATTCATGGAGTAAACGCCGCCAAATATCAGATAGACAGGCGCAATGATCGCACCAAGTGCGGCAAGCACCTGAGCGGAAAGCCCGCCGCCGAGACGCCTGGCAATGAATCCGGTGTACAATACTGTTAGCGCGGCCGCCAGCGACGGCAAGAAACGCAGCGCCGGAAGAGATTCTCCCAACAAGAATCGGTTCAGTGCGAGGAGGAAGATGGAGAGCGGTGGATGATCGACATAGCCGAACGCCAGATGTCGCGAACAGGCAATGTAATAGAACTCGTCTATGAAGTAGCCGTAGTCCGTACATGCACTCGCCAGGATATGCAGGAGAAATGTGAACCCTGCCAGGATCGCAAGAACGAGTGTGTCCTTTCTTATGGATCTGTAACGGGAAAATCGTTCGGTAAACATCATCGCATGAATTGGTGAATGAAGAAAAGGCTTTTTAATCAGTCAAAGACTACCGAGACACCGTCGATCGACTGTTTGTAGTTCCTGATCAGCTGAACTGACGATAGAACATGACTGCGGAAATAACCAAGCCAATCGCCGTGATCACTACGCGCACTTTTTTCTGCGGTACTTTTTGGGCAAAATGCGCCCCCGAATATCCGCCGACAACCGCACCGCATGCCATGACGATTGCTTCCGGCCAATAGATGAGTCCACTCACGACAAAGTAGAGAGCGGCTACGATGTTGATCAGAAATCCAAGGATCACTTTGAGGGTGTTCATTTCGTGTATGTCCTCAAACCCCAACACTCCAAGCGAAGCAAGCATAAGAATGCCAATACCGGCACCAAAATACCCCCCATAGACCGCGACAGCGAACTGAAACGTTACAGAGCCGTAGATCCAGCGTTTTGAGGGAAGTTGCTGATGAGACTTTGCAGCGCGCGAACCGAAGAATTGCGCGAACGAGCTTTGGGCCATGAAGAGAATTGTCGCAAAGAGGATCAGGAACGGCACCATCGAATCAAACATCTTTGAAGGAGTTTGCACGAGCAGAATTCCTCCAATCAATCCTCCGATCAAACTCACTGGAACGAACAGTTTCAGCCACGGGAATATCTTCCGGATTTTGTTCCGATATCCAATTGCACCTCCAATGGTTGCTGGGAGGAGTGCAACCGTACTTGTCGCATTCGATGCAATCGAAGGCAAGCCAACGTAAATGAGCGTTGGAAACGTAACGAGGGTGCCGCCGCCCGCTATGGAATTCATCAGGCCCGCTATGCATCCGGCCAAAGCGAGAATCAACCCATGTACAACGTCAAATTGCGGTGTGGGCATTATGTTCTGTTACGTGAATTGGACTTATCTCTCGCGTGGACGATGCCTTGATCGGATAGGCCCTCGTGAGGCGTTGAATGGTACTGAAACAAGTTTCGGATGTCAAACAACAATCCTCGCCGACGAGTTGCTTGCTTCTCGCTTAAATTGCTTATCCTGATTTCCATTGAGACTCCCCCAATCATCATTCCTTGTAATTCTCGATTTTTTTCGTGACCCTATAGTGACACGAAATCAAGTCGTTTAGTCAATTCAACGAACGGAAAGTTATGGAACATAGAAGACTGGGAAAGAACGGGCCGACGGTTTCGGCAATAGGTTTGGGATGCATGGGAATGTCGGAATTCTACGGGACTGCAG
>CAZOIM010000031.1:1950-16813 GCA_964579855.1 uncultured Ignavibacteriaceae bacterium | reverse complement strand
GTTTCGGCAATAGGTTTGGGATGCATGGGAATGTCGGAATTCTACGGGACTGCAGACGAAAAGGAATCCATCGCCACGATTCATCACGCGCTGGAGGCCGAAATCAACTTCTTTGACACGTCCGATATGTATGGTCCGTTCAAGAACGAAGAACTTGTCGGGAAAGCAATCAAAGGTAGACGTGACAGCGTCATTCTTGCCACTAAGTTCGGGATCGTTCGCACAAAAGAGCCGGGCGTTCGCAACGTGAGCGGGCGTCCGGAGTACGTGAAGCAGTCGTGCGACAGTTCGCTCAAACGTCTCGGCACAGATCATATCGATCTCTACTATCAACACCGGGTTGATCCGAATGTCCCGATCGAGGAGACCATCGGTGCCATGTCTGAACTTGTCAGTGCCGGCAAAGTGCGCTTTCTGGGAATGTCCGAGGCGGGCGTCACTACCATCCGGCGGGCCCATCGCATTCATCCAATCACTGCGCTACAGACGGAGTACTCGCTCTGGACACGCGATCCCGAAGATGAAATACTTCCGACCGTGCGCGAGCTCGGAATCGGATTCGTTCCGTATAGTCCATTAGGCAGAGGATTTCTGACCGGGAGATTCAAGAGCATCGAGGATCTTCCGACGAACGACTTCCGGCGAAGCTCGCCGCGCTTCCAGGCAGAGAATTTCAAGAAAAATCTCGAACTCGTCGCGCACGTGGAATCTCTCGCCAAGAAAAAGGGCGTTACGGCGGGTCAAGCGGCTCTCGCCTGGGTACTTGCGCAAGGAGCGAATATCGTCCCGATTCCAGGTACCACACGGCGTAAACATCTTGACGAAAATATTGAAGCGATAGAAATCAGATTCACAAAAGCGGAACTCGATGAGATCAACGACGTGATACCGAAGGATGCATTCAGTGGTTCACGCTATCCTGAATCGGGAATGAAGATGGTAAACTTGTAGCGCCCGATGTACAGCTCCGTAGGGAACGTAGCAAGGAGATATCTAGAATCCTTCGCATTCTGAAATTCACAAGCTAACAAGAGTGATCGTGTTTTCCGCCGTTATTCCCGTATTTGAAAACAAGTTCTTCGTCTGCTGTTGCAACCTCTGCGTTGTCGCCGCGTAAGTTAAATTGAAGTCCACAAGCTCTTCAATCCGAACATCCAATCACAGGAGGACACGATGAAACGATTATTTGCCAGTATCGTCCTCTGCACAGCAGCGTATGGGATCGTGGTTGCCGGGGACAACGCATCACAGAGAGCGCAGATAAGAGCGAACATTGAACGGATCGAACAAAATCTGATTATGGCGTATGAAAGCGGTATTCCCGGATTGCAGGCAAATGCCGCAATCACGATGCTTCAGGTGCAGAAGGAAGTACCCGATTATCGCTGGTCAAATTCCATCATTCCCCTAATGCGTATCGTCAACGGCGAGAGCAATGATGAAAAATCACGCATTGCAGCTGCACTTGCTCTCTCTCAAATTCGCAGCGATCGCGGTGATTATTCAATCGTTCGGAACGCACGCTTCACATCAAACTCCCGGGTCAAACGCTATTGTTCATTGCTTGCTGCCAATCGGATCGCAGAGAAAGAGGCTCAATAATAATTCAAATAATTTGTGGTTGGCTCTGTGCACGGCGGGAATCGATCTGGTTCCCGCCGTTTGATTTATATACCTCGTTCCAGATTTGATATCGCACACCGTAAACAAATTATCCGGGATTAACGAGATTCAAATGGATCAACGACGGATCTACAATACGCTGATTGTGTTCAGGAAGGAATCAACGGTGAGATTGAAATCAAAAAGGTCCAATGCTGAAGAGCGTGCGGAACGAACAATTTTCGCGCAAAGATTGGTGTTGGTAATCAGGGAATGAATAGCCGCCCCCAGCGCTTCAACATCGCGGGGCGGAACGAGGAGTCCCGTTTTACCGCTTGAAATGATCTCCGGCACTCCTCCTGCATTTGTGGCAATGACCGGACACTTCATCGCCATGGCTTCGATCAGAACAAGCCCGTACGTTTCGGAGAATGATGGAAGAACGAAGATATCAAGAGCTGCCATTAGTCGGGGAACGTCATTCGTGAATGGGAGAAACGTGACGCAATCTTCGATGTGAAGATCTCTACATACTTCTTGCAGGCGATGTTTGTAACCAGGTTCGCCGGCGGTCTCATCTCCGGCAAGAACGACGTGGATGTCCGGATGTTTTTTTACAAGAGCAGCCACTGCACGCAGGAGAATCTCCTGTCCCTTTTGCGGGTCCAAACGTCCCAACACTCCGACTATCTTTTGCTTGCCCGGCAATTTGAAAAATGTCCGTGCGGCGGAATGTCGATATTTCGTGGGATCGAATTGCAGCAGATCGATCCCCAGAGGAATTACGCTTACCTTGTTCTCCGGCATCCGCGTAAATGTCAGGACCTTGTCTCTCATTCTTGACGTGAGAGAAATCCATTGTGACAATTTCGAAAACACCCACGTGTGGAGTGCGTCTCGTTTGTTGTATCCCGAGTCCATTTGTTGATAGAACACCAGCTTTGTTTTCTTTGAAACTAGTGAAGCAAGCGCCGCGACATGGAGATCCTTGGATTGCGTGAGGACAACGACATCAATCTTGTTTCTTCGAAGGATCAGACCCAGACGAAACGCGGTCACCACGTCACCGTATTTCCATCGAGGTTCAATGGCTTCCACAGAGAGACCCATGGCAGTCGCTCGACGCTGAAGCGGAGATGAGTCTGGTACTACCGTGAGGACAAAATGCCCACGCACGCTGATTGCCTCAGCGAGACGAAGAGTTGTTAGTTCAAGTCCCCCCAACGAACGCGAAAAACATACAAATGCGATTCGTTGATGAACGAGATTATGCATCTTTTCGCCGGAGCGAATTCGATTTTTGTTCTTCTTCACCGTGGGAATTGCAAATGGACGAATCGAAGTTAACGATTTTTCATCGGAAAAAGGGCGGAGGTCCGACACACCTGCTGGAGGTTTCTTTGACACCACCAGGACTCAAAACAAAACAGAAGTGGCTGAAACTACTTCGCGCCCGAGTTGTCGTGTTTGATTGGTTGATCTGAGAATACCAGTTGAGACGTGACAACGATTTGGTCCTGTTCCAGGTGTAAATTCTGAGAGACAGGCGCAATAAATATTGTTTTCCTGGCTCCTCCCGGAAGAGCAACATCGACTTTTGGTTCCACGGGCTGGGGACCTGCAAATTCAAATTCCGGCCGGTAGAATTTTGCGGCGTCGATATTGGTAATGTGGATTTTTTTGCCAAGGATTTTTGTATACACTTCAAATTCAGCCTTGAGGACCTTCATGGAAATCCTGTTTGCCTCCGGATGATATTTTACCTCAACATCTCCTGACGCAACGGATCCGTACGCAACAGGCCCCACTTTGACGTTTGCGTCGGCGATAAACCTCGCCTGATTGGGCTTCAATTCGATCCTTGCATTTTGAAGGGTCCACGTGTAGTTCCCTTTCATGCCAAGGACGTTGTATGGCTCTGTTCCGCTGATAGGCCCCACCGCAGTCATGAATTTGTTCAGCGTGCTTTGATGGACAATAACGGAGGCGTCTGAGGGTTGTGCCAGACCAGTCCGAAAAACAACGATAACTGCAATCAACAGAGTGAAGTATCTAGCCATAATGACTCCTTTTCGATTTCAAGCATGTGAGACCAACTGCCAAACGATGTTCGTGCGAGATTTCTCAGTTTGTTAGCGTGTCTTTCGGAACCAGTTTTACTTTCATCCACGTATCCAATGGTCCGAAAAACTCTCTTGTTCCTCCCTGTCCATGTCCTCCCCTTTCACCGCCACGTCCAGCACCACGCATCCCACCTCCTCCATACCCGCCTCTATCACCTTCATCTTCTGACGCATCACCTATACTCCCTCCCTTGCGACCAGATTCTTCTTTTCGTTCCACCCTTCCCTGAGAGGTCTCGAGTCCAAGCCCAATTACGTTTCCGATATTCGAATGAATAGCGAATGGATACTGGTCCCCTTGTGCAAGTGGTACCCGCAGTTCATAAACAAAGGAATTACCGCTCAGACTGAACTTGACGAGAATACCTCCTGTTTCCATGATTTGCATTCTATGATGATCCTCCTTGCTTGGTCCCAGTATTTCGAGTTCTGTCGGTGGATTCGTCAATTGATCAGCGGGATCAAACACCAGTTCATCTTTCTCACCTTCACCAGAACGTCCGTTTCGAGAGAACGTGCCCCCCATCGGATAGTGAATCCCAAAAGTCTTGTCGTCTCCACCGTGAGCATCGAACCACACTGTGAGGCCACGTCTCATGCTCATGGCGAGAGGGCGATCGTTGGTCGCAAGAAGCAGATATACAAAGCTACTGTCGTTCACAAATCCGATCACCAGCTTGTTGTCATCGATGAGGTACGTTCTATCCCATTCAGTGTTGTTCCCATCAACACTTATCCGTTGGTCAGGCCAGTGACTCGGTAAATGCATGGTCGAGCCGCATCCGGAGATGGCGAAACCTACCAGCATGATGAGTGTGATGAACTGATTTTGCAAAACGAGAGAACACGGTTTTCCTATAGTAGTGCGCATTGTGTATTTCCTGTCGGATTATGCAATTCGAGGAGTCGGACTGATCGGCCGGATTATGATTTGAGATAGAATCAGATTTTGATGTTCAAGATCCGGATTTGAAAAATATTTTCTTTGAGCAATTTCTGCAATTGTGACCAAAAAGTAAAGAACGTTCAATCTTGGGAAGAGCATGTCGGTGGCAGGCTGAATTCATGTTCAGCAATCGGACCTTCGAGATCAATGGACGAACAACCGTCGATCAGCAGGAAAAATAACGCCACGAGAAGTAGCATTTGATGAGTCTGTTGATTTTGCGAATGATTGGATATCACCGAGATCTTCCTGGCGAAATGCATTTGACGTTGCCCCATGAGGCAATTCCTATGCCAGTATGAAACCTTTTTGAGCTCCAGTATATGTTCCACGGTTTTGGCCTGCGGCTTGAATGGATCTTGGCGATAAGTACACAATAAAAGACACTTCTCAAAGACATGTGGACATTGAAATCATCGTGAATGGGCTGCCGGAAGATGCCTTCACGCGTGGCGATGGTAGCACTGAACCAATTTTTGTGCGTCGTTGTTATAGGAAAGTCCTAAACGAAGAATTTCCGACCACTCTCAAAACTTCGTATGACGTTTCTACGTTCGTCACTGAATCGCACGGCTATTCTCTCGACATTCTTTGTCTTCTCCGTTTCCACCACCTTTGCTCAGGACACTTTTGAAGTTCAGGTATACGAATCCGACATCGTGCCGGTGAATCAGTACGAACTTGATATCCACAACATCTTCGTCGGACGCGGAAGCACATCATGGGACGGGACAGTAGCTCCCTCGAATCACCAACAACATTTGGCATTCGAGTTCACACGCGGTGTGACGGACTACTTCGAGATGGGAAGCTACCTGCTCCTTGCTCACAGGCCAGATGGAACCTCAGAGTACGCGGGCTTTCGACTGCGTCCCCGCGTCAAGCCACCTGATGATTGGAGACTCCCTGTCGGATTATCATTAAGTGTCGAGATCGGATTCCCTCAGCTTCAGTATGAATCCAATCACGTTACGCTCGAGATACGCCCGATCATCGACAAGACGATCGGCCGATGGAAGTTCGATGTCAATCCGATCATGACGTTTGCGTTCAATGGACCCGAAGCGGGTCACGGAATGGGTCTGGAGCCCGAAGGAATGATTGCTTACGAGATCGTTCCGGATCAATTTCGATTGATGCTGGAGTATTACACCGCCCTCGGCCCTGTCCGACATCTTCTTCCCGTGAACCAACAGGTTCATTTATTGTATCCGAAAGTCGAATACGCTTTTTCAGAATTCTTCACAGTCAACGCGGGCATCGGGATGGGATTGACAAATGCAAGCGATGATCTGACGTGGGCTCTAAGACTTACGTTCAACATCTGAAAGGGGTGAGGATTTCCTGGAAATCTTATCCTCTCCATTTCTGTACATTCGTAGGTGAGTCATCTCATTTCCCGGAATTTCTGAGTCCGTATCGCAAATCTGTAACCGATCAAATCCAACAAAGAGAGTCCCGACGTTTTAGATTTATGTTCTTGATCTTCATTATTGAGAAACCCGGTTCTTGACGCGCTCGCACCTGCAACGATTGTATTGAACCTTGGAACGAAGTACAGTACATTATTTCAACGGGGGCGGTACTCAATCTACTTCATCATCACACCTCCATTTTTCCCCTCTTCGCAGGAGTCCAAACGTGTATTCGCGCAGAGATTTTCTTCGTCTCGCATCATTGGCCGGCGGTGCCGTTGCGCTTAAACCTGACTTTATTCTCGCCGCAAGACGTACCTCCCATTACTTTGGTCTGAACACGTTCATTGAAAACCACCCTGATGCGGTATTCATCCTGAGAACCAGTGTCGATGCCAAGACGAACGCCAGCGCTTTGAGGGACGTTAGCCATCAACTGGGTACGACGATGTTTGTCGTCAGGCCGGACGCCGAAGAAAGTTATTCAACCGACACGAATATTATCATCAAACCCAATCTCACATCGTGGTCGTGGGATAAACCACCCATCGAAGATGTCATGGGCATCCAAACGGATGTGAATTTCACCGATGGCCTCATCGCGAGTCTGAACGATGTCTCTATTGGCACGAATTCGATCTACATTCGCGATGGCAACTACTCCAGTGTCCGGTCTGACGGAACGCTCTATAAAAATCTTGCGTTGCGCACCGGAATAAATCTCAAAGATCTTAGTGCTGGCATCGGCAGCATCGGCGAAGGTGATTTGCAGTGGTTGGAAGTGCCGGGCGGCGTTTGGTTCAAGCGAATTGGGTACTTATGGCCGGTCAATGCGCAGGGGTCGTGTCTCATTAACATCGCAAAATTCAAGTCCCATTCCATGGGCATGACCTTGTGTTCGAAAAATCTGCAGGGAACGAATGCGCAACCCTATATCAGGCATTGCACAGGCTGGGGTCTCGACATGGGCATGGATTCGAATGATGTCGCAACCGATGCATTCAAAACAATACAGGCAAACTACGACAGTCATACAAAAGCCGGGATTCCCCGTTGGGACCTGCCGGGGGCCACTTCGGGAGGTCTGTGGATGGAGACTCATGCGACCCGATGTCTCGACAACAACTCCACGCTTCATCCGCTGATCAATATCATAGAGGGTGTCTACGGTCGCGAAGGTTCATTCGTCTCAGGGCCGTCCGACAACGGCGGTTATGGCAGAGATATCTTGACCAATGTAGTCATCTTTGGCAAGAACGCGCGTCACGTGGATCTCATTGGGACATATCTTGCAGGGCACGAACCGGGCAACTTTGGATTTTTTCACCTGGCTGTTGAGAGGGGGTTATCGAGCTATCTTAATCCTCTGGATGTGCCGTTGTTTGAATGGAGACTCGATGGTTCGACGACTGTTTCTACTCTCGACAAGTTCACGCGGACACCAATCAGGACTCCGTACCTCCGTAAAGCGGGCGAAGACGAATATCATATGGTCGATGAAGCCTATGATTATTCCACAACCTCAGTTACAGTCAAGAGACCGCACCTTACGCCTGATGTTTTTGCCCTCTCTCAAAATTTCCCGAATCCTTTCAATCCTTCCACTTCAATTCAGTACTACATTCCAAAATCGGGCCATGCGCGTCTTGAAGTTTTCACCGTGCTCGGCGAACGGGTAGAAACGCTGGTCGACGCAAGTGTCGCAGCAGGAGATCATGTTGCGGTTTGGGACGCACACGCATCGCAATCTGGAACGTACTTCGTTCGCCTCCTCTTTAATGGATACAGCAAAGTCCGCAAGATGGTGCTCGTACGCTAGTCGTCAATCGGTCCGAATACGCGTTTGTACGGGTCTCTCCAAACCAAAGAACCGCCAGAAGTTTGACGGGTGCCTCCCTGCAATGATCTTATCGACTTACGCTACAGATGTCCACGCGAATTAAAGACTTCCGTTTTTTCCTTGAGAATGGAGAGTCAATGCATTAGATTTCTTCGTTTCGGAAATGCCCTTATCCACGGGACTGCCATCAACAACAGAATACTTATCAAGAGAGGCAGAAACACATGAAGACCTACCTTCAATTGCCAAACAAACTGATCGTCCTCATCCTCGCATTCCTTCTGATTGCCTGTCTCAATGCGCAGGAGAAAGGCCGATTCAAAAATATCCAGGAAGTCATGATGGCTGGTGGACAACTTGCAGGCAAATCCGGACCTCGGAGCGTGAATTGGATCGAAAACGGAAGCCGGTATTCATACCTTACGATCAATGATTCCACGAAGAAGGAAGAGATTCGGGCCTTTAATCCGAAGACCCAGAAGGATGAATTGATATTCGATGCGAAAGGAATGATGTTCCCCGACACAACCGAGGCCTTCAGTTATCGCTCCTTCGAGTGGGCACATGACTCCAAGCACATCCTGTTCGATACAAGGTTCAAAAGGATATATCGAAGATCCGGAATTTCGGACTTCTACATCTATTCTCTTGCCGACAAAGAACTTAAGGTTGCAGCCAAGGGCGCGATGACCGCCGAACTTTCTCCTGACGGCTCCATGGTCGGCTATGAGAAAAACGAGAACATGTTTATCTACGATTTCGCTTCGAAGAGTGAAACGCAACTGACCAACGATGCGACAAAGGAAATTTTTAACGGCCATTACGACTGGGTCTACGAAGAAGAATTTGGCCAGGCTCAGGCGTGGAGTTGGTCACCGGACAGCAAATCCATTGCTTATTGGCAATTCGACGAGAGCCCCGTGCCGATCATTCAAATATCGAACTACGAGGGCCTGCATAACGAATGGGAAAAAATTCCCATACCTCAGGTTGGCGATCCGAATCCGAAAGTGAAAATCGGTGTCCTCAACGCCAAAACGCATCAGAATGTCTGGCTCGATCCGGGCGAATCCGGAGATTACTACATTCCGCGAATTTACTGGACAAGTGAGCCAAACACACTGGCCATGGTCGTTCTCAACCGGGCACAGAATGACATGAAGCTCTTTTTCTTCAACGTAATAACAGGAGATCGCAAGCTCGTGATGGAAGAGAAAAACGATACGTGGGTTGCGATTTTCAATTTCTATACCGGCGTCAACGACATGTTGTTCTTTCCGGAAAAGACACGCGAGTTCTTTTGGGTATCAGACAGAAGTGGCTACTACCAGATATATCGGTATGGCTATGACGGCAAGCTCATCAACCGCGTCACCAACGGTGACTGGGACGTCATCAAGGTCAAGGGCATGGACCCGGAAGAAAAGACCATTTATTACACCTCTGCCGAAGCATCTCCACTCGAAGAACAATTGTACTCGATACGTTTTGACGGGAAGAAACAACGACGACTGTCCAAGGCTACCGGAGCACATCAGTTCAATATGTCTCCGAATTGTAACTACTACATCGATAGCTACTCGAGCATCAACCAGCCTCGTCAGGTGGAGCTGTGGAATTCCGATGGGAGGATGATCAAAAGACTCGAGGATAACGCATCCGTTACGAAGTATCTCGCCACGCACGATTATTCGCCGGTCGAGTTATTCAATTTCACAACGTCAGACGGCGTGAAACTCGATGGCTCTATGATCAAGCCGGTTCCTTTTGACCCGACGAAAAAATATCCTGTGGTCCTTGGCGTTTATGGCGGACCAGAGTCCCATTCCGTGTACAACTCATTTAGTTCATCGGCATTCGATCAATGGCTTGCCCAACACGGATACATCATCGTGGATGTGAACAACCGGGGCAATGCCAACTATGGCAGCAAATTTCTGAAGATTGGATACAAGAACCTCGGCTATTGGGAGAGTCACGATTTTGTCGAGACGGCCCACTACCTTGCGACGCTGCCGTATGTTGATGCGAACAATATGGCGATCATGGGAACAAGCTACGGAGGCTACAGCACGGTGTTTGCGATGCTTGCACATCCAGGAGTCTTCAAGGTCGGCATCGCCAACTCTCCGGGCACGGATTGGCGGCTCTACGATGACATCTACACGGAGCGGTATATGGGACTTCTGCCCGAGAATGAAGCGGGATACATTAAAAGTTCATGCATTACCTATGCGGACAGTCTACGCGGCAAGCTGTTGATCGTTCATTCCATGATGGATGACAATGTCCATCCGATCAATACCATGCAGCTGCTTACGGCCCTTACCAACGCAGGAAAAGACTTTGACTTGCGCATTTTCCCTCCCGGAGCTCACGGAGCGGCGTATAATCGGCCCAGCTTTCTTCTCATGCTGAGGGTCTACAATCAGTACTTGAATGCGAATCTCAAAGGAGATGTGAGCGGTTCGAATTTGAACGACTGATATGGAAATGACTCACTGACCACAGATTGCCGTCACTGAATTCTCTTAGCTATCGACCTACCCTTCCTCTTCCATGCTCGAAGGGGCTGAGGAGATGGTATCACGCCCAGCATGTACAAATCGAGGAATCGTCAATCCCAACCCGCATATTCCTGCCAAGGAAATGCGGGTTTGCTGTTTTCGGAAGGCAGACACTTTGATTTCTAAAGAGTGAGAAACCTCATCCGGCGACTCTCGTTAGTATACTACATCATAGATTTCAGCCAGAACCTGAGCACATCAAGCATATGAAACCTCAACTCATCTTCACAACGTACCGGAAGAGTATTCTTCTGGCGATGTCATTCGTCCTTATCGAGAAAATCGCGTGGATCATTGAGCCGACGGTCTTCGGCAACGTTATCGATGCCATGATTGATGCACTCGCAACCCCGTCGTTGGGTTCACCAATGATTCCGATACTGATCTGGATCGGTGTTTTCACCGTCAACTCCGGTGTGGGCACGTACCGCCGCTATCGTGATGAGAGAATCTATCTGAACGTCTACAACGATCTCGCTGCCAACATCGCGCGAAAGGTGTGGAAAGGATCCATGGATGCCTCTCGCGCCGCCGCGCGTGCTGAACTTTCCCGTGAATTGATCGAGTTTTACCAGTACCGGGTGCCGGATCTGATCGAACAGGTCATCGACATTGGTGGGGCCATCATAGCCCTCGCCTTGTTCGATTGGCGGCTCGGGGCGGCATGCGCCACCATACTTGTGCCGGTGATTTTTCTGAGCTGGCTGTATAACAAGAAAGTTTCGACCTATCAAAAACAAATCCACGATCAGCAGGAAGACCTCTATCGCGTCTACGCGACGAACGATATTCAACAAGTGCAGTCGTACAACATCGAAATGGCTCGATGGAAACAAAAAATCGCCAACAGAGGTGCACTAAACTTCGGTATCTTGCGCATATTCCTCCTCGGAATTTTCCTGGTCATTCTCTATGTGGCCATCGACCTTGACGATTTTTCCACCGGCAACATCTATTCGATCGCTGCCTATGTATGGACGTTCGTCACTTCGTCAGAGTACATGCCGGAACAACTCGAGAGCGTCACGTCGGTAAAAGAAATCAGCGAGCGTCTTCGAGCGGAAGGTGAGTAGAACAATTCTATTGTTGAAGTGTGGAGAGGTCGCCCGACTCACGGCCGTTGGAAAAGAAATCTAAACTGGATGAATGAGACACTATGCGGGCAATAGGAAACACACCGCTGATCAAACTCGAACGAATGTCCGAACCTCATTGCGCGGAGATCTATGTAAAATATGAAGGCGGAAATCTAACGGGAAGCATGAAAGATCGCATGGCGCTTTCTATGATCGAAGGGGCTGAACGGCGGGGCGAACTCAAACCCGGCGGAACGGTTGTCGAGTACACAGGAGGAAGCACGGGAAGTTCTTTGGCGATGATCTGCGCAAAGAGAGGCTACAAGGCGCATTTTGTCTCCTCGGATGCATTTGCTGAAGAAAAAATTCAGACAATGAGGGCTTTCGGGGCAGAAGTGGAAATAGTGCCGAGTGAAAACGGTTTGATAACCGCGAAACTCATTGACTCGTTGGTCAAGAGAGCACAAGTACTCAGCAAGGCCCCCAATACGTATTGGACCGACCAATTCAACAATGTGGACAACAGGAACGCTTATCATGCCATGGCAAGGGAAATTCTTGATGTGCTGGGAAACACGATTGATGAGTTTATAACGGGAGTCGGAACCGGCGGATGCTTTTCCGGGAATGCCGAAGTATTGAAGAAAGAGATTCCCGCTGTTCGCTGCATCCCCATTGAGCCATTGCATGTACGATCTCTTTCCGGCGGCGATGTATCCGGCACACACAAATTGGAAGGAATTGGAGCAGGATTTGTTCCCTCAATATGTAGGCTAGATTTGGCGGATGAGATTATGGCGGTTTCAGATGAAGATGCATATGATACGGCACGCAAGTTGGCACGATTGGAAGGGATCTTTGGCGGAACCACATCCGGAGCAAATGTCTGGGCTGCAATTCAACGGGCGAGAAAAATCGGAGCGGGAAAGAAAATCGTCACCATCATTGTCGATTCGGGATTGAAATATCTCGACGGGGATTTATATCGATAGTGAATGCTGCACGCAGATCAGACTGTTTGAAGAGCGCTTTCCTGAATTGGCAAGATTTTTCCCATATTTGGAAATCCGAAATTTGCCCATCCTTTTTTTTTCATCTACCTTGTAATCAATTGAAATCGTAACAGGGTTTGTCCGGGGGGACCGACCGTGTGATGGAGACAAGAATTTCTTGCAGACCCGCTGATTCGTGCCAAGGCACAGAGATGCGGGTTTGTTGTTTCCGGACTTGGCGGAATAAATCATAGGGTGCGACCATGCGAGCTACTTATCAGTGGATTTTCATTTTCTGGTTCTTCATTCTTATACCGATACGCGAGACCAGCGCCCAATGGCGATCGATAGGGCCTTTTGGCGTTGCCTTTGGGACCAGACTGCAACTCGACCCTCACACCTCCGGGCGAATATTTGCCGTATCTGAGGGGAGTCTGTACAGGAGTGACAACAACGGAGATCTTTGGAAAAATGTCTCTCCTCCCGTCGGACCGGCGAGAGGAGAGTATGGCCTCGTGTGTGCCGAAGCCACCCCGAATGAAATCTACGCGCTCAGCAGTCAGAACATTTACAAGAGTTCCGATAACGGAGACCATTGGACATTATATTATTCCGATTTTGCACGGTCACTCGTATTCCTGGATCGGTTCAATCCCGCCCACTTGGTTTCTACTGGAAGTGGCGGCTGGCACGGGGGAGCATACGTACAAACGATTCAGCAATCCACCGATGGAGGTGGACACTGGCAGTCGACCGCTGATGGCATCGATACAACGGGAGGTCCATTAACGGTCTGGGTCAATCCGGGTTTCCCCTCTTCCATGTTTGTTTCCCAGGAGATTACGTTTGGGGGGGATGTTGTCGTCGGCTTTGCTTTTTACCGAACGGCGGACGGCGGTGCCCATTGGGAAGCGTTACCGTTGGCGACGCACCACATGATCTATGAAGACATGGCTTTCGACCCTTTGCATGCCAATACGGTCTACTATCAGGCCGATTCGCAGTGGGTAAAATCAACCGACAACGGGCTCAGTTGGGCAGGAATAAGACAGGGGTTACCTTCGGCTATGCCAGGTCATCTCTTTATCTCATCGACGAATCCACAAGTTCTCTACGTTCCATTACTCATCGAATCGTCAGGAGAGTGTGTTGTCTTTAAAAGTGAAACGGGGGGAAGCAGCTGGTCTCGCTGGGCAAGCATAGGTTCTTCCCGGTCTAGCGGAACAGTCACTGTCGATGGACAGTCTCCATACTATTCCTACATCGCTTTTTATCCCGGCGGTGTGTACCGCTCCACCGACACCGGGGTCACTTGGAGCAGCGTACTTCAGGGTTTTACTTATTCCAACGTGAACTCGTACGCGGTCGTCAATGAAAAAACCATCTACGCCGGAGTGTCCGATGTTGGATTGGAAAAAACAACCGACGGCGGAATGACGTGGCACATTCTGGTGAAGGGTGGCTCGAGTCAAGCTGACAATCTCAAGGTATCGCGCACGAATCCGCAGATAGTCTACACCAACACCTACATGAACGGCGGAGGGTTATCCACCAGTACAGATGCCGGGGTTTCGTGGCAAACCCATGCGTGCGGACAGTGGTCATTTTCAGAATTTGACGTTGCCGCAGATGACCTTACGATATATGGCAACACAAGTCACGTTGGAAACGACGGAAGGATCGTGGGAGGCATCGTGAAAAGCACAGACGGAGGTCAACATTGGGATTCTGTGGATTTCCATATCAGTGACATCAATTGTGTCTATCAAATTGCCATCGATCCGTCCAACCGTGATATCGTCTATGCACTGCTTTGGATACGGGGAACATCGGACAGAAACATAATCGTACGCTCTACGGACGGAGGCGGTCATTGGACGGAGCTGGCAGACAACCTGGACAGATTTTGCTTGAATCCGAGGAAGTCCAATCACATCTACTATATCAGCAATTACGCTTCGAAACAGGTAGCGTACCTCAGCAGCGATGGGGGAACTTCATTTCAACCGGTGGCCGGAGGTTATCGGGTGGTTTCGGTCGCTGCAGATCCAAAACGGGACAATATCGCGTATGCCCTGTTGCTCGATGGATCGGTCGCTTCCAGCGCGGATACCGGGATGACATGGAACATATTCTCAACTATCAACTGGTATTCCTATTTGTCAAATATCAATGCCGTCAGTGCTTCTGACGGGGGAACATTGCTTCTCATTGAGACTACTACGGACGGAATTCTCAGTTACAAGATTGAAGGCCCTGCGTCCGTGAAGGCAACGACGGAAACCGAAGTGTCGCACTACGC
>CAZOIM010000031.1:0-1850 GCA_964579855.1 uncultured Ignavibacteriaceae bacterium | reverse complement strand
TGTTGTTTCTTGACGTAGATTTAGGAAACTCTTTACTGCGCATCGATATGCTCGTCAATTCTCGCCATCGCTTGGTGTTGGGAAAAGGGAGACGGTCTATGGATAAAGTTATCTCCATCTACCTCACGTTAAGTGCTTGTGTTCTGACTCTCAACGTGCAGGCACAAGTTATCACCACCTACTCGATGGATACATCCGGTACGTCGAAGCTTATCAGCAGCAATTCGATTAGCGATATCGTTGTCGATGGCAACACCGTCTGGACTGCAACGGGCAGGGCTTTGAGTCTCACTTCCGATGGAGGGATGACTTGGATAAACCTGACAAACACGGCAATACTCAACAATCAGTCGGCTACCACGCTGACGATTCGAGGCAATGATATCTGGACGGCCACATCGTTCACCATCATTCACGACAATACAGCCTACCCAGCTGGAGGAGGCCTTCGCTTTTCAACAGACAAGGGTGCAACCTGGACTTCTGTGCCACAACCGACCGACAAGGGAACGGTCGACACTCTGATGTACGGACTTAATAGAATTCCCACACTTGACATTCCGGTGCTTGAAGGCAATGTGACTTTCGGTATCGGGTTGACGTCTGACGCTGTCTGGATCGCGAGCTGGTATGGAATGCTTCGAAAGTCAACCGATCACGGGACGACGTGGACAAGAGTTGTTCTTCCGCCCGACAGTCTAGACTCCATCAAGCCGTCGGACACGCTGAGTTTCAACATGTCAAACAGCCAAGGGAGATTAAAACTCGGTCAGAATAGGAACCATTTCGTGTTTGCCGTCCATGTCAGTAGCGATTCTTTGCTTTGGGTCGGCACGGCCGGCGGGGTGAACAAATCTACGGACGGCGGAGTGAGCTGGCGCAAGTTCAATCATCGAAACCAGCTGCAAGCGATCTGTGGAGACTACGTTATTGTCATCAAGGAACAGCGATTTTCTTCGAGGACTATTACATGGGCAGTTTGCAACACGGGCGACGAGCCGGACGAGAAGCGTGGCGTTAGCTATAGTGCCGACGAAGGTGAAACGTGGAGATCAATTCTCTTCAGCGACTTCGTGCGGGATGTAGCATTTAAGGATTCAATCGTTTACATCGCGACCGATGGAGGTCTCTATCGAACAACCGACATGGGAACCTCGTTCATTAAGGCCGGAACTATCTTTGATCCGATCAACGGTCAGCGATGGACACAGAATGAAGTGTACGCAGTTGAGACAAAAGGAGACACTTTGTGGGTAGGCGGAGCAGATGGGCTTGCGTACACGATTGACTCAAGATCGGAACCATTTGCGTCCAGATGGAAGATTTTCCGAACGTACCAACCGGCGGCAATCACGAACAGAACATACTCCTACCCACTCCCCTTTTCGCCCGCGAATGAAGCTGTAAGACTTCACTATAGCACGCAGGATCGCGAAGCCAGGGTGACAATTAGAATCTTTGATTTTGCGATGCAGCCGGTAAAGACATTGGTGCAGAATGCAATGCGATCAGGCAACGTTGAGCATGACGAAATATGGAATGGGAGAAACGAACTGGGAAGATACGTTGCTAATGGCGTCTACTTCTATCGAGTTGAGATTGAAGGCGGGAACCCCGCGTGGGGCAAGATTATGGTGGTCCAATGAACACGGCGACCGACTTGCCTCTTTGTCCGACGGTTCGACCAAGCGTTGACGTCCCGCCGGAGATCGCCGGAATGCAGAAAATGCACACCGCGGATAAATCGAAGTGCAACTCACGGAAGGATCCTTTCCGAAGGTCACGGATGTAGATGCAGTAGCACTGTCGGAAGACAAAAGAAATCGGATGGTGTAATTTTCGGAAACGTT
>CAZOIM010000030.1:17653-25006 GCA_964579855.1 uncultured Ignavibacteriaceae bacterium | reverse complement strand
AATTGACTCCTTGGCGTACGTTCAGGTTGTACGATCAGATCTTACAAGAAAAGGTCTGCTTTATGCCGGCACCGAGACTGGCGTTTACGTATCGTTCGATGAAGGCGAAAATTGGCAATCCCTGCAACTTAATCTCCCCGTTGCTTCCGTTCGCGATCTTGCGGTTCACGACAACGATCTGGTGGCGGCAACACACGGTCGCGCCTTCTGGGTGTTGGACGATCTAACGCCCTTGCAGCAACTGAATGCGAAGGTGATCGATGCCGATGTTCAGTTGTTCAAGCCCGAGCGCGCGATTCGAATGCGACGAAGCGAGAACCGGGACACCCCCCTGCCGCCGGAAGAACCGCTGGGGACGAATCCTCCGAATGGTGCAATAATCGATTACTATCTGCGCACAAAACCGCAGTCTCCGGTCGCTCTTGAGATAACCGATAGTGCCGGAAATCTCGTTCGAAGGTTTTCAAGCTCGGATCTTTCAGATCCCTCCTCTGGCCCGCAATACTTTATGAACGATTGGCTTCCCAAAATCGAACCGCTTTCGATGGAAGCCGGCCACAACAGGTTCGTCTGGGATCTTCGATATTCATCTCCCCCCACATCACAGCACGACTACAGCATGGCTGCAATCGCGGGACAAGGCACAGAGAAACAACCACAGGGACCACTCGTCCTCCCCGGCAGATATAAGGTTAGACTCACTGTCTCCGGCCACGCATATTCTGAGACAATCGAAGTAATGCTGGATCCGAGAGTCCATACCAGCGAAAACGCGCTGAAGGACCAGTTCTCACTTGCGGTCAATGTCTGGAATGCCATGGCAGACCAGTATGCGTTGAAATCCGACCTCGATTCGTTGTCGGCTCAACTCGCTCCCCTGCAACAAGAGGAGAATACTACGGATACGCTTGTCCGCTCATTGACTCACACCCTTTCCGCAAAAATCGAAGAACTCAAGAAATCGCTGAACGCGGGGGATCTTGCCGCATTGGAAACCGCAATCATCGGCGCGGACCGCGATCCGACGGAACAGATGCGGGAGGCATATGCGATGCTGAACGACAAATTCTCATCATTAAAATCCAAGGTTCAGGAACTGAACAACGGTGACATCGCGCAATTGAACAAGAAACTCAATATGTTGGGCATGTCAATCGTAAGAGTTCCTGTTTCGTTGGCTCCACATCTCGCAAACTAGACTGCCTCCACTATCCCTTGACTCACTGGCAACATGCCGAAAGTGGAGCACGCTCTTTAATTTGATATGTCTTTAACTCTACCGTAATGGCAAAGAAACGCCCAGCAGCAGCGCGTGTGAAGAAGACTCCGTTGAAAGAACAACGGCGCCTCTCCGTCATCATGTTCACAGACATGGTGGGATACAGCGCGTTGACGCAAAAAGACGAAGCCCTCGCTTTGAAATTGCTTGAGGAACATCGTCAAATCGTCCGTTCCGTGTTCTTCGGCCACGGTGGCAAGGAAATCAAAACGATTGGGGATGCCTTCCTCGTCGAGTTTGCAAGCGCTCTCGAAGCCGCAACAAGCGCCATTGAGATCCAAAGAAGATTTTTTGACCGCAACACCTCGAAGAATAATGTTCAACCAATTCAGATCCGGATTGGTTTGCACGTTGGTGATGTGGTATTCAAGGATCGGGATGTATACGGCGACGGCGTCAATATTGCTTCGAGGATAGAGCCCCTTGCCGAACCTGGTGGAATCTGCATTTCTGAAGATGTCGCGCGACAGATACAGAACAAGATCGAATATCCTTTGATCGGACTCGGCAAGGGAGAGCTCAAGAACATCGAATTGCCTGTCAATCTCTACCGAATTGTCCTGCCGTGGAAAAAACATCACTTCGGGCTTCTTCAACGAGTTGCTTTCACCTTTTCTCGCGGAAAGATTCGCCGCCTCAGTCTGGTGTTCGCCATCGTCACGTGTCTTGCGGCGGTCCTGCTTTGGCGTTTTGGCTTTGAGAATTCAGATGCTCTTCCTAAAAAGCATATCGCCGTCCTTCCACTCCTCAACATTGGTGCAGATCCTCACCAGGAATATTTTGCAGACGGAATGACGGAAGAACTTATCTCAAACCTCGCAAAGGTCCGCGATCTCAGTGTCATCGCCAGAACCTCCGTGACCAAATACAAAGGGGTAAAACTGGACGTCGCGGAAATCGGACGCGCACTAAATGTGGGCTCAGTACTTGAAGGCAGCGTGCAAACGTCGGCAAACCGCGCACGCATTATCGTCAACCTCATCGATGTGGCGAGTCAACAACAGCTGTGGTCTCAGGAATATGACCGGGATTTGAAGGATTTGTTTGCGATTCAAAGCGATATTGCGATGAGTGTGACGGGCGCACTGCGCGTTGAACTGCTTTCTGGAGAGCGGGAACTCCTCGCCAAGAAGGGAACGGTAAATGACGTTGCGCACGACCTCTATCTGCAAGGCCTCTCTCACCTTAACAAACGAACCGGGGACGAAATTGTCCGCGCCATTGATTTGTTTGGGGAATCTGCTAAACAAGACTCGACGTTTGGGTTGGCATTTTCGGGTCTTGCAGAATGTTACACGCTCGCAGGAAATGCCGGGTACGCTTCTCTGCCCAGGGAACAGGCAATTGCCAGGGCCCGGTATTTTGCAGCGAAAGCGGTTGCTGTCGACCCTTCAGAGGCGGAAGCCCACGCCGCACTTGGCTATGTGAAGTTCCGAATCGATTGGGATTGGAACGGCGCGGAAGCGGAATTCAAGCGCGCGTTGGAACTGAAGCCGGGTTATGCCCGGGCTCACGAACTTTATGGACTCTACTTGTCTCTGATGGCCAGGTTGGACGAAGCTCTCGCCGAAATGAAACGGGCTCAGGAATTGGATCCTTTGTCGCCTAGCGTCGCAACCGGTGTGGGACGTGTTTTGCACTTCAGCGAGCGATTTGATGAGGCGGTGGCTCAATTTGGTCACGCGTTGGAACTCGACCCCAACTATGCCGAAGCTCACTTTGCGCTTGGTATGACGTTTACTGCAATGAAACGATTCGAGGATGCAGACCGCGAATTGACGACTGCAAAGACAATGTCCGGCGACCGACCCGCAATTATTGCATTGTATGGCGTCAACCTTGCGAAGTGGGGAAAGAAAAGCGAAGCCCTTAACGTCATTAAGCAACTTGACGAGTTGTCTCGAAAGAACAATTTGTCGATTTATTATAAAGGGTTGGTCTTTGCTGGCCTCGGCGACCTCGATAATGCCCTGGTTTGCATGGAACAGGCATATCGGGAACGCGAAGGACTGATGGTCTATGGAAACGTAGAACCGGATTTCTCGGCTCTAAGATCAGATCCGCGCTTCATTGCGCTGTTAAGAAAAATGGGAATGCGTAAATGAAAAAGAAGGAGGGATCCGGGAGCCCAACTTCCGCTACAAAGAATAAAAGACGCCACGATATCGATCGGAAAGGCGGAGCGGTTTCGAACGAACACGTTCTTGACGTTCTCAGGAATTTGGAATCTCGAATCCTCCAAATTGAATCTCATCTTGGGATCCATCAGGAAGCGATAACTCCTCCGACGCCGGAATCAGGGGCACTCGCAACCGAGCAATCCGATGATGATTTGGAGACGCAGGTAGGAGAAAACTGGTTCGCAAAAGTCGGCATCGTCGTTCTTGCATTGGGGATAATGTTCCTTCTCACATTTCCGTACCAGAACCTTCCCTCGTATGCACCAAGTGTAATCGGATACGTCCTTGTTGGGGGTATCTTCGCACTCTCCCGGTACTGGAAGGATTCGTTTCAACAAGTCTCCCGCTACTTGCTGGGGGGCGGTCTTCTGTTGCTCTACTTCACGACACTCCGGCTTTCCCATTTCGGCCCGATCCCGGCGATATCCGATACGATTCTCGAGTTGATCCTGCTCTTGTGTGTCGTGACCCTAAATCTTGTAATCTCGGTTATCCAACGTTCCCCCTATATTGTGGGCATGAGCCTCGTGATGGGGTTTTTCACTGCGCTTGTGGGAGAACCAGCGCAAATCGCTTTCGCAGTCATCCTGTCGATGTCGATAGTCGCGGCGCTCATTTCCATTCGTTACGGATGGAGCTGGATTCTTATCCTTGGAATCGTTCTCTCTCTGCTGGACCACTTCCTTTTGTCAATTAACAATCCAGTATTCGGCTCCCCAGTTCAACAGCTCACGACACCCGCGGTGAACCTCCTGTTTGCCCTGCTCTACGTGGTGACGTTTGGCATAGGAACACTGTTCGCCTCGAAATCACGTGAGGAGAATGCAATCTCTGTCGTCAGCACTGTTCTGAATGGATTCGGGTCCTATGTTCTCCTGATGTTTCTCACATTGACCGCTTTCAAAGCTTCATTTGCCACATTACATCTTCTCGCTTCCGGAACCTATCTTGCGCTCGCTGTTGCATTCTGGATTAGAACGCGCAGCAAATACAGCACGTTCTTCTATGCGATGCTTGGGTACGGCGCGCTTAGTGCAGCTATTGTGAACAGCTTTGCGTCACCGGACGTTTTTGTTTGGCTCTGTTGGCAAAGCATCCTGGTACTTTCAACTGCTGTTTGGTTTCGATCCCGGTTCATCGTCGTGGCAAATTTTCTTATCTACCTGATGGTGTTCACAGACTATTTGAGCTTGGCCGGGACGGTCGGGACGATCAGCATCAGTTTCGGTATCGTAGCGCTCGTCAGCGCCAGAATCCTCAATTGGCGCAAGAATGTTCTCGAATTGAAGACCGAGATGATGCGAAATGCCTACCTTGCGTGTGCGCTGTTTGTTCTTCCGTACGCACTGTATCACGTGGTGCCCGGAAGGTACGTGAGCATCTCGTGGCTTGGACTTGCTCTCTTCTATTATATCTCCAGCCGAATTCTAGGCAACAATCGTAAGTATCGCTGGATGGCGCTGCTGACGACATTGCTTACGGTACTCTACGTATTCACCGTAGAACTTGTTGGACTCGATCCAGCATTGCGCATTGTCTCCTTCCTAGTGCTCGGCATCGCGTTGCTGACGATTTCCATGATCTATAGCAGGAAACGACGGTCCACGTAATGCTTTTCCTTCTCCTGCCGCGGAGTTGGTCTTCCTTTCTTTAAGCTGCACCTTTTGAGTCCTACAGAACGAACCCGTTTTCGAATTCTCAATATTGACTTTCAAGCTCCCCTTTTGTACATAGGTTATGGACAAAAAGCGAATGGAGGGTATGGTATGTTTATGAGGCTGCTGCAGGTCCGCGCAAAATACGATTCTCGTTCAAGTCTCCCCGTGTTGTACAACAACAATATTATTCCTGAACTACGGAAAGCCCCCGGCTGTCTCTACGGTGGACTTATTCAGAGTGTCCGCAATCCGGATGAGTGCATTTCGATGACCCTTTGGGAAACTCCCGAGCACGCAGAGGCGTATGAGCAGAGCGGTTTGTTTCAGCGACTCCTCAAAAAAGCCGAATCCCATTTTTCCGATTCACTCGAATGGCGTGTGCAATTGTCAAGGGATCTGAACCTCGATTATTCTCCGATCCACGAGGAACCTGTTGTCAAATCATACAACATCTCAGCCGCTTCGCATGATGCTTTGCAGCGACTCGAAACCGAACGAATGTATGTACGGATTCTTTCAATCAAGTTGCTGCCAGGAAAGTTGGAGGAATTTGCAAGTCTGTACAACGAACTTATCATTCCTACGCTTCGGTCGGTACACGGCTGCCGGTACGCGTTTCTCACAGAAGGCGTCGAAGAACGAAATGAGGTGTTTTCTGTGACCATTTGGGATAGAAAAGAAGACGCAGATCAATATGAGTTGAGGGGGATATTCGACACGCTGAAAAGAAAGGTCCAGCATACCTTTTCTCATCTGTACCAGTGGAAACTGGCGGCCGACAAGTCGACGCAGCGACGGATTGCAACGAGTGATGATATGGTTGCCCGGAGTTATGATATCGTCGCCGGCCAGAGTTTCGGTTGACACTGGTACCTGTCAACTCTGCAAACGGACATATCGCGACGTCCAAATTGCACCGAAGGTTTTGACTCCAACGAATTTAGGTCCTCGCTCCTTGCTGTCCCTGCCTTTCTTTTCTATCTTGATTTGAGAATGAGCAGAAATTGAATTCTGCTCTGGATTGCGCATAGACCACCACTCCGCGTGCGATTTCGTCAAATGAAGAGCAAAGTGATTCTTATTACCGGATCCACTGATGGCATTGGAAAGCAGGCGGCCCTCGACCTTGCCATCAAAGGAGCAACGATTCTGATTCACGGGCGAAATTCCATAATCGGCAAGTCCGTTTTGGATCAAATCAGGGAAGTTTCTCAGAGCGATAAGCATGATTGTATCATCGCAGATTTCACTTCACTGAAACAAGTCCGACGTCTCGCGGATGAGGTTCGTGACAAGCACGGTACCCTGGATGTGCTGGTAAACAATGCGGGAATATATATGCGCGACCGACAAATGACCGAGGATGGATTCGAGGTCACATTCGGTGTCAACCACCTCGCGCCATTCCTGCTCACCAATCTGCTTGTCGATTTGCTTTCGAAAAACGCGCCATCCAAAATCATTAACGTGAGTTCGGCCGTCCACCAGAATGCAAGCCTCGATTTCGACAATCTACAGGCCGAGAAGGGCTTTGATGCTTACGGTGCGTATGCACAGTCGAAACTGGCAAGTCTGTTGTTCACGTACAAATTGGCGGACAGGCTTCAGGGTTCCGGCGTTACGGTAAACGCCCTTCATCCCGGCGTGATCGCAACGAAAATGCTTCGGGTAGGCTTTGGTTCAATGGGTGGCCGGCCTGTTCAAGACGGCGCGGCGAGAATTGCCTATCTGATCGCTTCTCCGGCCATCGAAAATGTATCGGGTAAATACTTTGTCAACGACAAAGAACAGCAATCATCGCCTCAATCCAGGGATGTGAAGCTCCAAAATCAATTCTGGAGAATGAGTGAGAAGATGGTTGGACTTAACAAAGAATAGGAAGACGAATGGCGTCAGCAAGCAAAGTGAGAAACATCCTCTTCGATGTCGATGGCACGCTGCTCGATTCGAAGCGCGATATTGCGGCGGCCCAACTCTGGACGTATCGCCAGTATGGCGTTGATAACCTCAAGCCCGAAGACATTTATCCGCTCATTGGCAAACCTCTGCAAGAAACCTTTTCAATCCTGCTGCCGAAACGTCTGCACGATCGAATTCCCGAGGCCGGGCTCATCTATCGCGACTATTACCGGGCACACGCATTCGACACCACCACTCTTTTCCCCGGAGTGCTCGACACCATTTCTTCTCTGAAAGCAGGGGGATACCGGCTCGCAACGGCAACCACAAAATCTAC
>CAZOIM010000030.1:0-17553 GCA_964579855.1 uncultured Ignavibacteriaceae bacterium | reverse complement strand
AAGAACAAATCATCGCATTGAAGCCGGATTATGTCATTGATGCGATTTCAGAGCTCTTGCGAATTCTGTGACGGACAGAGCCAAGAATATTTTATTGCGGATCGGGTGGAGTTCATTATCGCGGATGAGAATTCTGCGCGCAATCAATTGTTCCCGTCCAGTACTCGCCTCGAACACTGTTGAAAGTCGTCTAGTAAACGCTTTCTCATTTCTGCCAAACGAAATTTCTTCTGGCAACTTCTCCACGTTCTCATCGTTCTTACTCATACGCTTTTCGTTCGAAGAGAAGTTCGTTGCTTTGCCATCTTGTTAGACGTACATTGACCTATTCCTGTTCAGTACCAAAGTAGTACCCAATCATCCAAAATTCACGAGGAAGTCATGAATCGCAACGTGTTGAAGCACTTTTCTGCGATTGTTTTCGGCGTGTCGTTGTTGCTTGTTGGCTGTTCGACGCAGCAATCGACAAAGACCGAAACACAGCAGAGTTACATCAATTTCGATACCGTCAAGGCTGGTCCGTATGACACGGGAAAAATGTGGACCTTTGACGTTCCACCGAGCGACTATTTTGCTCAAACGTATCATTTTAATCCCCCCAAAGAATGGTTTGACAAAGCGCGTCTTTCGGCAGTCCGTATTCCTGGCTGCACGGCATCATTCATCTCAGAGGATGGATTGATAATGTCGAATCACCATTGTGCGCGCGGTGCACTCGACAAAGTAAACAAGGAAGGTGAAAAACTGGCTGAACTTGGATTTTACGCTGCGACTCTTGAAGATGAACGAAAGTCTCCTGTGACATACGTCGACCAGCTTGTTTTGATGGATGACGTAACGGCCGAGGTACAACAGGCATTCGACAGCGGAACAACAGACGACGACAAAGTCGCAAAACGGGCCGCCAAGTTCACGGAAATTCAGCAACGTTACGTCACAAAATTCAAGGAAACCACGCAGGATTCGATGGTTTTCAATGTCATTTCGTTTTACAGTGGCGGCAAGTATTCACTCTACGGCTACAAACGATACACCGACGTTCGGCTTGTCTTTGCCCCGGAAGAAGCCGCGGCGTTCTTTGGCGGCGACCCTGACAATTTCACGTATCCCCGCTACGATTTTGACTGCTCATTCTTCAGAGTATATGAAAATGGTAAACCGCTCAAGACGAACAATTTCTTTAAGTTCAGCAAGAATGGTGCGGCTGAAGGCGAAGCGGTATTCGTCATCGGCAACCCAGGCGCGACGAGCAGGTTTCAGACCGTGGCGCGACTCGAATTCAATCGGGACTATACGTATCCTCTGACGATGAACCTTCTCAGGCAGGCAGAGAGTGTTTACGAAGCGTATGTCGCAAATCACCCTGAGTCAAAGTTGAAGTATCAAACCACCATCTTCGGGTTTGCGAACGCGCGTAAAAGTTATGGCGGCAGGCTTGACGGACTCCGCGACGGATATTTGATGGCACGCAAGAAAGATTTTGAAAAGAATTTCAAAAATGCCATCGACAGCAAACCTGAGCTCAAAGCAAAATACGGTAGCGTGTGGGATGAAATTGCGAATTTTGAAACCCAACGCACAAAGCTCTTTTGGGAAGTCAACGCTTATGCATTGAACGGATTGGGCCGCTCTGCGCTCTTTGGCATCGCTTCCAATCTCGTTGAGTATGCAAACCAAATGAAGTTGCCCGAGTCCGACCGCGACCAACGATACAAAGGTGCAGCCGTCGAACGAATGAAGGCACGAATGTTCCCTGAGGAGCTTCAGCCGGAAATCGACAAAGGACTCCTTGTTGTTCAGCTTACCACCATGAAAAAGGCGTTTGGCGACCACAATGCACAATTCAATGCGCTGATGGGAAACAAACCGGTGGCCCAGGCTGCGAATGATCTTTGGGATTCATCCGTTCTCAGCAACAAAGAGAAGGTTACGGCGCTTCTGAACGGCAGCCCTGACGACATTCTCAACTCCTCAGACGGGTTTATCTCTTTCGTTGTCAAAACGAACGCAGGCGCGAAGCAGATACGCGACAGCTACAATGACATTCTCGCCAGGGAAGCTGGCAAACTCCAACTCCTCGGAAAAGCGATCTACGAGGCGTACGGCACGAGGGTTCCTCCCGACGCGACGTTTACACTGCGCATCGCCGACGGTGTCGTGAAAGGCTATGACTATAACGGCACGATAGCCCCTCCGTTCACAACGTTCTACGGTTTGTATGACCGCTACTACTCATTCGGTAAGAAAGAGCCGTTTGAAGTTCCGGATCGATGGAAAAATCCTCCGGCGGACTTCAATCTCAGCACCCCGTTCAACTTTGTATCGACCAATGATATTATCGGAGGGAATTCCGGAAGTCCCATGGTTAACGAAAATCTCGAAGTCGTCGGATTGATCTTCGACGGTAACATTGAGAGCTTGCCAGGCGACTTCATTTTTACGGACGAAACGAACAGGACAGTTTCTGTGCATTCGTCAGGCCTGTTGGAAGGTATCAAGAAGATCTATAAGGCTGATCGGCTTGCGAAAGAGCTGGAGGCCGGCAAAATCGTCCAATAATGTAGGATTTTGCAGGTTAATCATCGAAGCTACCAAAAGGGCGGGAGAATATCCCGCCCTTTGTTTAACAATTACTTTGTTGACATCATGAGTCTCAGTACCTTGAGTAGAAGGGGAATCGGGGCAATCGATGATTGAATCCGTCTCTGGTGCCAATTGAGTTTGCACCTGGTTCTCAAGATGGGAAACAAAGCCAAAACACATCTATGGTAATGTGGCAAACCTCATGAAGCAATCAAAAGTTGTATTGTTAGTTCTTATACTGATGATGAGCACTGTCGGGCTGAAAGCTCAGGACTCTACGGACAATGCGAAGTTGAGGGCTTGGTTGATCCTCCAGGCAATTCCAAGCCTAAGCTGGACGGTATTCCCTCATCAAACCAATTTCGCCTTTGAATGGAGAGCCACTCCGATACTTTATTCCTTCGGAATGACAGAGCTCGACCCTCCGTGGCATTTCTTTTTTGTCAATCCTCCGGAACGATTTGCTGGTTCCATCGAGCTAAATGTGTCGGGACAGGTCTATCCTTCATCCATCGGGACGACTCATCTTGCCTGGTCCGGCCAACTCCTTGGTCACCTACCGCTGATAGAAAAGGGTGAATACCTTGGACTCAACGGCGGTGTCGCAATATACAGGTTAAATGATAAGAACAGAACCTTTGTGGTAGCAGGCCTCTCCACCCTGTTTGGATTTGTTCACTGGAATGTCAAGCACTCTCCAAAAGACAGAATCTGGATGACTTCGCTTGAATTCAGGTTCTTCTGAAATCATGCGCCTTCGTTTTTCCGATGCCTTCCTGATCGTACTCTTCGTCAGCGTTTCCGGTTGCGGCGTCTCCCTGCTTTCCCGATTCGTCTCCCGCACAATCGAACATGATTCCGATCCGATTGAACGTGTACCTAACAGGATTTCAGACCCTATTCTCCAGGATGTCGGATTGTCTGTGCTGTGGATAGGCCACGCGAGTACGCTCATTCAAATTCACGATAAAGTATTCCTTACCGATCCAGTATTCACCCGGACAGTCGGTATGGTGGCCGGCAGAATTGTGGAACCCGGAATCGATGTACGGACTCTCGCGCGGGTGGACTATGTGCTCATATCCCATACGCATTTCGACCACCTGAATTTCGGAAGTCTCAGCGAACTTCCAAAGCAAGGCAAATTGCTGTTGCCCGCCGGTGCGGGTGTATACACACCTGAGTTTGGTTTTGAAGAGACCCGGGAAATGAAACCTTGGGAAGCATTCGAGGAAGACGGTGTTCGCATTACCGCAGTCCCAGCCCAACATTTCAGCGGTCGCTATGGTTTCGACATTCTGTGGACTGCGGGAAAGGGTTACACCGGTTACGTCATTCAATACAAAGGAAAGACAGTGTACTTTGCAGGAGACACTGGTTACCGCGACAGCTTATTCACGCAAATCGGTCACCGATTCCGGATAGATGTGGCTCTCCTGCCGATCGCTCCGTTGGAACCGCGGGAGATGATGAGTCGCGTTCACCTTGATCCGCAGCGAGCCGTTCAAGCATTTAGAGAATTGAATGCGGAGTTGATGATCCCAATCCATCATCGCACATTCATGCAGGGACTAGAGCGAAGCGTCTTGGTAGCACAGGAAGAACTTGAAAAGATTATTACCGATCGAAAACTTCAGGACAAAATCTGTATCATGCGGATTGGAGAACAGAAGATCATCACCCCTTAGACTTAGCAGTACCTTTGAGTTATCTAGATTACCGCACTCTCCAATATTTCGATTTCGGTCTTTTTTGTATCGATTCTCGTTCTTAGGCCAAATGGGATGGTCAATTTCTTGGGTAAGTGTCCGTACTGCAAATTCGAAACAACCGGACAGCCCAGGCGTTGAGCTGCATTCTCGAGCACCTGGTCGATCGGAATAAAGGGTTTCGATGCATCACTCGGCACGCATCCGGTAAATTTTCCGAAAATCAACCCTGCGATCTTTCCTAGCACTTCTGCGTTACTTAACTGGGCGAGCATACGATCAACACGATGCGGTGCTTCATCCACATCTTCGAAAACAAGAATTGATTTGTTCAAAGTAGGCGCATAAGGTGTTTTCAAGAGCGAGATTGCCGTTGCGAGGTTTCCACCCAGAATTCTCCCGTGTCCTTTACCGCCGTGTAGTACCTTGAGTGGATCATCTGCCGGATTCTGGAGCATACCCACTTTCGTTTTCGATGTAATGACTCTCCAAAAATGTTCTTCGGTATAAGGATCGATCCCGTCGCTCATTTCGACTCCTGCCATCGGTCCCGAGAATGTCACAAGGGCAATTTTGCGGTAAATTGCAAGCTGAAGTGCCGTAATGTCACTGTAGCCAACAATGATCTTCGGATGGCGCTTGAGTCCTTTGTAGTCAAGCAATGGGAGAATTCTCGGAGTGCCGTAACCGCCGCGAACGGCAAATATTGCTTTGACGTTGTCGTCGCGAATCATGTCGTTGAAATCTGCCGCCCGTTGTTCATCTGTTCCTGCGAGATATCCGTGTACTCGCGCAGCATTTTTCCCGACTTTCACCACATAACCGAGTCGCTCAAGGTACCGTACACCCTTATGAATCATTTCTGGAGACGATGGGGCGCTTGCCGGCGAGACAAGGCCGATAAGATCGCCTGACAGCAAACGTGGCGGCTTGAGAACCATCGGATGTTCCTTTATGTTATACGTACGTGAACGAAATGTATGAAGAATTGAACGGAAATCAACGGACTCGACACTTATTCTGATTGCGTTTCCTATCGTTCGCTGATGTGCAAAGACAATTCATCAAGATATGGGCATCTTAATTCCTGCACGACAGTTTTATCAGGATAACCCCGAGCTCATGGATCTTCCCAATCCGGATCCGGAAATCCTCCGGCAGGATCATCGGAATCTGCGGACGATTAACAAATACTTTGGCGGACTTCGGGCGGTTCGAAAACACGCGGTAGCATTGATTTCGAAGATCGATCGCACCCAGACCGTCCACGTTCTCGATCTCGCGACAGGTTCTGCTGATCATCCGATATCATTAGTTCGGATGGCCCGCAGGTTGGGAAGAAACATTCAGGTAACAGCAGTCGAACGTAGTCCCCTCACGCTTTCTATAGCCCGTGAACAAACCGCGCACTACCCGGAAATCACTGTTCGACAAGGAAATATCCTGATGCTCGATTATCCCCCAAAGAGTTACGATATTGTTCTGTGCTCTCTTGCCATACATCATTTTTCACGCGCCGATGCAGTAAAGATTCTCAACGCGATGGTTCATTTCAGCCGAGTTGGCTTGATTGTCAATGATCTGTACCGTAGTTGGCCGGCCGCCTGGACAGCGTGGATTTACACACATTTGACGACCAGAAATCCCATGACATTGAACGATTCCTATGTCTCCGTTCTACGGGCCTTCACGCCAACAGAACTCCGCGCAATGGCTGAGGAATCGGGTGTGCCCGGCTTAAAGATCTACTTTCATCCGATGTTCAGGCTGGTTCTCGTTGGTGAACATTGATGCACTCCGAAAATTCAATTCTCATGAATGTCGTTCCGCAACGAATCTTCGACGTTGCGGCGGACCTTTCGCAATGGCCGGCGATGCTACCGCATTACCGTTGGATTACGTATTTGAATCGATCGCCGAACAGGAATATCGTGATAATGGCCGCGTGGCGGGACCTGCCCATGGTCACAGGCGCAAAGATACCTATCCATTGGACTTCCGAACAGGAAATTGACCGGGAGAAAATGGAAATCAGGTTTCATCATCTCAAGGCTTTCACAAAAGGTATGCTCGTGGTATGGACCTTTACGCCGACCAAAGATGGGACAGAAGTGCGGATTGTGCACGACCTGCATTCCGGCCTTCCAATTTTGGGGAAGTTACTCGTTGAGCCGATTGTTGGACAGTTCTTCATTCATTTCATAGCGAATCAAACGCTCAAACACATGAAAACATTTGTGGAAAGAACGAATGGAGCGTAGGCGTGTCGTTGTAACCGGCATCGGAGCCATCACGCCCATTGGACACGGCAAAGAGGGATTGTGGGATGGAATCCGAAGAGGCC
The DNA here is from genome assembly GCA_964579855.1 of uncultured Ignavibacteriaceae bacterium. Lineage (GTDB taxonomy): Bacteria > Bacteroidota > Ignavibacteria > UBA10030 > UBA10030 > JADGQA01. The sequence goes on along the minus strand of CAZOIM010000030.1, from coordinate 10,917 downwards.
GATCAGGTGTCGTGAACATCACGAGGTTTGATACTTCGCAGATTCACACGAAGGTCGCTGCCCAAATCGACGATTTCAATCCGCTCGATCATTTCGATGCGAAGCTCGTCCGTCGGATGGACCGCTTCGCCCAGCTGGGACTGGCAGCGTGTGAGATGGCGATAAAGGACTCTTCGCTTCAAGCGGACAAGAATGGAACCGGAGAGCGAACGGGAGTGACAATGGGAACCGCACTCGGCGGAATTTCCGGCGCGGAACGTCAACACGAACAGTACGTAAAGGCCGGTTTGCGGGCTGTTGATCCGAGTCTGGCGCTTATGGTTTTTGGAGGCTCGGGCTCGAGCAATATCGCCATTCGATACGGTTTCACCGGTCCGAGCAACGCGAATTCCAACAGTTGCTCATCGGGGACAATTGCTATTGGTGAAGCGTATCGATACATCAAAGATGACTATGCCGACGTTATGATTGCCGCGAGCGCCGAAGCCCCGTTGTATGAGCTGACGTTCAGCGCGTTCACGATCATCAAAGCTATGTCCACCAATCCTGAACCTGCAACGGCTTGTCGACCGTTCGACAAGAATCGTGATGGGTTTGTTATGGGAGAAGCAGCTGCAGTACTCGTCCTCGAGGAACTGGGACACGCACTCAAACGGGATGCACACATTTATTGCGAGGTCCTCGGCTTTTCCTGCAATAACGACGGTTATCATATGATCGCACCGAAACCCGATGGATCATCCGCAATCCGGGCAATGGAATCGGCCGTCCGAGAGGCCGGTCTGTCACGTTCGGAAATCGATTATGTGAATGCCCACGGGAGTTCGACGGCACTCAATGACAAAACGGAGACGCTCGCACTGAAGAAGGTCTTTGGGGAACGTGCTTCGAAAATTCCTGTCAGTGCAACCAAATCGATGCACGGCCACGCACTTGGAGCTTCGGGAGCGGTTGAAACAGCAATCTGCGCTCAGATTTTTGAAAAGGGATTTCTCCCTCCGACCATTCATTATGAGCACCCCGATCCTGAGTGCGATCTTGACTACATCCCAAACGTTGGTCGCGAATCCCGCGTTGACCATATTTTGAAAAACTCATTTGGTTTCGGAGGCATCAACGCGGTCCTCGTCCTCGGGCGATATTCGCAATGAGGAAAGGAACCCACGTCAATGTTTTGGTGGCCGGTGCCGGACCTGCGGGCTCGGCGTGTTCGACACTCCTCGCCCGCGCAGGTCTGAGCGTATTGCTCTGTGACAAGGAAAAATTTCCCCGCGAAAAGATCTGCGGTGATTGCATTAATCCTGGGTCGTGGGAGTTCTTCGAATTGCTTGGGGTCGCAGATTCCTTGCGCCATCTTGATCTCCATTGTGTCGAGCTTGCCCGAATCACAAATCTGAGCGGCAAGCAAGTCACTGTCCAGATACCGGCCCATCCCGGAAGACCATTCTTCAGCATAAAGAGGAGTGTCCTCGACAACCTCCTTGTACAGAATGCTGTGCACGAAGGGACAAACTTTCTCGAAGAAACCCAGGTCCTGGACGCCGTATTTTCTGATTCATGGAATGTTACCGTGCGCAGCAAGAATGACATCGAAGCATACAGCTGCGACTATCTCGTTGGGGCGGATGGAAGAAACTCCACGGTTGCCAACAAGATCGGTGCCTGGAGTCAGCCGCGCATTTCCAAAACCGATCAACGAAGAGTGGGGATTCAATGGCTCGCGGATGTTCAATCACCCATTCGATCAGAAGTTCATCTGTACACGATGAAAGAAGGATACTTCGGCATTGTGAATGTTGATGAACGGAATTCAAACATTGCGATGGTTTCCACTCCGCACATCGCGCGAGACGAGATTGGCAATCTTCCGGGATACGTCGAACAGAGGCTCTGTGGAACTCCGGTAGGCCATTCGGTGCTAAACCGGTTCAAGCCGAAACACGACGTTATTACCGCCTATCCCATCAATCCTATTCACCGCCGTTGGAAACATCCAAAAGCATTCCTGGCCGGGGATGCCCGACTCACCGTTGAACCATTTACGGGTGAGGGAGTGTTGTTTGCTCTCGACGATGGCATTCGAACCGCAAGGGAAATCGAGAGACGATTTGCCGATAAAACTGTCTCGGTGTTTCGACCAAGGGGAGACTTTTGGGTTAATCGCGTTGTCTCACCGGCGTTGAGAAATCTCTCGTTGGTGGAATCCCTTATCTCCGTTGCATCAGAAATCGAATGGTTGCCGCGTTTGTTTGCAAAGACGGTCTTTCACACACCCGGCTGAGTTTCGCCATACAGGATCTTGTCCCTCAAAAGCCAAACCAGATTCGATTGCAGATTTCATCGATCCTCTCCCCAGGGTTTTTCGGAACCAAATCGCGCCATTCGCAGTTCTAGAATATTATTCCTCCTGCCGATGACAGGGGACTAAAACACGTTTCACCTCCGAGGGTCCCTGTCGAACATCGTTGATTGTAGATCCCGAACGCTTCTTTCAGGTGTTTCTCGCGGGAAACTGATCGAATCCGCAAGATTGCGGTCGTTTGCTCAAGGCGGGCTGGCCTTGAAAAAAACATTTCCAAAATTGAGAACTATGCTTTACATTGATCGCCAACCACCACGCGCAAGAGAATGAAGATTTCGGCTTTACTTGGATCGTTCTGGATTTTTTGTTCATCGGTTCTTGCTGGGACTCCAAACGACCCTTTGAGAATTTTGAGCGTTGATCAATCAAAAATCGGGCAACGGATTGGATTCATATCCGGCAACCTGACTATCTGTCGTACGCCACTGTCTCTCTACCCTGACCAGTTTCCATCTGGAACAAACACCTCGAGCCGATTTGATAACCCAACAACTCCCCAGACTCTTGACCAGTCTCAAAACCGAAGTTACCCGATAGAGCAATCGTCATCCGTTCTTAAGCCGGCACTTTTTGCGGGAAGCGCTCTTGCGATTACCGCAGTTTTGATCCGGACGGATCAACAGACTTTCAACATTATTCACGGCTGGAGAACTGCTAATGATCCCATTGAGGATGTGAGTCCCGTGATAACGAATCTCGGGGATGGACGCGCTTCAGTCGCTATCTTTGGAGGATTCCTGGCCTATTCGTATCTGGGGAACGACAAGACCGCATTTCAAGCAGGAAAGATCGGTCTTGAGTCTTTTCTTGTAAGTGGAATCGTTACGCAGATATTGAAACACACGTTCGGGCGTGAACGGCCGAGCGCTGCGACACAAAGTGGTGGGCGTTGGAATGGCGCCTTTCTATTTTTGAATCAGGGTTCGAGTAAACGCGGCGCGTATGCGCAATACGACGCCTTTCCATCCGGCCACACCGCAACGATATTCGCTGCGGCGACGACACTTTCGGAAATTTATTACGATTCCCCGTGGGTGTCCTATGCATCTTACACGGTCGCCTCGGGCGTCGCGGTCAGTCGAGTGATGGAACAGACCCATTGGTTAAGTGACTGTTTTGTAGGAGGATTGATCGGATATTTTAGCACGCAATTGGTCCTTCGGTTCAATCATTCCAACAATCCCATTGTTCTTCTCCCTTCTTATGATGGCCGACAAGCAGGCCTCGCTCTAAACGTAGGACTTTGAAAATGTGGTATGATGTTTCTTAGATACTCGTGCTACTGCTGTATTTCCGTTTTTCTCCTTATCACTCCGTCAACTCTTCTCTGTCAGAACAATACTGAAGGAAGAACGGGTAAGTCGTCGCTTACCTTTAGTTCAACCTGGATTCTCCCACACGATTCATCTCAGTCGGAGCCATCTGCAGAAGTGGATCAGACTCAGTGGTACACGTTTATACAGAATATTCCGCGCGATTGGTCGCAATGGGCTCAATCATCGTTTCGGACCGAACGGATTGGAGATTGGGCGGTGGTCGCCGGCCTTACCACGGCTTTGTTTGTCACCGACGACATCAGCTATACTCCCTCAAAACACTTGTTTCAAAGTTCTAACCGGGCACGAGACATAAGCAATTTCGCGGCGGGAATTGGGGATGGAACTACGCAGTTTGGTGTCGCTGGAGCGCTTGCTGCCTATGGGCTTGTATTCAAGGACGAACGTGCCCTTCGCACCGGAAGCCAGATTGTTGAAGTCGTACTTGGGGCAGGCGCTGTTGTCCAATTACTCAAACATGTCACGGGTCGGGAAAGTCCTTTTACGCGGTCGTCACCAACGGGGGTCTGGAAGTTCTTTCCCGATCAAGTGCAGTACAGCAGGCACGTTCCAGCCTACGACGCTTTCCCCTCCGGGCACATTTGTACTTCCATGGCAACGGTCATCGTGGTTGCCGAGAATTATCCTGGAGTGAAATGGATTCGACCGGTGGGATATCTATTCTGCGCATTCATTGGGGTCGGCATGGCAAACAATGGTATACATTGGTACAGCGACTATCCTCTGGGAATATTCCTCGGGTATTCATTCGGAATGATTGCGACACATCAGGAAATGTTCAGCGTTGCAAGTCGGGGAAAAGATAGTCCGATTGACATCTCGATATCACCCACCATTAATCAACGCGGTGCCGGTTTGTCCTTGAGCGCAATCTTCTGAACATTCAACCTGCCGAACAATTGTCTTCGTTTTGGTTTCAATCAACGGTTAGTCTGATATTGACGATCTCCGGTGTATTCCCGGTGCGAACCGGCGGTCCCCAGGTGCCAACACCGCACGACACATAAATGTGCGTCTTCCCTTTCCTCTTGTATCCCCAACTTACTTCAAAGATCCTTTCCGAAATATAATTGAAGGGCCACAGCTGTCCGTGATGGGTATGACCTGAGATCTGCAGATCAACATCGTGCCGTTCTGCATCTTCGAGGTGAAACGGCTGATGGTCGAGAAGAATCACCGGAAGGCGCGCGTCAACATTACTCATCAATTCGTCCAGGCTTTTTCGTTGCTTGCCGCCAAACTGACGACTGCTGATGTCTTCTCGTCCCACCACAGTGCACAATCCATCGATCTTGAGCGAAGTGTCTCGCAACACGATTATTCCGTGGTCGGTGAGGTATCGACACGCCGCTTCTTCTCCCCCGATATACTCGTGATTACCAGTAATCGCAATGACTCCGTTCTTCGAACGGATGGTTTTAAGAGTTTCCCCAAGGTTTTCTTTAATAACGGGCCCGATGTCCTCATCAAAAACATCCCCCGGCAGGAGCACAAGGTCGGCGTCGAGGCTGTTGATGAGCGCGATGATTCGCTTCAGCCTCGATTTTCCGATGATGGTACCGAGATGAATATCTGATGCGGCAACAATATTGAGTGTTTTCGCAGTCGCAGAGGGTTTCCCCACCGACAAATTCAGTGTTCTAATTTTCGGCGTGATGGCATTGAGGTGCCCAAGGAGGACTGTAGCAATAACAACGGCAGCAACAACAAGCGCCAGGACGTCTTTGGACTGAGCGGGGTGAAGAGTAAGGAACGGCGGAAACCACGGCAGAATATAGTTCGACAACCGTGCCACGTCGACCGTTAGTGCAATGAGAAGAAAGTAAGTCATTGCCGCAAGCCAAAAAGATCCTATCCAGACAAGGGACGTACTAAGCCACGTGAGACTCGCGCGTTCGAGGATTCTTCCCGCGACGAATGCCGCGGCAAAGAATATCCCGAATGCCAGAATGAAGGGCCTTAAGTCGGGATGCCAGGAAAGAAGTTCCCATCCACGCAGAAAGATATAGAAATTGATGAGGGCATAGACTGACAGGGCAACAGTAAAAAAAATGGCAAAGCTGATTTTTCGCATTTTATAAGACGTTTTCTGTGAAATTATCGGGGCTCATAATAAGACTTTGTCCAGAGAACAGCAATTATGTTGAACACGCACTTCCGGAACCGGGCTTTCCCATTACTCGGAACGCTTTCTGAAACCTGCAAAAGCAAGATCGGGAGAGTCGTTGAATTGAGATGAATGACGGAAATTCGGGGACTCGCTATTGCGAAATGCTCGATTTGGACTTTCCAGTACATGGCATATTCCTTGAGGAATATCGTTTGGTGTAGTCTCGAACCAGATTACGCACATCACGATTGCATTGGCCGAACCTCGAAGGCGCACCTGTAACAACGCGGCAAATGAGGACAACATGGAGGACTTGAGCATGGATCAATACTGGGATTCAGTTCGACAGAAGGTATGTCGCAAGTGTGTTGATGGAGATACAAAGGGAGGGTGTCGGTTGCCGATCGACGAATCATGCGGACTGGATCGGTTCTTCCCGGAAATTGTGCAGACAGTATCGAGCGTTCATTCGGATTCCATCCAGGCGTACACTGAAGCATTGCGTCTTAATATTTGCACAAATTGCGAGCATCAGTTTGCTGATGGTGTCTGCAGAAAACGCGACACCCTCGAATGTGCTCTTGATCGCTATTTGCCTATCATCATTGACGCTATTGAGAATGTAAAAATGTCAATCGTAGGCGCAGAACACGGTCATATATAGGTTCACAAGATAATTTCATAGACGCCGGTGCAAAGGACAGCGGCGTTTAGTTCCTGCCGAATCCTTCATTTCTTCAAGCAAGAAGTTGACAAAGAAACAGTCAGCCGACACCAACGTCTGCCGAATGTTGAAAATGCCGAAGTGACAAGCTATGACATCGTCGAAAAAATACGACTACATCTTTGGACCTGTTCCTTCAAGAAGACTCGGATTGTCTCTTGGTGTCGACGTTATTCCCAAGAAGGTTTGCACGCTCGATTGCGTCTACTGTGAAGTGGGGACGACCGACAAGCGAGCGCTGCGTCGGCGCGAATACTTTCCGGCCGAGGCCATCATTGCGGAGGTTGAGCAAGCGCTTTCTGCACAGGCCGGAATTGACTACGTATCCTTCTCCGGATCCGGGGAGCCAACATTGAATTCAAAGCTCGGTGAGATCATACGTGCTGTCAAACAATCAACATCGATCCCGGTGGCCGTCATTACTAACGGCACGCTTTTATCGTGGGAAGATGTACGCTATGATCTCTTGGCTGCAGACGTCATCCTTCCATCTCTCGACGCGGTTACCCAGGAGGTATTTGAAAGAATTGATCGTCCGCATCCACAATTGCGCATTGAGACAATTATCGAAGGTCTCAAGGAATTTCGCAAGGAATACAAGAGTCAGATGTGGCTCGAGATCATGTTTGCGAAGGGCTACAATGACTCTGAAGACGAGATTCGCAGGATGAAGGAGGTCTTGACGGAGATTCAACCGGACAAGATTCAACTGAACACGGTTACACGTCCTCCTTCAGAAAGCGGAGTTGAACCTGTTTCTCATGAACGCCTGCAAGAAATTCAGCAGGTTTTCGGTGAACGCTGCGAGATTATCGGCCTCTTCGACAAACGTGGAGGTGAACAAAGTACGAAAAGCAGCCCAGCGGAAATTCTTGCTCTTCTTGAACGCAGGGCAATGACGCTTGATGGATTGATGAGTTCGCAAAATGCAACCAGGGACAGTATCGTCGGTTCACTTCGTGCACTGAAAGAAGCCGGCTTAATTCTCTCGTTCGTGCATCAGAATGAGGAACACTTTCGCGCAAAAGGATCTTCCGACGTAATTCGTTCGTAGCGCAAGCACAAACATCGTTGTTTCGCCAAGAATTCAGACGTTGAAGCGAATAAAGACGATATCTCCATCCTGTGTCAAATACTCTCTTCCTTCGGTGTGCACGAGCCCCCTGTCCCTCAAGGCTTGTTCGGAACCGCTCTGATCAAGGTCCGAGAATTTCATGATCTCCGCTCTGATGAAGCCCTTTTCAAAATCACTGTGAATGACGCCGGCGGACTCCTGTATCGTGCTCCCGTCCTTCACTGTCCACGCATGCACTTCCTTGGGACCAGCGGTGAAGAAGGTGATCAGATGAAGCAGGCTGTACCCTTCCCGGATAACCTTGCTCAGTCCCGATTCTTCGAGTCCGAGACCGGAGAGGAATCCTTGACGATCTTCAGGCGGAAGTTCCGCAACCTCTGCCTCAACAGCAGCGCTGACAACGACAACCGTGGCATCTTCCTTCGCGGCAATTTCTCGAACCTTGCGGACGAGCGGAGTGTCCGCGTTGATCTCGTCTTCGCGCACATTACAAACGTACATCACTGGCTTGTTTGTCAGTAAATGAGCGTCACGCAGCCAGGTCTTTTCTTCATCGGTCTGTGTGGAAAAATAGTGTGCGAGTCTCCCTAAAGACAATTCATCTCTTAGCCGAACAAACATTTCGGATTCGGCCTTTGCCTTTTTGTCGCCCCCTTTGGCCCTTCGTTCCGCATCTAATTGCTTTCGTTCCACCGTCTCCAAATCCTTCAGCGCCAATTCAGTCTCTACGATCTCGATATCCCGTCCCGGGTTGACGGAACCGTCAACGTGGATAACGTTCGGGTCTTCAAAGCACCGCACCACATGGGCAATCGCATCGACGTCTCGAATATGGGACAAGAATTGATTTCCAAGCCCTTCTCCTTTGCTTGCACCCTTCACAAGCCCTGCGATATCGAGAAATTCGAGTGAAGTCGGAATAGTTTTGGCAGGTTTGTAAATATCCACGAGGCGAGCAATCCGACGATCAGGAACGGAAACAACTCCAACGTTCGGATCGATAGTGCAAAACGGATAGTTCGATGCCTCCGCCCCGGCGGAAGTAATTGCATTAAAAAGAGTTGACTTGCCAACATTTGGCAATCCTACTATTCCACACGTAAACCCCATTTGGCTCCTTCATCAAATATGTCAAAATGTACGACTTGGATAGTTATCTTCCAACCTATTCCTTATGTCTACAATGTGATAAAAAAACAGCGTACATAAGAATATTCTTGCATAATTATCCAAGAATATGTATAATTATGCAAAGAGGAGAATGAAGAGGAATTTGGAAAACGAGATTAAGGCATCCGTTCTTGGTGGATCGGGATACTCCGGCATCGAGCTTCTTAAAATACTGTCACGTCACCCACGCGTTCACATCGACAAAATCTTCGCCAACAATTCTGCGGGCAAGTTTCTGCACGAAGTGCATCCCTGGTTTAAGAATCGACTCGACCTACGATTTGAGTCGTTCGATTCGGCCGCTGTGTGTTCGAGCGATGTGGTTTTTATCGCTCTTCCCTCCGGCGAGGCGATGAATGTCGTCCCGCAATTGTTGAGTCTTGGCAAGAAAATCATCGATTTCGGTGGAGACTTTCGTTTAAAAGACATTTCGTTGTACGAAAATTTTTACAAGCGCACTCACTCTGCCCAAGACATTGTCTCCCAAGCCGTTTATGGTTTGCCGGAATGGAACTTCTCCGCGATCAAATCGGCTTCACTCATTGCAAATCCGGGCTGTTATCCAACAAGCGCGATTCTCCCACTTGCACCGCTTCTCAAGGATGGATTAATCAACACCAAGGGAATCACCGTGAGTTCTCTTTCCGGAGTTTCTGGTGCCGGCCGCAGTTCGTCTGCAGAATATTCGTTTGTCGAAGTCAATGAATCTGTCAGGGCATACAAAGTTGGCAGCCATCAGCACATTCCGGAAATCAAAGCAACGCTCGAAGCGATTACGGGTACCGAGGTTTCAATCACGTTTGTCCCACATCTCATTCCCATTACCCGCGGCATCTATTCAAGCATATATGCTTCGATCGATAAGGGCATAACGGCGGCCACTATTGTTCAAAGCTATCAAAAACATTACTCCGCTGCGCCATTTGTCCGCGTATCGGATAGCCTTATTCCAGAGATCAAAAATGTTCTGTATTCAAACTTCATTGACATCGGATTTCGGCTTTATCCTGACAACAATCAAATCATCGTGTTTTCAGCAATCGATAATCTCGTAAAAGGTGCGGCCGGCCAAGCCGTGCAGAACATGAATATACTCTTTGGCTACGACGAAACGGAAGGGCTCCTATGACGATCGAACAATCCTTGAATGAATGCACAGGCGGCGTGACTGCTCCAACAGGATTCATCGCGGGCGGGATTTTTGCGGGCATTCGCAAGGCAAAGAAGGATATTGCGATAATCGCATCGAGAACCCCTGCAACGGTTGCCGGTGTCTTTACGCTCAACAAGACTCAGGCTTCGTGTATCACTGTTGACAAGCTTCAACTTCAGCGGTCCACCGTCTGCTCGGCGATTGTTGTGAATAGCGGAAATGCGAATGCTTGCACCGGCGAACGAGGTCTCAATGATTCGTGGGCTATGATCGAATCGACGGCAATGGCCCTCCATGTCCCCAAGGAGCAGGTCATGGTCTCATCGACAGGAGTCATTGGCCAATATATGCCCATGGATAAAGTAATACCGGGCATACAGGAACTCGCCGGACAGCTCAGTCCGACAGGCAATCGAGACGCTGCGGAAGCCATCATGACAACGGACACCTTTTCCAAAGAAACCGCCGTAAAGTTTTCTCTCGGCACCTCTGTCATCACCATTGGCGGTATGGCGAAAGGGTCGGGAATGATCGCCCCAAATATGGCGACGATGCTCGCCTTCGTCACAACTGATGCCGTTATTGCGCAGCCGCTGTTGACAAAAGCACTTCGTCACGCGAACAGCAAATCATTCAATCGTATAACGGTCGATGGCGATATGAGTACCAATGACATGGTCATCATTCTCGCTAACGGAGAAGCCAGGAACAAGGCAATCAAAGATCATACGGAGGAGTATCAGTTGTTCGTCGCCGCATTGGAATACGTGCTCATCAAACTTGCAAAAATGATCGCCCGCGACGGCGAAGGTGCCACAAAACTAGTCGAAATCCTCGTTACCGGTGCGAAGACCGAGGAAGAAGCCGTCCAGGCCGCCAAAGCAGTGGCGAATTCGAACCTTGTCAAGACCGCAATTCACGGATCTGATGCAAACTGGGGCAGGATTCTGGCAGCCGTCGGGTATTCCGGAATTGATTTCAATCCT
>CAZOIM010000029.1:0-25179 GCA_964579855.1 uncultured Ignavibacteriaceae bacterium | reverse complement strand
GGAAGTTATGTCCATTATGATCGAAAACTTGATGGACAATTTGCGCAAGCCCTTATGTCAATTCAGGCTGTCAAAGGTGTCGAAATTGGGTACGGGTTCCAAAACGCTCTTCGATTTGGCTCAGAAGTACACGATCCGTTTTCGCTTACGAGCGGTCGAATTGGACGAAAATCGAACAACGCTGGAGGCTTGGAGGGTGGGGTAACAAACGGTGAAGTCATTGTGCTTCACGCGGCGATGAAGCCTATATCAACTCTCGCAAATCCTCTGAAATCTATTGACTTCAAGACATTGAAACTGGTCAAATCGAGGTATGAAAGGTCTGATGTTTGTGCAGTCCCTGCATGCTCCGTGATAGGAGAAGCAGTCGTTGCCCCAATTATCGCAAATGCTTTTGTAGAGAAATTCGGAGGAGATTCAGTCGGTGAGATTTCACGCCATTATAGGCGATAATCAATGAATTTTGTTAGATTGGATGAGAATTCGGGACAAATTCTGAAATATTGCATTTACGTGGGCATTATGCTATATTTTTGAGGCATAACGAGGAAACTGTTCAAGAAACATTTGAAGCAATTCAGATATGTAATGAAAGGAGGGAATTGAGTCTTCAGCGTTGAAATAGCTACTATTGCCATGAATGGAAAATTCAGTCGCAAAGTGCTCGTTCTCAATCACAATTACGAGCCGCTGAGTGTGTGCAACGTGAAGAAAGCGATTATCCTCCTCTGGCTTGGAAAGGCCGAATTGATCGAGGCGCATGAAGGGAGAGTTCTTCGATCTGTTTCCGCAGCGATGCCTTTTCCGAGTATAGTGCGACTCTCGGTGTACGTAAGTGTCCCTTACAAGAAGATTGTTCTTTCCCGCAAAAACATACTGAGACGTGATAATCATCGATGCCAGTATTGCGGGAAAACAGATGACTCCCTGACAGTTGATCACGTCATTCCAAAGGCTCGAGGCGGAGCAGATTCGTGGGAGAATTTGGTCTGCGCTTGCGTTTCCTGTAATAACAGGAAGGGGGACAGAACCCCTCCGGAGGCCCGGATGCAGCTTGTGCGCAAACCTATACGACCAAATCATGTAATGTTCATTCGACATTTTGTTGGTTCAGTCGATGATCGGTGGAAACCGTATTTGTTCATGAACTAGTAACAAGTCTGAGCATTTCTGATTCGAAAGTCGCAAAGAGCCACAGAAGTCTCATTGAGAAGGAGTTCCATCCAACTGGGAATATCAAAGAAGAAAGTGATTCTGAGTGGAATGCGCCCAACGGGAAAGCTGCATCTTGGCCATCTTACCGGTGCTCTTGAGAATTGGGTTGCGATGCAGGGTGAGTATCAGAATTATCATCTCATTGCAGACTATCACGCACTCACCACAAATCCGGACACCACCGACATTTATCAAAACTCGATTGACATGTTGATCGACTGGCTGGCCGCCGGCATCGATCCGAAGAAGAGCCCGGTCTTTCGTCAGTCGCAAATAAAGGAGCATACGGAGTTACATCTTATTTTCTCAATGCTGATTACGACCGCACGTCTTGAACGTAATCCGAGCCTTAAAGAACAAGTTCGGGACCTGAAGCTCGAGACGATCGTATATGGTCATCTTGGCTACCCAGTCCTTCAGGCCGCTGACATTCTCTTGTATAAAGGGGAAGTAGTACCGGTCGGAGAAGATCAGTTGCCGCACATTGAAATTACTCGCGAAATCGCAAGGCATTTCAATACACAATACTCACCTAGGAATCCTGTGTTCCCGGAGCCTGACGGGAAAATTACGAAATTTGCGAGATTGCCGGGACTCGATGGCAAAAGAATGAGCAAATCCGTTGGCAACACGATCCTACTCTCAGATTCCGCCGAAGCAATAATGAAGAAAACAAGGAGCGCTGTCACGGATCCTCAGAAAATAAAAAAAGGCGACGTGGGACATCCAGATATATGCCTCATCTTCGCCTACCATAACAAATTTAATGCTCCCGAAGTCGCTGAAATCAGAAAGAATTGTGAAAGCGGGGCGCTTGGGTGTGTGGACTGCAAATCAAATTGCGCCAGGAAAATAGCGGATGCGCTCGCTCCTATGCGGGAGAAGCGGGAATATTTTGAATCTCGAATGGACGAAGTAAAATCGATTCTTCTCGAAGGGGAAAACAAAGCGCGGTTAGTCGCACAAGGTACGATGGCCGAAGTGCGATCCGCAATGGGTATTGGCTAGCCGATGTTTGTTCGGCTGATGGAATTGAGCAGTGAGTCTTGTTTCGTTTTGTCGCACGATGGATTTCTTTTCTAAACCATGTATACCATAAAACTACATGATTTTGAGGGACCGCTCGATCTTCTGCTTTTCTTCATCAAGCGGGACGAATTGGATATCTACGATATTCCCATCGCAAAGATTTCGAAGGAATTTCTCGGTTACCTGCACTACATGCGAGAACTCGATCTTGAAATAGCCGGCGAGTTTCTTGTTATGGCTGCCGAATTGATGCAGATAAAGGTTCGGATGTTGTTGCCCCCCGAGCCCGGTCAGATAGAAGAACACGATCCTCGTGCGAATCTCGTCATGAAACTTGTTGAGTACAAACGCTTCAAGGAAATTGGGGAGACCATGAAGGTCAAAGAGGCGCAGGAAATGTTAGTTCACTACAGGGGGTACCACGAGGCGGATGAGCGGAACATTCCTGAGGAAACGGCAGGAGACATTGTTCGAGATGTTACGTTCTTCGACCTGATATCCTCGTTCAAATTTGCGATGGACAGAATTCCAAAGAAGTTTGTCCACGAAATAATAAGGCTTAACGTTACCGTTGATGAACAGATTGCATACATCGTGGATTTTTTTTCCAGGAGATCAGAAGCCACTTTCTACGAGCTCGTGCAGCACATGGTTGACAGGATACGAGTCGTCGTAACATTCATTGCCTTACTTGAAGTAATACGCTCCAAGAAAGTCATAGTCCGTCAGGCCAATCCATTTGGCGAAGTCTCAATCGTCAAAAACATCAATTAACAATGCCAGAAGAAAAGACAAAAGAAGTCCTTGAGTTGCTGGTACCTTCGACCCTCAAAAGTCTTGTAGAGGCTCTCGTGTTTGCTGCAAAGGAGCCGCTGACGATCAAGCAGATAAAAGACATCTACGAAGGGGAAGGGCCGCAATCATATCTCCGACAGATGGATGCTGAGGAAGTGGAAGCAGCGGTCAATGAGCTCAATGGAGAATACGAAAGGTCGGAGAAACCGTATCGCATTGTTCGAATTGCTGGCGGATTCCAATTTGCAACATTGTCTGCATATGCAGATTGGATTGGTCGGCTCTACAAGGAGCAAGCGCGACGAAAGTTGTCCCAATCTGGAATTGAGTCGCTCGCAATCATTGCATACAAGCAACCTGTCACCAAGGCGGACGTCGAGTCGATCCGGGGGGTGAATTGCGATTATGTGCTCAAGACGCTTCTGGAGAAGGAACTCGTTACCATAGTCGGACGCGCTCACGCCCCGGGTAGACCCCTCCTGTACGGAACCACGAGGGAATTTCTAAAACATTTTGGGTTGAACGAAATTACAGATCTGCCAAGACCGCGCGAAATTGAAGAAATACTTGGTGAATCCCAGTTTGAAACGGAACGACGCATGCTCGAAGCCCAGGCGGGCGCCGACAAAATGAAAGAGGAAGAACCTGAATTCAAATCCAGGCTGCCGCACATACCCAAAAAGAAATCGGAATTGGATGGCTCGGTTGAAATCAAGGCAAAAGGCAGTCTGCGGGAAATAAAGACAGTAGACACTACTGAGCGGTCGAGTGCTAATGAAGCGAATCTCGTCCCTGGATCAACAGTGCTGTCCGGTAATCGCGAAGAGACGTTTGCGGAACCGGATATCCAACCTAGGCTTGAGACAAAAGAGGAATCGAGCATCGATATTCCGATCCTTCAATCCACAGGCAATGCACTCGCGGAGAGTTTGCCCGGAGAAGCGGTCGAGAATCCGTCATTTCGGGATGAAGCCGTAACCGATTCGTTGGAGACGCAGGAAGTTGAAGACGTTCACCAATTAACAACTCCGGAAGATAAGAGCTCATCCGTCAATGTGACCACTGATGCAGAAAGCCCAACACCGTACCAAAACCTGGATCCTCCTCTCGAGAAGGTTCCTCAGCTACAACTAAGCAACCTGATGAATTCTCATCAGGCCGTCAACAAGTCTAAATGGCAATCGTGGAAAGAAAAGGTCCAAGGGTTCATAAAGAAGATATTCGGTTGAACAAGTTTCTTGCGATGTCTGGTGTTGGATCCCGCCGCAGTAATGATGAACTCATAGTCTCCGGTGTCGTCCGAGTCAATGGCAAGAAAGTAGATCAGCTTGGTGCAAAGGTAGACCCAGACGAGGACATCGTTACTGTCAATGGGAATTCGGTCCAGCTTGCCCAGCACAATGTTTATATCTTGCTTAACAAGCCGAAAGATTGTATCACCACATTGAGCGACGAAAAAGATCGAACGACTATTCTGAGTTATGTTCGCGTCAAGCAAAGGGTATTTCCGGTCGGCCGTCTGGACAGGAATACAACAGGAGTCCTCCTTCTCACGAATGATGGTGAGTTGACGAATGCACTGATCCACCCCAGTTTTGAGATGGAAAAAATATACAAAGTCTCCCTCGACAAGGCCTTGAAGACAGAAGATCTTACGCGATTGCTGCGGGGGGTGCGGTTGGATGACGGAATTGCAAAAGTAAATGGAGTTGAATATGTAGAAGGCAGCAAGAGAATGAGAGTTTTTGTCTCCATTCATGAAGGGCGGAATCGGGAAGTGCGTCGAATATTCGAAGCGCTTGGATACGATGTGAAGTACCTGGATAGAGTGTCGTTTGCGGGAATCAATTATTCAGGATTGCAGCGGGGAGAGTGGAGGTATTTAGCCAACGATGAAGTTCGATTCCTTCAGGAGTTGGTTTCACAGAAGGAATCAGCACACACTCTTCCAACAGAATGAAATTTCAACGAAGTAGCGGTATCCTCTTACATCCAACATCTTTACCTGGTCCTCATGGATCCGGAGATCTGGGTAAGGCAGCCTACGATTTTGTCGATTGGCTTCTTTCGGCCGGCCAAAAGCTCTGGCAAACGCTTCCCCTCGGACCCGTTGGCTATGGTAATTCACCGTATATGGGTCTTTCCGCGTTTGCCGGTAATCCGATGCTCATTGATTTGCATGACCTCTGTACTCGCGGATGGATCGATCGGCGTGCGCTGGAGAGCCCGTTCGAATCCAATCTGCGGCGCATAGACTACTCCAGGATAATACAGTTCCGAACCGAAAGCCTCTTGAACGCATCAGACGGCTTCTTTACGCATGCCTCTGACACCGATGGCAAAGCGTTTGAAGCATTTTGTGCTCAACAAGCCGACTGGTTGGATGACTACTCCCTTTTCATGGCTCTGAACGCCAATTACAAGAACAAGGTTTGGAGCGATTGGGATGCCGATGTCGCCCAAAGAAATCCAGTCGCACTCAAAAAAATGAAATCGTTGCTCGCGAACCAAATAGACTATCACAAGTTTACGCAATGGTGTTTTTCGCGCCAATGGAAGAATCTGAAGAAATATGCAAATGAGAAAGGTATTCAGCTCGTGGGAGACGTACCTATCTTTGTTGCTCACGACAGCGCCGACGTTTGGTCAAATCCGGATTCATTTTACCTCGACAAGAATCTCAATCCCACATTTGTTGCAGGTGTTCCTCCGGACTACTTCAGCGAAACTGGTCAACGATGGGGCAATCCGTTGTACCGTTGGGACGTCATGAAGAAAGATAAGTACTCGTGGTGGATCAAACGATTTCAGGCGACCTTTGATCTCGTTGACATCCTCAGAATTGATCACTTCCGAGGGTTTGTGGGCTACTGGGAAATTCCTGCGGTCGAGAAAACTGCGGTCAAAGGAAGATGGGCAGAAGGACCGCGTGAAAGCTTGTTCGATGCCGTGGAACAAAAACTTGGCAAGTTGCCGATCATCGCTGAGGATTTAGGAGTCATCACGCCGGAAGTCGTGGCGTTGAGAGACCGATTTCAGTATCCCGGGATGAAGGTGCTCCAGTTTGCATTCTCCGACGGCCCTTCCAATGCGTTTCTCCCCCACAACTACCATGAGAATTCTGTTGTATACACCGGAACTCACGACAATGATACCACGATAGGCTGGTTTAAATCCGCCACAAAGGCAGAGCGTTCGTTCCTCACAAAGTACATTGGAACTGATGGACACGATGTGCAATGGGATCTCATTCGAATGGCCCTGCACTCCGTTGCTCTCATGTCGATATTTCCATTCCAAGATATTCTCGGTCTCGATTCTCCGGACAGAATGAATCTTCCCGGAACAACCAAGGGAAATTGGGAATGGCGCTTCTCGTGGGATCAGGTACTCCCTGAACACGCTTCGCGACTGTATCAAGAAACGGCGATCACTTCCAGAACCTCTCCAGATAAACTGAATGCATAGGGCAAACAAGCAAGATCAATAATGACAGAAACAAACAAACCGATAGAAGCTAATAGAGAACACGACCTCGATCTGACTGACCAGATGCTTCGACGCAGGGAAGAACTCGAAGCTCTCAGGAACATGGGAGTGGACCCCTTTCCTTTTGCCTACAATCGGACAGACTTTTCAAAAGACCTGACGGAATCATTCAACGATGACGCTCCTCCCCGCGATGCCTGTGTCGCAGGGAGGTTGATGTCTATCCGTCGAATGGGAAAGGCTTCGTTTTGTCATATTAAAGATTCTAAAGGCAGGATCCAGGTGTACCTGAAGAAGGACGACATCGGAACGGCGTATGACGCGTTTAAGCTTATGGATATCGGGGATCTCGTTGGCATATCAGGATTCCTGTTTCGTACAAAAATGGGAGAGATATCAATCCATGCACGCGAAATTGTGTTGCTGGCGAAATCCCTCAGACCGCTTCCAGTCGTCAAAGAGAAGACCGAGGAGAATGGTCAGACAACTATATTTGACCCATTCTCCGATAAAGAACTGCGATACCGTCAGCGCTATGTGGACCTTATTGTCAACGAAAACGTAAAGGAAGTCTTCGTCAAGAGGGCTAAAATCATCAGCACGATGCGGAAATATCTTGACGCACGGGATTATCTGGAAGTAGAGACCCCGATTCTACAACCGTTGTATGGCGGAGCATCGGCACGACCTTTCAAGACGCATCATAATGCTTTGGACTTCGATTTCTTTTTACGGATCGCAGATGAACTGTATCTCAAACGCCTCATCGTCGGAGGATTCGATGGTGTGTATGAGATATCGAAAGACTTCCGTAATGAAGGCATGGATCGTGCGCACAATCCCGAATTTACGATGATGGAATTGTATGTTGCGTACAAGGACTATCGATGGATGATGGAACTCGTGGAGCAGATGGTTCACGAGATCGCGGTTGCCGTAAACGGAATTCCGAAGGTGAACCTCGGCTCGTTGGAGATTGATTTTACCCCACCATGGAAGCGTATGACGATGTTCGATGCAATCAAAGAACATACCGGCAAAGAACTCCGGGGAAAGAACGAGACAGAACTGCGTGGTATTGCCAAAGAACTCCGTGTGGATATTGAATCAGGTGTCGGCTTAGGAGGAATCATCGACACGATTTTTGGAGATCGTGTTGAGCCGCATCTTCTGCAACCGACGTTTATCACGGACTATCCTGTAGAGATGTCTCCGCTGGCAAAAAAACACAGGACGGACGCAGGATTGGTTGAGCGATTCGAGTGCATCGTCAATGGAAAAGAAATCTGCAATGCGTTCACTGAGCTTAATGATCCAATTGACCAGCGTTTAAGATTCGAACAACAAATGAAGATGAAAGAACGTGGTGATGAGGAGGCGCAAGTACTCGACGAAGATTTTCTTCGTGCGCTGGAATATGGAATGCCGCCGACCGCAGGCCTCGGCATCGGGATTGACCGTCTCACCATGCTCTTTGCGAATCAAGAATCGATCCGGGATGTCATTCTCTTTCCACAAATGAAACCGGAACGATGAGGATCACGAAATTGAACTGCAGTCGATCCTCACTGGTAATCATCAAACACACATGTGCGGACGCTGGCTTGATTTTAACGCTAATTCCGTTATTTTATATCGCGAACTTGACTTGCTCCACTTTTCCGCTGAGATCGCCACTTCTTCAGCAGGTTCGTTAGGGAAGTCTTATGTGGTCAGATTTGAAGGGAATCATCATGAGAAAACGGTATTCGTTTGCAACGATCGCATTCATCGCGGTACTGAGCCTTGGTGCGGGAGTTGGACTTGACAAGCTCATTTCGGCGGATAATATCTATGAACAGATTCAAAAATTTGGCGATGTACTGAGTTTCACAGAAAAGAACTACGTGGAACCAATCGATGTGTCGAAGATGACCGAATCGGCAATCAATGGAATGCTCAATACGCTGGACCCGCACTCAGTGTATATTCCACCAAAGCAATTTGAATCTGTCACCGACCAATTCAGTGGCCAGTTCCAGGGAATTGGTGTTTCGTTCAGGGTTTTGAACGATACCATAACGGTCATGGAACCTGTAGGCGGCGGGCCGTCTGCTCGTCTCGGGATTTTATCCAACGACAGAATCACAAAGATAAACGACAGCTCGGCAATCGGATTTACTGACACCCAGGTCATGAAGACGCTCCGAGGACCCAAGGGGACCAAAGTAAAGGTCACTATTGTGCGTCCCGGCGTAAAGGATCAACTGAATTTTGTGATAACTCGTGACGTCATTCCATTCGTCAGCATTAGCGCTTCATTGATGCTGAACGGGACAGTAGGCTACGTGAAGCTTGACAGGTTCTCGGAAACGACGCACGACGAAATGGCAAAAGCGTTGGCCAAGCTCAAGACAGATGGCATGGAAAGGCTCATTCTGGATTTACGGGACGATGGTGGAGGGTATCTGGAAGAGGCAGTGAAACTTGCCGACCTTTTTCTGGATGGAGGTGCTAAGGACAAACCTCGTACGATCGTTTACACAAAGGCGCGAAGACCGGAGCTTGAAGACGTGTATACCGCCCACTCGGGAGATCCATACGAAAAAATACCATTGATCGTGATGATCAACCATGCCACTGCAAGTGCAAGCGAAATCGTTGCCGGCGCTATTCAGGATTGGGATAGAGGGCTTATCGTAGGTGAGACAAGCTTCGGCAAAGGGCTTGTGCAGCGACAGATGAAGCTCGCTGATGGCTCTGCCTTTCGAATCACGATTGCCCGGTATTACACCCCGTCAGGAAGGCTCATTCAACGACCGTACGAAGGGAAGGACAAGACTGCTTATCAATTAGAACCGTTCGAACGGAAAGAACAGGAGGGCGAGAACGTGGAGCATTCACGTGATGCAACGCAAGACTCGCTGGGGCCGGTATTCAAGACGGCGAGTGGACGTCCCGTACGCGGCAGCGGCGGCATCATCCCGGATTACGTGGTCGGCGGTGGAAGTGCGACGAAGACGTTTTCCGACATTTTCAGGCGTAACCTGTTCTTTGATTTTGCCAAGGACTATAGTGAAGGTCAGGGTTTGTCGCTCCGCGACAAATACAAGAATGACCTTCGAGGATTCAAGCAGAATTTTGAGATCTCGGATCATATGCTTGATGATTTCATGAAATTTGTAGCGACGAAGAGTGTCACCGTCGATAACAAAGATGTGGACAAAGACCGCGTGTTCATCCAAGCCCGGCTCAAGGGAGAAATCGCAAATGTGTTCTTTGGATTTGAAGGTTTGGTTTCCGTGATGCTGGAGGTTGATCCACAGATTGAAAAAGCGATGACTTTATTCCCTGAGGCGGAAAAAATCGCCAAACTGAATTGAAGTAATCTCAGTGTCTGTACGGAGAACCAAAAAAGGCTCGAAGATCGTCATCAGTCTTCTCTTCTTTTCGGTTGTATTCGTTGGTGCTGTCCAAGGATACAGACCGGGACAGAAGATTGAACTTATGCCGTTTCAGTCGATGCCCGACCAATCTTCATTCCTTCAGATCGGTGAAGAGTTGGAATATGCAGTAAGCTATTCCTTCTTCAGTATCGGCACGGTTAAATTCAAGATTGTGGATGAAGGTACTCGCAATGGGCGTCCATTTTTCAAGGCGCGAGCAATCATAGAATCTAATCCGAGTCTCAATTGGCTCAAAGAAGTGCACATTCGATTCTATGGTGAAATTGACGATTCTATTTTCTCCAACTACTGGATTAGTCAGGATAGTTCATCGTCCAGAGTAGAGTATCACTCGCTTACCTTCAACTACGATGATAGTGAACTCGTATACGAAAAAGGAGAGATAGGTAGATCCGGCGAGCGTAGAATCAGGAAGACTGACAGCATTCGGATCACCGGTCCAGGACAAGATGGTCTTTCGCTATTCTTCTATGCGAGAGAGCACGCCCGAGAGAAGAGGGAAGCAACAGTTTCGACATTTATCGAGAATAAAGAGGCTAACGCGCACATCAACTTCCAGAACAAAATTGAAGACATGGATATTGATGCGGTGAAGTATCCGGTCGAAACTGTATTCCTCGACGGGCGTGCTGATTTCGTCGGCGTTGTGGGTATGACCGGCGGATTCCGGGGTTGGTTTAGCAACGATGCTGCCCGAATTCCGATTGTTGCTCGCCTCAATGTTTGGCTTGGAAGCATCAAAGTTGAGTTGAAGAGCTGGAAACGACAGGGATGGCAGCCTCCTCAGTACATAGAACATTAGTGAGTTCCATTCTTCCATATCGCGGTATCAAACCAAGGATACACGAATCGGTGTTTATTGCGGAAGGAGCAAGAATTATCGGAGATGTTGAAGTTGGCAGAGACAGCAGCATTTGGTTCAATACGGTGGTAAGAGGTGATGTCCATTTCATAACGATCGGAGGTCGGACGAATATTCAGGACAACTGTGTTCTTCACGTGACGCACAAAAAATACCCGCTTCGGATAGGTTCAAACGTCACAGTCGGCCATAGCGCCGTTCTTCATGGATGCACGATCGAAGATTTTTGTCTGGTTGGAATGGGGGCCATCGTTTTGGATAACGCACTGGTCCATTCCAGATCATTTATTGCGGCCGGGGCCCTCGTTCAGGAAAATTTCGAGGTTCCGGAAGGCACCCTCGTAGCCGGAGTACCGGCCAAAGTAAAACGCCCACTGACGTCGGAGGAGACTGCGTTTCTCGAGCGCTCCGCCCAGAATTACGTCGACTACGTCAGAACGTATCGCGAATGATCAAGTCTGCGAGGACACTATGAAACTAACATTTTGGGGTGTTCGTGGTTCAATCCCAACGCCGGGAAAACACACTGTGCGATACGGCGGCAATACCCCTTCGTCCGAGCTTCGACTCGATGACGACAAGCTTATCATTCTCGATGCCGGCACTGGTATTCGAAACTTTGGTGATTATCTGATCAACAATGGCGAGTCCATTAAGGCGCACTTGCTCATAACGCATCCGCATTGGGATCATATTCAGGGATTTCCGTTCTTCAAGCCGGCGTTTATTTCCGGCAACGAATTGACGATTATTGGTACCGAGCGTCCCGAACGGTTTCTTCGTGAGATCATATCGGACCAGATGAATCACATTTATTTCCCTGTCCAGCTACACGATTTGAAGGCCAAGATTCATTTCGTACCTGTGCGGGAAGAAGGCGAAATGATGATTCACGATGCAAATGTGAAGATGATTTACGTCAATCACCCGGGATTCACTGTTGGGTACCGAATTGAATACAGAGGAAAAACTCTCGTCTACATCAGTGACAATGAACCCTTCGATCGAGCGGCCGCTGCTAATCTGACAAATTTCGAAAACGTGGTAAAGGAAAAATTCAATACGAAGAATGGCGATCCGAATCAGAGGATATTTGATTTTTGCACAGGTGCTGATGTCCTCATCCATGACGCCACCTACACTCCGGAAGAATACATCGACAGAGTCGGTTGGGGTCATTCCCACTATCTTTTTACACTTCGCGTGGCGGCTGAGGCAAATGTAAAACGATTGTATTTGTTTCATCACGATCAAAATCACAGCGACGACAAAGTTGATGATATTCTGAAAAAATGCAAAAAAGAGGTTAAAAGCAGAGGCTACAAATTCGAGTGCGACGCTGCAATAGAGAACACGAGTATCCAGATTTAAGGTTCGCGACACATCGGCTGCAACGAATCCATCAGATGTTTTGTTCAAGGTAAGCAGACTTAAGCAGTCGATCGCTCGCAAAGTAGAGATTACAAGCAATCATAGGAAATACCATGGGATTTCACGTCACTGACAAAGACATAAAGAAAATTGAGCAGGCGCTGGGGATTCTTTCGAAACGACGCGGGAACAATTATCGTTTTGAAATCGTCAACAAGTCTGCACAACGGAAGCTCGCGCTCGAAATATATCCTGATCTTGTAATCGGTAGGCGCAGCGGCATTTTGATTTCCGTCTACACACAGACTGCCCATCTCCAACTTCATTTTTGCACAGGATATGTGGTCAGCAAGTTGCTCGGCGAAATAACCTTCGTTGGGGAATCAGACGGTAAGCTTTCAGGGCTCACGATCGAGCGAGAGGGAGGTTGTTCGCTGTATGCCAACGTCGACCGTGAAATACTATCGGGTGATTTCACAACACTGGGGCCGGAGGTCATGTTGTCTGGAATTGCGCTTTCATTGACGGAGTCTGTCCTTCCGCCTCTCGCTTCTTCTGTCCATATATCGGGAACATTTGCAGGAAGACAAACGAGTCGAAAGCGAGTTGTCAAAAAGTGAAGATCGAGGTTACGCACGACCATTCGCATCTTCGTTTTTCAAGAATGGAAACTATTCGCGCGATCAGAAACGTTCTACGAAAAGAAAAGAAACGAATTGATGGAATATCTGTGGTCTATACGAATGATTCCCGTATTCGCTTGATTAACCGGAAACATTTGCACCATGACTACGTTACTGATGTGATTACCTTTGAGTTGGAGCGATCGCCAAGGCTTGAAACGGAAATCTATATTAACCTTGACAGGGCCAGAAGTCAAGCAAGGAAGTACGGTCAGACCTTTTACGGTGAAACGACAAGGCTGCTTGTTCACGGACTGCTGCATGTGCTTGGCTACAATGACAAGTCAAAGAAAGACACCGCGTTGATGAGAAGGGAAGAAGACACCCTTGTCGAGACCCTGCAGGTGAAGAAAAATTAGGAATCAATGCACGAACGAATTGTTGAAATAATCCTATTCCTGGTAAACGAGTTGAAATCGAACAAGCAATTGAGCGAGGTCGATGTGAGCCTGCTTTCTCAGAATGGATACACGCAGAGCGAAATTTCGACCGCATTCTCGTGGCTGTTTGAACGAATGTCTGTGGGGTAACCAGTTTTTTCGCCGGGAAAACCTGCGGATTCGTCGCATCGCATGCTCAATGACGCCGAAAAAATGGTAATACGGCCTGATGCGTTTGGCTATTTGCTGCAATGTCATCAACTCGGCTTGCTCACTAATGGCGATATCGAAACGATCGTCGAGAGAATCATGGCTGCCGGATTCTCCTCGGTTGGTATTAATGAGATGAAGTCTTTCGTTGCCGGATTTCTGTTTGGATTCGACAATCCCCCCGGTGGGAGCAGTCACATCGTGTTGGGCAATAACGATACTATTCACTAGCAGGCTGTCGTGATGGAAAAATCGCTGATAATCGTAGAATCCCCGTCGAAGGCGAAGACGATCAACAAGTATTTGGGCAAGGACTATATCGTTGAAGCGTCCGTTGGGCACATCAAGAACTTACCCAAAAGCAAGCTAAGCGTTGATATCGATAAGAATTTCGAAGTCGTATACGAGACCATTAAAGGGAAGGAAGATGTTCTCGAAAAGCTTCGCAACCGGGCAGCCGAGTCGAAGCAAGTATTTATAGCAACTGACCCTGATCGTGAAGGGGAAGCCATTGCCTCTCATATTGCCGAAGAGCTCATGGGCGTCAACAAGAAGATAAAACGCGTGCTCTTTCATGAGATTACCGATAATGGCGTGAGAGAGGGAATGAGCCATCCAAAAGCCATCGATACCGACTTGGTTATGGCCCAACAAGCAAGACGAGCAATGGATCGGATTGTGGGTTACAAGGTCAGCCCATTTGTTTGGAAAACAGTTTTCTATGGGTTATCCGCTGGAAGAGTGCAATCGGTCGCACTGCGCATCATTTGCGAACGCGAAAAAGCGATCAAGTCATTCATCCCGGCCGAATATTGGTCGATCACGAGTGAGTTCCAAACGCTTACCGGCGAGACATTTTTGGCGAAACTTGCGAAGATTGCCGGAGAAGACCCCGACATTACCGATGACACGACTGCCAGAGGCTACGTTACAGATATTGAGAAGCAAAGCTATCAGATTTCGAAGGTCGAAAAGAAACCCGTCAAGCGAAATCCTCCTGCGCCATTTATTACAAGCACGCTGCAACAGGAAGCGGCACGCATGCTTCGTCTTTCTGCCAAACGTACAATGATGCTTGCCCAGAAACTGTACGAAGGTGTAGAAATCGGCGAAGAAGGCATGTCGGGACTCATTACATACATGCGTACAGATTCGACCCGCCTCAGCGAAGATGCGGTGAAACAGGTAAGAGAATACATATTCGAAAACTACGGAAAAGAATACGTCCCTAAAGAACAGAGACTTTTTAAGAAAGGAAAAGCCTCGCAGGATGCACACGAAGCTATACGTCCTACGTCGATGAAATTCACGCCGAAATACGTGAAGAAATTCCTTGAAAAGGACCTCTACCAACTATATGAACTCATCTGGAATCGATTTGTAGCTTGCCAAATGTCCCATGCTGTATTCGATCAGATAACGGTCACCGTCGTCGGAGGAGAATACCTGTTTAGGGCATCTGACCTCGTACCGACATTTCGCGGCTTCCTCCAGGTATACGACGACATAACAGAAGAAAAGTCTGACGATAATGAGGATGCCGATCCAACTTCGCGGCTGCCGCAGAACTTAAGCGCAGGTCAGCAAACGAAACTTGTCAACGTCTTGCCGCGCCAGCATTTCACCAAACCTCCCGGGCGATATACTGAAAGCAGCCTTGTGAAGGAGCTTGAAACATTGGGGATCGGTCGGCCGAGTACTTACGCACTCATCGTGTCCACAGTCGTCGATCGAAAATATGTGGACCAAAAAGAACGTAAACTCTATGCGACCGAACTCGGTATGCAGGTCAATTCGCTCCTCGTGAAGTATTTTCCGAATATCTTCAATGTTGAGTTTACGGCGAGGATGGAGGAGGAACTGGATACAATTGCTTCGGGCAAGCAGGAATATCTTTCTGTCATGAAGGATTTCTACGAGCCATTTCACACAGCAGTCGAGCACGCTGTGGGCTTGGCTTCAAAAATAAAGAAATCGCTTCAGGAACACATTGAAGAAAAATGCGAGGTCTGTGGTCGGGCGATGATAGTGAAGTGGGGCAGGAATGGAAGGTTCAAGGCGTGTACAGGCTATCCCGAATGCAAGAACTCGAAACCGCTCGATGAGGATCTCCAGAAAACGCAGCACATTGTTGGCGTGAAGTGTGATCTTTGTGATGGCGACATGGTGGTGAAGGGAGGACGATTCGGAACGTTTCTTGGTTGTTCCAATTACCCGAAATGCAAAAACACCAGGCCTATCTCGATGGGAATCAAGTGTCCAAAATGCAAGGAAGGGGACTTGATCGAACGCAAGACAAAAAAAGGCAAACGAGTTTTTTATGGGTGTTCAAAATATCCCAAATGTGATTTTGCATCCTGGGATAAGCCGGTGAATCAACCTTGCCCGAATTGTGGATCGACATACATCGTTTCGAAGTATTCCCAGGCAAAAGGAGAATACCTGCTGTGTCCTGAATGTAAACAGGAAGTCGTAAAGGAAGAAATCGCGGCCAGCGCCTGAATGATTCAAGAACAACAACATTCAATGCAAAAACGATTGACGTTCGACAAGCTGGTCCGGACGTTCCTGGAATATCTTGAAATCGAGAAGAACTATTCCCGGCACACAATCGAAAGTTATGGGAATGACCTCTTCGCTTTTTCCCGGTTTGCTGCTGAGGAAAATATAAGCGAACCAATGGGAGTCGATAAGGATCTTCTGAGGAGATTTATCGCCCAACTCTTCGATGACCAATACTCGAAGAAAAGCATAGCACGGAAAATTGCAAGTCTTCGGTCATTCTTCAAATTTTTGAAACGAAAGAGAATTGTCGACTCAAATGCGGCATTGAGTATTACCACTCCAAAACTCGACCGACGGCTTCCGGGGTTTCTGGATGAGCCGTCTATGGAACGTCTCCTGAATCTTCCCGATCGCGCGACTCCGGATGGCCTTCGTGATGCAGCAATATTGGAATTATTCTACAGCACCGGGATTCGATTGAGTGAACTTGTGGACCTGAATAGAGGAGATATCGACCGTCCTTCGCGCCTTGTCAAAGTTACCGGGAAAGGAAGAAAGCAGAGAATAATCCCGATTGGAGACAAAGCAATTGAAGCTATTGATCAGTATCTCAAAGCGCGCGACCAAGTGGAGCACCCTGCACCTGGAAAAACAATTGAGCAGGCAGTGTTCTTGACCGCAGGCCACAAACGGATCTATCCACAAATTGTGGGCAGCATCGTCAAAAAATACATTGAACAAGTTTCGGAATTGGAAAAGAAAAGTCCGCACGTTCTCCGTCATTCGTTTGCGACCCACTTGCTCAATAGAGGTGCGGATTTGAAAGCAGTGAAAGATCTTCTGGGACACGAGAGTCTCTCCACAACCCAAATTTATACTCACGTAACAACTGAAAGGCTCAAGAAAGTCTACCATCAGTCGCATCCTAAAGCTTGAGGACGTTAATCAGAAACCTACCTTAAGGAGTAGACATCATGGATGCTCATATTACAGCGCGCCATTTCAAAGCCCACGAGACATTGCTCGAGTACTCTGAGAACGCCGTGCGGCAATTGTCACACTACTTCGACGGCATTATCAGGGCGGACGTTACACTCAGCTTCGAGAAGACACGGAAAAGCACAAAAGTTGCAGAAGTAAGGCTGTCAGTCCACAATGCGGTTCTTGTCGGCGTAGCAAAGACGGAAGATTTCTTTAAGTCGGTTGATGAAGCCGTTGCGAAGGTTCTTGCACAACTGAAGAAATACAAAAGTAAGATCAAAGGGAAAGACAGAATTCGTGTGCGCACAGTCCGGGGTAAGATTGCCGTTTAGTTGGTGAAATCCATGGCCATTGAAAAACTTCGAGAAAACAAAAAGAAATCGATTACGGTTGGTTTCCTGTTTGAAAAGAACAAAGATCGATTGAAGCTTGTTGCAATCAACGGTGAGGTGGGCTTTGACAAAGAACTCAAAGACAAAAGCATCCATCGCCCTGGGCTTGCACTCGCGGGATACGTGGAACTGTTTACGTATGACCGGGTTCAGGTCTTTGGGAACACGGAAATCCGCTATCTGAACCATCTGACTCTTGCCGAGCGTATCAAGGCGTTCCGGAATGTCTTTCAGTTCGATTTGCCATGCATTGTCGTGACGAATGAGAACAAACTCGATGATGAGCTTGTTGCCATTGCGACGGAACACAAAGTCTCTGTTATTCAGACACCGTACGAGTCAACCAAATTTGTTTATTTCCTAAGTGATTTTCTTGATGACCAGTTCGCTCCTCAGACATCGGTACACGGCACGTTTCTCGATGTGTACGGCATAGGGGTACTGCTGACGGGCCGTTCGGGAATAGGAAAAAGCGAGATTGCGCTCGATCTGATTGAACGGGGTCATCGTCTTGTCGCCGACGATGTAGTGCTTATCACCAGAAAAGGCGAGGGGATTCTTATTGGAGCAGGCTCCGACGTGGCAAAACACTTCATGGAAATCAGAGGACTCGGACTGGTTGATGTTCGGTCGGTCTTCGGAATCCGCTCTATTCGATTTCAGAAGCGAGTCGAGGTAGTTGTTGAGCTCCAAGAGTGGAAGCCCGATATTGAATACACCCGTACTGGATTGGATCATGAATCTGTGTCAATTTTGGATGTTGATATACCTCACATTAAGCTTCCAATTTTCCCAGGAAAGAATATCACGGTTATAGCCGAAGTAATAGCCCTCGACTACCTTCTCAAGCACTACGGCTATGATGCTGCGAAAGAGTTCTCGAAGCGCCTGGAAACTACCATTTCCGAGAAAGCTAAGGGAAAACGAGTGATTGACTATTTTGAACACGATTTTGAATGAAAGAAAAGTATTGTTGACAAGACGTCAAAAATTCTATATTTTCCACCAATAATCTTTGTCTCACGCATGATAGGTGTGAGTTTCCAATTCAACGTACACTTTTACTTATGAATAAACCCCGTCTATATTACTTCTCCGCAGAGTCTTTAAGCTTCAAGCCTCTGCGATGGGCGAAATCCAAGTACGTGGGGATTGGAATTGGTCTCGGCATTATCGTGCTCTGGGCGACGATAGAGATCAACCAGTTCACCGGCGATGTCCTCGGACTGGGTTTCGCACAAACAAGCGTCCTTCTCAGTGAAAACCAGGTCTTACACAGTCAACTACGATCTTTGTCGGGTAAGCTCGATGCTTTGGATAAAAGGTTAACATCACTGAATCAACGCGGCAATGAATTGCGGGCTGTGGTCGATCTGCCGAAAATTGATCCGGACGTTTTGAAAGTCGGAGTCGGCGGTGTTGACGAAAGGATTGATTACGCTGCGTCTCCTGACATCAATAACCTTTTGAACAGACTTCGGTCAACGACGAATAAAGCGGAACGAGAACTGCAATTACAGTCTGAGAACTACGAAGAAGTTCAAAAACAATATGCCGCTCGGAAAGTTCAATTTGCACATTTGCCGTCTATACTGCCCATTGATGGTATTTTTACTTCTTCCTATGGATTACGATTGCATCCGATTCTCGACGTGCTGAGATTACACGAAGGTCAGGATATCTCAACCGATCCCGGGACCGTCGTCCACGCGACCGCTGAAGGGATTGTGGATTATTCAGGTGCTTCGCACGATGGGCTTGGGATCAAGGTCGAGGTCAATCATGGTTATGGTTACAAAACTATCTACGGCCATTTGAGTAAAGTGCTCGTGAAGGAAGGAAAACACGTAAAGCGGGGAGATGTCATTGCGCTTTCGGGGAACACCGGCCTCTCAACCGCGCCGCATTTGCATTACGAAGTAAGGGTCAATGGAGTACCGAAGGACCCACGCAATTTCTTTTTGGAGGACTACTCTTTGAGACAGTTTCTCCGCGCCGAAAAAGATAAGTGATTTGGATTGAAACGTGAACGCGAACACCGTATACAGGTAATCTGACCTTGAAGGAGAGGGCATATATGATTTGGACGATCGAGCTGGCATCGCATCTTGATGACGCGCCGTGGCCAGCGACGAAAGAAGAACTGATCGATTATGCCGTGCGGACTGGTGCACCTGTTCAGGTCATTCAGAATCTCGAAGAACTTGAAGATTCGGACGAACCGTATGAGAGCATCGAAGAGATTTGGCCAGATTATCCGACTGACGAAGATTTCTTTTTCGAAGACGACAAAGAATATTGAGCATTAACACGGTCTTCTTATCAGCTGAGGCGAGTTGCCGCTTCTGATAACGTGGGATCGATTTCAAGCCCAGCACCCTCATGCTGGGTTTTTTTTTCGTTCAAGTATCATGGCGAGAATTCTGCTGCTGTGCTTCTTCGTATGCCTCATTTCGCTGAACTCGTTCGCCCAGGAAGCCTACTCAGAGTACGAGGTGGCAAAGCTCGAGTTCTCAGGGAACGCCGTTCTCAAATCCAGCGATTTGTTCTCCGTCATTCAGACCAAGGAATCTCCCTCGTGGATATTCAGATTCCTGTACAAGATTAGTGAATCCGTTGGCAAGAAACCCGAGTACTTCAACGGGCCAGGATTCGCAAATGATGCGCTCCGTTTGAAGAAGTACTACTCGTCCAACGGATTCTTCAAAGCAGTCGTCGATACCTCAATCATTGTCGACCGTACAGAGAACAAGGTGTCGTTGCTTTTCCGTATCCAGGAAGGACGTCGGTCGTTCATCGACACATTGAAATATTTGGGACTAGACAATCTTCCCGGCGACCTGAAATCAGAGATCTTCGGACATAGACTGATCGAAACTGGAGATCCGTACATCGAAACCAAACTCATGGATGAACAAAAACGCATTACGACAGCGTTTGCGAATTACGGTTTTGTGCAAGTCAGTGTGGATCCTCCTACAGCGATTGAATATGCCTCAACCAACAATGTCTCCGTGACCTTTGCTTTTTCACCGGGAAACCGCTACAGGTTTGGGAGGGTTAGCGTGCAAGATGACACGACGGTCCATGAGCGAATTGACTCGACAGTTGTGTTGCGATATCTCGATTTCAAACAGGGGGACTTCTACAATCTCTCTGCCAAGATCCAGAGTGAGATTAATCTCAACAGACTGGGAGTCTTCGAGTACGCGCAGATCCAGGAATCAGTGAATGATTCCATTCGCAAAACGCTCGAAATCCCGATGGATGTCTTTGTGCGCCCTCGACCGTTTTATGAACTTTCACCGGAAATCGGTGTAAACGATGAACGAGGATACCCAAATGTTTCGGTGGGGCTTGGTTATGTTGATAGGAGTTTCTTTGGCGGCGCACGAAATCTCAATTCGCGCATGAGACTCAATGTTCATTCGTTCAACGATTTGGATCTTGCTCACGCATTCAGTCGGACAGGTCTAAGAGATAGCACGATCTTGACCAATGCGGACGTCTCGATTAACTTCGTTCAACCGTTCTTTTTCAACAACAAGACGAATTTAACAACCACTCTTTTTGCGGCATTGGAAAAGCAGAGAACGTATTACAGTCCAATTTTTCGTTTTCGCATTGGAGCTGCAGCGCAGACTGCGACGTATACTCGCGCATTTATCGACTGGAATCTCGAGGCGATCAATCCTCAAAGCACAATAACCAACAAAGACACTGCACTTGGCTCAAAAGGAGAACTTACGCCGCAATTCAATTCAATTCTCTCATTAACGTTGCAGCGGGACAAGCGAAACGACTTATTTTCTCCAACAAGTGGTTTCTTTCACTCGATAACGATCGAAGAAGCAGGGATACTTCCCTCAGCGTTCCACGGATTGTTTGGGCTCGGGCTTCCTTATGCAAAATATGTGAAACTAAGCGCCGTTGGCCAGTGGTACTGGGATCCCGCTCAAACACAGACTCTGATCTGGGCAACGAAGCTTCACGCAGGCTTCGCACAACTCTACGGCAACTCTCCTGCGGACGTACCATTGACGAGACGGTTTTATGCCGGCGGCAGTCAAAGCATCAGAGGTTGGAGAGCACGTGAACTGGGCGAAGTCGTGGACCCTGATGCAGGAGGATCCGCCTTGGTTGAATACAGCCTTGAAGCACGCTGGAACCCATTGCAGAATCTTGCCAATCTGGGTTTTTTCGAAACGCGGAAACTCTCTTTCGTATTCTTCTATGACGCCGGTGACTTGTGGCCAACGGCGAAAGAAATCAGAATTACCGAATTTGCAATGGCGGCCGGCGTCGGCCTGAGATATGAAACCATTGCGGGGCCAATCAGAGTCGATTTTGGATGGAAGGTATATGATCCGAGGGCCACTCGTGGCAGCCAATGGATAACCGAAAAACAATTTATACGTGAGACATTACCCGAGTTCGTTTTTCACCTTGGCGTGGGCCAGGCTTTCTAGGAAACATCGGATGGCATGGATCGACATCATAGGACAGGAAAGGGTTAAGAGTCTTTTGCGGCGATCAATAGGGCGCGGGCAATTGGCCCATGCCTATCTGTTCTATGGCAATAGGGGAATAGGCAAACAAGCAACGGCTATCGAACTTGCAAAGACAGTCCTCTGTGCAAAATCAGAAGATGAAGCTTGTGGCGAGTGCCCGAATTGCCGGAAAATGGCGTCGCTCCAACATCCCGATCTCGCACTGGTTTTTCCGCTGCCCGTTGGGAAAGGGGAAAAAAATGGGGATGATCCCATCGAAGTTTTGGATGGAGAACAGATAGACGCCATTCGTCAACAAATCGCGCTCAAAGCAGAAAATCCCTATCATGAAATCCAAATCTCGAAATCGAATTTTATTAAGATCAATAGCGTCCGGAACCTGAAACGCGTGTCCTCTCTGACCAGTGTGCAGGGTTCCTGGAAAGTATTCTTAATATTTGACGCAGAAAAGATGAATGCTGAGGCGAGCAATTCGTTGCTCAAGACTCTTGAGGAGCCTTCTGACAAGACTTTACTGATTCTCACGACATCCGAAAAGGACAGATTGCTTCCAACGATTCTATCTCGCTGTCAGCCCGTTCATTTCTCTCCTTTGAATGATCAAGACATTGCGCAGGCCCTCAAAGAACGGGAACGTGTCACCCCCGAAGAGGCGCTGCTCATTGCAAAAATTGCTCAGGGTAGTTATGCAGTCGCCAGGGAGTTAGCGTCCGAAAACCTTTCTGCGGAAAGGAAAGAAGTCCTGGATTTCATCCGTGTGTCTTTGGGCTGGAAAGAAATCTCGCGAGTCGATCTTATAGATGAATTAGCGTCCTCAAAGGACAGGAACGCCATGGAGCACTGGTTCAAATTGCTTCAGACCTGGCTCCGTGACGCAATGGTTCTTCGCGATGCATCGATTCCCGCGACCCGGGGAACATCAACTGACAAGGAAATTCAAAGTTTCATCGAGAAATTTCCGAAAGCAAACCTCGAGGTGGCAATTCAATCCGTGGAAAGTTGCATTGCCCTTGTACGCAAAAATATCTACCTTCATTTACTTTTGACAACACTTTCTTTCGATTTGAAGAAAAATTTGACCGAAAGCGCCTCTTGAACAGCAAACCTAAGCGGATTCTTGTAACTGCAGCGCTGCCATATGCCAATGGCTACCTGCATCTTGGTCATCTGGCAGGTGCGTACTTGCCCGCTGACATGTACGTCCGATTTCAGCGATCCATGAAAAGGGATGTCCTCTTTATCTGTGGTTCGGACGAACACGGTGTCGCAATCACAGTCTCCGCCGAGGCCGAGAAAACAACACCACAAGCGATTGTGGATCGCTACCATCCCGCGAACAAATCGACCTTCGAGGATCTTGGTGTGAGTTTTGACAATTACTCGAGGACTACGTTGCCGCTTCATCATAAGACAGCACAGGAGTTCTTCGCATCGTTCCATAGAAGAGGAATCTTAAAGGAGAAGATTGAGAAACAGCTGTACTGTGAAAAGGACAAGATGTTCCTTGCCGATCGCTATGTTGAAGGGACCTGCCCAAACTGCAAGTATACTCAGGCGCGTGGAGACCAATGTGAGAATTGCGGCACGTGGCTGAATCAGACGGAGTTGATAGATCCAAAATGCAAGATCTGTGGAACAACGCCCGTCGTCCGCGAAACGTCACATTGGTTCTTTCCTCTCGGACAGTACCAAGCGAGACTGCAAGAGTACATCAAAGAACGAAATGAACGCGATGGTTGGAAAGAAAATGTCCTACGCTATTGTGAAGGTTGGTTCAAAGACGGGTTGCAGGATCGTGCGGTTTCACGGGATCTTAGCTGGGGTGTTCCTGTCCCGGTGAAAGGGTATGAGAAAAAGGTAATCTACGTTTGGTTTGATGCGGTATTGGGTTATATATCATCGTCAATCGAATGGGCGTTGAAATCCGGGAAACCGGACGAATGGAAGAAGTATTGGCAAGATGATGGCACGAAGTACGTAGCATTCATCGGAAAAGACAATATTGTATTCCATTGTATAGTGTTTCCAGCAATGCTCATGGCCTGGAACGACGGCCAATCCACTCAATACGTCTTGCCGGAAAATGTGCCAGCGAATGAGTTCCTCAATCTGGAAGGTCAAAAATTCTCGAAGAGTAGGGGATGGGCAATTGACGTGCGGGACTTTCTGCGTTATCATCCTGCTGATTTATTGCGGTATACCTTGGCAGTCAATTTGCCGGAATCACGGGACAGTGACTTCTATTTCAAGGATTTCCAGGCGAGAACAAACAACGAGTTGGCAAATATTCTGGGAAATCTTGTAAATAGGACGTTCACATTTACCGAGACAAATTTTGGTGGAGTTGTGCCTTCGCTTGGCAAGCTGACTGCGATGGACGAAGAGATCATCGCGTCTCTCAGAGCTACTCCGGCAACAATCGGTGATTGCTACGAACGGTATCATTTCCGGGATGCAGTGTTGGAGACAATGAACCTCGCTCGGAAAGCAAATAAATATTTTAACGACAGCGAACCATGGAAGACTGCAAAGTCCAATCCCGGGCAATGCGCAACGACGCTCAACATCAGTCTGCAAGTAATTCGGTCACTGGCAATTCTGTTGGAACCTGTAATTCCCGTGATTTCTCAAACAATGTGGAAAATGCTGAACCTTGAGGGGACTCCAACCTCAGCCGGGTGGCAAAGCGCCGAACACACGGTTCTTCAGGACGGTCATCGATTGAACAAATCGGAGATTCTTGTGGCAAAAATCGATGACAAGAAACTTCAGGAGACGATTGACAAACTACTGACCGTTGCATCTGCAATCGAGAGTCCGGTGATCCCGTTCAAAACGACAATCACGTTGGACGATTTCAAAAAAATCGATCTGCGGATTGCCAAAGTTCTCACTGCGGAGAACGTTCCGAAATCGGAAAAACTGTTGAAACTTCAGATCGAAGTGGGAGATCAGGTTCTTCAGGTGATCGCCGGAATTGCACAACACTATCAGCCTCAAGATCTCGTGGGCAAGCAACTCATCGTTGTAGCAAACCTTCAGCCTGCCAAATTGATGGGTCAAGAATCACAGGGGATGATTTTGGCCGCGTCAGATTCGAGTGGCAAATTGACTCTGCTATGTCCAATGACGGAGATTTCGAGCGGAAGCATTGTGAAATAATCTGAAGCAATCGTCATTCTCCGGACCCAAGTGACGAGCGAAGTCCCGCCTGCTGAAATTCCAACTCAAATCGATCATTTGATTGTTGCGAGGTACTCCGGGGCAGGACTGTGCCAATTCATCTTTGGGTCGGTTACCTTGCTAAAGT
>CAZOIM010000028.1:22575-25241 GCA_964579855.1 uncultured Ignavibacteriaceae bacterium | reverse complement strand
ATGACCCCGTCAGCTACAACGGTCGAGGAAGAACAAACTGCCGAGGTCGCAAATGCTGGGTGATCGGTTTGCAAATCCGGAATTCCTTTGGCTCCTGGTCCTTGTACCAATCGCAGCATATTACTTCTGGTGGCGCCGTAAACTGATGATTACAGAACTTCAGTTCTCGTCGCTCGAGCCATTCGAGAAGATCCCCAGAACGTTCCGCGAACGCCTTCGTCACAGTCCCGTTGCGTTGCGTATGGTGGGACTGGCTTGTTTGATCGTTGCGCTTGCAAGACCTCAGTCGGTGTCGAGCAGACAGAACATGTCCACGGAAGGTATCGACATCGTCCTTTTACTGGATGTATCGGGGAGCATGGTGGCGGAGGATTTTACACCCAACAGAATTGGTGCGGCGAAACAGGTTGCCGAGGAATTCATCGATGGACGGCAGAATGACCGCATCGGCCTCGTGATTTTTTCCGGCGTCAGCTTCACGCAGTGTCCTCTCACGACGGACTATGCCGTCCTGAAAAACCTTCTCCATCAGGTCAAGAACGGGATGGTGGTCGATGGTACGGCAATTGGGATGGCGATCGCCAACGGTGTCAATCGGTTAAAGGACAGCAAAGCGAAAAGCAAAGTCATGATCCTCCTCACCGATGGAGTCAACAACCGCGGTGAAGTCGATCCCATCACTGCAGCAAAGATCGCTGCGACATACGGAGTCCGGATATATACTGTCGGCGTCGGAGCACAGGGAGAGGCACCCTATCCGGTTCAAACCCCATTTGGCATACGCCGTCAGCTCATTCCTGTTGATCTCGATGAAAAGGGACTCAGTGCGATTGCCGAAATGACAGGGGGTAAGTATTTTAGAGCAACGGACAACGACAAATTGAAGTCAATCTACAAAGAAATCGACAAATTGGAACGAACGAAGATTGAAGTGACAGCGTACAAGCGTTACACGGAATTGTTCGACAGCTGGCTCATGCTCGGGTTTGCGTGCATTATCATCGAGGTAGGTGTCGCTTCAACGGTGCTAAGAAAGATACCATAGTTGCGGGCATTTCAATCTGAAACCCGACCCAATCGAATTGACGCATAACAACCTATTGCCAACACCTCAAGACAATGTTACGATTCGCTAACCCACAATATCTGTGGTTCCTACTCGCTGTTCCTGCGCTCGCAGCGTCGTTTGTGGCAGTGCACTTTTGGGGAAGGACAAAGTTGCGCCGGATGGTGTCTTCATCTCTTCTCCATCTGCTCGCTCCGGACATGAGCGCGGGCAAGCTTGCCTGGAAACATTCTTTTTTTCTGGGCGCGTTGGCGTGCATGATCCTTGCTCTTGCCGACCCGCAAGTTGGTACAAGGCTCGAAGAAGTCAAGCGCGAAGGCATCGACCTGTTTGTCGCTCTCGATGTCTCACTGAGTATGAAGTCCGAGGATGTAAAGCCGAACAGGCTGGAAAAGGCCAAACGCGATATTTCCAGCCTTCTTCAAAAACTCTCCGGCGATCGGGTGGGACTCATTGTATTCGCAGGTGATGCATTCGTACAATTTCCACTGACGTCCGATTATTCCGCCGCTGATCTATTTCTTTCCGCCGTCGATGTCGATGCTGTTCCCGTTCCGGGAACCATGATTGGAAGTGCCGTCGACTTGGCGCTAAGATCCTTCGAAACAGATCTTCCGACTCAGAAGGCCATCGTCGTGGTGACGGACGGGGAAAACACCGAAGGCGATCTGCTCGGTGCGATTGAGAACGCCAAAAAGGCTCACGTAAGAATATATACCATCGGCATGGGTACTCCCGAAGGATCGCCCATCCCCATTTATAACGGGCAAGGGCAACAAGCTGATTACAAGCACGACGAATCGGGCAACATTGTATTGACCAAACTCGATGAACCTATGCTGCAGCAAATTGCGGTTTCGACAGGTGGATCCTACCGCCGTGGCACAAGTGGTGGCAACGAAGTCGATGATGTGTACAAAGAGTTGGAGTCCCTCGGAAAGACTGAATTTGGAGCGAAGCAGATTTCCGGGTATGAATCGAGATATCAGTACCCACTTGCTGTGGCAATTCTTCTGCTATTTGTCGAAGTCGTGTTATCTGAACGAAGGGGTAAAATAATGCTCATGCTCAAGAGAATTCTACCCACCACAGCCGTTCTTTTCATCCTACTCCTGGGCATCGTTTCGCTCTCGAGTTCGCAGAGTTTACGATCACACGTCCAGGAAGGAAACAAAGTATACGAGAAAGGTAAATATAACGACGCTGAAGTCTCATACAAACGGGCACTCGAGAAGAACCCCAAATCGCACGCAGCCCAGTTTGACCTTGGCGATGCCCTCTACAAGCAGCAACGATACGACGAAGCAATGAGGCAATACAACTCTTCCGCGGCTGTCACGAAAGATGCCGACAACAAAGCCGCATCGTACTATAACATCGGCAATTCGTTGCTGAAAGCGAACAAATATCCGGAAAGCATTGAAGCGTACAAACGGGCGCTCGCAATGAACCCGAACGACGAGGATACACGCTACAATCTGCAATATGCGTTGGACCGTATGAAGGAACAACAGCAAAACAAGAAACAGCAGAAGAATCAGAAAGACCAGCAAAATCAGAACCAGAATCAGGATCAGAAACAACAACAGCAACAACAGCA
>CAZOIM010000028.1:10928-22475 GCA_964579855.1 uncultured Ignavibacteriaceae bacterium | reverse complement strand
CAGCAACAACAGCAAAATCAACAACAGCAAAACCAACAGGCGAAGCAAGACCAGACGCGACAAACGCAGATGAAGAATCAAATGCCGAAGGATGAAGCGGACCGTATCCTTGAAGCATTGCGGAACTCCGAGAAGCAGGTTCAGAAAGATCTGCACAAACGTCCGGCTGCCAGGGTGCACGTGGAAAAGGATTGGTAGGAACAACCGGTCAGCGAAATACGTTTAAGGTTCGGCAACAACAAGCATGATAAAATCGTTTTCGACGACAATGAAAAGGTTCATCGCGTCAGGGATCTCACTCATTCTCTGGACTGTGGTGAGCTTTGCCCAGGACGGCTCCTTTTCTGCAGCCGTTGACCGGAATCAAGTCGGGACCGGTGAACAATTCACTGTGACGTTTACCGTCGCCGGTGCTGATGCGATGAGTGCGCAGAATTTTCGAGCCCCTGATTTTGGACAACTGCTTGT
Organism: uncultured Ignavibacteriaceae bacterium; assembly: GCA_964579855.1. Lineage (GTDB taxonomy): Bacteria > Bacteroidota > Ignavibacteria > UBA10030 > UBA10030 > JADGQA01. Next base: position 22,007 of record CAZOIM010000028.1, on the reverse strand, counting down.
TCTCAGCGGACCGAACACTTCACAGAGTTACCAAATTATTAACGGCTCGATGTCCGGTTCCATCGCATATTCATACGTCCTCTATGCGCGGCAAACCGGGAAGTATTCCATTGCTGCCGCGACGATCGATTATAAAGGAAAGCAGCTCAAGACCCAGCCCGTCCAGATAGAAGTCGTTCAGGGAAAGCCGCAGCAAAAGGGGCAAGCTCCTGAAACGAACCTCGCAAACATTGGTGACAACCTGTTTATTCGGGCCATTGCCGACAAGCAGCGAGCACGTGTCGGTGAACAGGTTACCATTACGTACAAACTCTACACACGCGTATCCGTGAGCGGATATGATTTGACAAAAGCACCGACCTATGAAGGATTCTGGTCCGAAGAAATCGAGCAATCGAAACAACCCGGAGTAGTCAATGAAACATACGAAGGCAAGCAATACCGGGTAGCGGTTATCAAGCGGACGGCACTGTTTGCGACGCAGGCCGGATCTCTGAAGATCGCACCGTTGGAAGTACAATGCGCAGTCCAGGTGCAAACCCGACGCAAGGGCAATGATCCTTTCGACATTTTTAATGATCCCTTTTTCCAACAAACGCAGACACAACAGCTTGCGATCAAGTCCAATGCCCTTGCATTCACGATCGAAGCACTTCCGTCAAATCCCCCTCAAGGTTTTTCCGGGGCAGTTGGCCAATATACTTTTGCGGCGACAATCGATAAAAATGAAATCCGTGCAGGAGACCCGATCACGCTTAAACTGACGGTATCGGGCACCGGCAATGTCAGCCTGCTTTCGTTGCCCAAACCAGTACTGCCCACGGATCTCGAGGCGTACGATCCGAAAATCACAAATGACGTGACCCGCAGCGGAGGAATTATACGGGGAAAGAAAACGGCGGAATATTTGCTCGTCCCACGCAATCCCGGCAAACGGAGCATTGATCCAATTCCTTTCGCTTATTATGACCTTGAAAAACATCAATACGTAAGACTTGCGTCGGCAAAATTTGACATCAACATAACACCAGGGAGAGAAAATGCGGGAGGTGATGCATCGATTGCTTCCAAGGAAACCATAAAATTACTGGGGGAGGATATTCGATTCCTCAAATTGAGTCCCGGCGAGATGCAGACTATTTCACAAACCCCGTTGTCCGGGGGAATGTTCTATCTCAGTACAGTTCTTCCCCCGCTCCTCTTCGTGGGCGCGTTCGTCTACAGAAAGAGAATGAAGGCGATCTACGGTGACATGCCGAAGTTTCGTTTCCAACAAGCGGGGAAAGAAGCTGCGCGGCGTTTGAAGCAGGCCAAGCAACTCCTCGCCCAGGGCAACACAGAAAGTTACCACGCAGAAATCTCCAAAGCCCTTCTCGGATATCTTGAAGATAAGCTTCACCTTGAAAAATCTTCACTCACCGTTGAAGACGCCGTCAACCGGTTGCAGGAACGTGGTGTGGAGGCGCAGACGCTTTCTCAATTGCGGACCTGCATCGAGCGAGCTGATTTTGCGCGGTTCGCCCCCGATTCCGACACATCGGGAGCGAGAAAAGAATTGCTGGACGCTGCAAGTTCCGCCATCAATGACATCGAAAAAGCGTTCATTCACCGATTATGAAATCCAAATCCTTCATAATCTCATGGATCATTGTCGTTCTGTTGGGCTTTCAATCAGCCCTCAGCCAGACTCCAACGGAATTGTTCAGCCGTGGAAATGATGATTACAGGGCCGGCAAGTATGCAGATGCGGCAGCGCAGTACCAGCAGATTATCGACCAGGGAATGGTGAGTGCAGAAGTCTATTTCAACCTCGGCAACGCGTGCTATCGCCAGGGAAAAATTGCAGAGGCTATCCTCGCCTATGAACGGGCGCAGCGCTTGAAACCGGGTGATGCGGATATAGCACACAACCTTCAACTCGTCGGCTTCAAAACGATTGACCGGATCGACCCGGTCCCGGAATTGTTCCTGATACAGTGGATGCGTGCGTATGTTGCCGTCATACCATACCAGAGTGCTTTATCCGCACTCATCGTCGGATGGATAGTCTTTTTCGTTTCGCTTGCCGGTGTCTATGTTCTTCGCAATGCAGCTCTTCTACGTATATTGCGATGGAGTGTTCTTGCAGCGGTTGTTGTGATGGTGCTGTCGGGAGGAACACTTGGAATTCATTCATTGCTCAATCTCGGCAATGATCAGGGCATCATCACCGCATCCGTCGTGACAGCAAAATCTTCCCCAGACGAACAAAGCATGAACGCTTTTGTCGTGCACGAAGGTCTCAAGGTTAAGATGAGCGATACCCTTGGCGATTGGGTCAAAATCACGCTCGCTGACGGTAAAGTAGGCTGGGTCCATATCCAGCAATGCGAGCGCATTTGATTCTTGGTGCCTGATTACCTATCTTTCCGCAAACGATGCTGTTCGTTTCATGCCTTCCGCGAATTCCAATCATATACAAAAGAGTTTTTCAAAGGACTTCCTGTCACTCAAAGCAATTTTTGAATTTGTCGGAACTTTTTCTGCATCGCAGAAGCTCAACGACTCACAGCTGTTCTCCCTGAAATTTGCAATTGAAGAAGTATTCACCAATATGGTGAAGTACAATCCCGGAGCCAGCGAGGTTACGATTACCATGGACAGGGATGGAAAAGAACTCAAAGTCGGGATTGTTGATATTGAAAAAAAACCGTTCGACATCACGAAAAAGGATGATGTCAATCCAAGCCTGCCCATTGAAAAACGGAGACCGGGGGGGTTGGGGATTTTCCTCATTAAGAAACTCATGGACGACGTTGAGTACTCGCACGATGGAATCCACAGCCGGATCACACTGACGAAATATGTGGAGTAAGAATAATGTTTGAATTTACCTTACTGGAAGACGGCCAAATCCAACTTTCCGGAAGATTGGATGCATCGCAGGCAGAACGAGCAAAAAGAGAATTCGACAAGGTGACGCACTCTGCTGTGGTGAATTTTACGAACCTCGAGTACATTTCGAGTGCAGGTCTCGGCGTTCTGTTTGCTGCGCAAAAGCGACTCAAAGATGCCGGAGAGGGGTTGAAACTTATCAACATGAACCAGCACATTCGTGATGTGTTCCGGTATGCGCGATTTGATCTTATCTTTGAAATAGAGTAGCGTCAAGGGTCGACGAAAAGGTCTCGATTATCCCGGTATTTCGCCTTCCCCTGATAATGGCGGCATGTTTTCCACTACCCCACCAACTTTCGTGCTATTGGTCTGTATTTATGATTGAGCCGGAAGACTCCATACTTGTCAGACAATGTCTCGAAGGGGACTCCGCGAAGTTTGGAGATCTTGTCCGGAAGTACACCAAGCCTGTATACAATCTTGCACTCCGGATGGCCGGTGACATCGAGAACGCCTCCGATATTACGCAGGCCACGTTTATCAAAGCATATGAAAATCTTGAAACGTTCGATGTTAACCTGAAGTTCTTCAGCTGGCTTTATCGAATCGCAGTCAACGAATCGCTGAATTTTCTCGAGAAACAAAAGAAAACGGACCCACTGGATGAGGAACTTGTCTCCGATATTGATGCACCCGACCAGACATTGCAGGACGATGAGCGCACTAAAATTATACAGCAAGCTATCATGAAACTGACCCCCGAACAACGCAGTGTGGTTGTCCTGAGGCATTTCATGGACATGACCTACGCCCAGATGAGTACAACGCTCGGTATACCAGAGATAAAAGTGAAGGCCCGACTCTTTTCTGCTCGTCAACGTCTACGGAAATTATTGTTGAACAAAGGGCTGTAATTATGGTGAGCAAAGCGCTTGTCGAATTGATGCACAAAGACATTGATGGTACTGCAACCAAGACTGAACAGGTGGAGTTGCGCCGCCGGCTCAAGAAAAGCACAGAGGCCAGAACAGTGCACGAAGAGTTACGTCGTACGTCCGAGCTTCTTAATTCAGTTCGTTTTCAAAATCCACCGATGCACCTTCAAAAGAGTATTCTGAATGCACTTCAATTGGTATCACCGCAAAGTAAAGCAAGTCAACAACCATACACTTGGAAGGAGGCAATCATGTCCACGCTTCAAGAAATGTTTGGCGGAAGGAAACGAGCATTTGCGCTCGGCGGTATCGTCGTCATTGCGGTTGCAATAGTGCTTATTTCCCGCGTGTATCCCCCAGCGCCATCTGTAGACACAGAGGGCACTGTCGGCGGTGCAAAGAAATACCGTTCGGAACAAATCAAACAGGGAGACGTTGTCCTCAGTGCAGAAGAGACTTCGCAAACCGCAGCTCGGATCTCCGAAGAAATGCAACAACAAGTGTTGCAGAGCAAAGAGCTCCTCAGCAAGGCTCTTGAGAATACGTCCTTGATGAGCAAGGAACTGGCGAACAAACAGCTCCAGAGCAAAGCTTTCGAGAACAAGGAACTCCTAAGCAAACAACTTGCGAACCTGGAATTATTGAATACAGCGCTTGCGAACACTGCGTTGCTGAACAAGGAACTTGCCAACAAGCAGATGATGAACAAAGTGATGGAGAACATGGAGATGTTGAACAAGCAGTTGTCCAGCAAGAGTCTCCAGAACACGGCAATGGAAAACATGGCCTTGTTGAATAAGGTCATGGCAAACAGAGAAATGTTGAACAAGAGCATGGAAAATCAAGTGCTCTTGAACAAGCAACTTGATAACAAGAGTCTTGCAAGCAAGGCATTGGAAAATCAGTCAATGCTGAACAAGGTGATCGCGAATACGAGTCTCCTGAGCAAAAACCTGGCCAACAAGGATCTTGCAGGCAAAGTCGTGGAGAGCAAATCACTCCTCAACAAAGAGTTGGAAAATATGTCGATGCTGAACAAGGAACTCGCGAACACATCGTTGTTGAACAAGGCTCTGGAAAACCAGTCGCTTCTCAGCAAAGCACTCGACAATTCAGCGTTGTTGAACAAAGCGCTCGAGAATAAAGCACTTGCAAGCAAGTCGCTTGAAAACACCCAATTACTGAACAAGGCGCTTGAAAACAAAAGCCTGATGAACAAATCCTTGGAGAATGCAGCGCTCTTAAACAAGGCTTTGGAAAACAAATCCCTTGAAAACAAGTCGTTGGGGAACAAAGCTCTCGAGAGTAAGTCCTTGGAGAACAAGCAGCAGCAATAACTTGTATTTGAGTCTGCGTGAAAGGAGGCATCAATAAGCGATGCCTCTTTTTTTTTCCCCCTTCCCGATTCACAGGGCGATTTCCCCGTTTCGACTTTCCTTTTTCGCTTTTTGTTGTACATTGAACCACTCCAACCGTTCAACGTAGTACGTTTCTGATCAATGGCCCTTGTTGTAAGGTGACGCATGGTGAGTTGTATTAGAAAGTCTTGCGCCATTACAGTACTCTCCGTGTTCCTGTTCATTCCTTCGCAAACCGATGCACAAATTCACGCCCTGGAAACACACGATTTGCGATTGCTCTACCTTGATGAAAACCACGCTTACATTGTTCCGCATCTCGCACGCTGCTTTGAGAATGCCATCGAATTTCATCACACCCAGTTCGGATACTACCCCACGGACGACGTAACCATGTTGTTGGAGGACTTCAACGATTACGGGCACGGCGGGACATCATCCATGCCGTGGAATTCGCTTGATCTCGGCATGGAGCCGTTCGATTACGAGTACGACACGCAGCCGGCCAATGAGCGAATGAACTGGCTCATGAATCACGAACTCATCCACCTGTTGACGACGGATCAGGCCTCATCGGGCGATAGGTTTTTTCGCTCGCTCTTCTTTGGAAAGGTAGTCCCCACGGCAGAGAATCCTCTTTCGATGATCTACAGCTACTACACAAACCCCCGGTGGTATTCTCCACGATGGTATCACGAAGGCTTCGCCGTGTTCATGGAGACCTGGCTTTCCGGAGGCCTTGGAAGAGCGTTGGGAAGTTATGATGAAATGATGTGGCGGACCATGGTTGTCGACAGCAGTTATTTTTACGACGTCGTGGGGTTGGAATCCGAGGGGACAACCGTCGATTTCCAGGTAGGCCAGAACGCCTATCTCTACGGGACACGTTTCGTGACCTACCTGGCCGGCCGATATGGCTTGGAAAAGCTTAAAGAATGGTTTAATCGCACAGACGGCAGCGTACGATATTTTTCCACGCAATTTGAGAGAGTTTATGGCGTTCCGCTCGATGAAGAATGGCAGCGCTGGATTCAAAGTGAGCACGATTGGCAGAGAAGGAATATCGACACGATCCGCGCCTATCCTGTCACGCAATATCGCCCGATCATTCTTGAAGCGCTCGGTTCTGTGTCTGCCGCGTATTTTGATTCGGCCGGTCGCACACTTTACACCGCTGTGAATTTCCCCGGACAAGTTGCGCATATAGTCTCAATCAATATCGATCGTGGCACCGTCCAGACGATTTGTACTGTTCCCACACCGGCCCTCTATTACGTTTGCTCGCTAACCTACGATCCACAATCACAGAGCATCTTCTTCACGACGGACAACAGCACCGGTATGCGAGACCTTAACATCGTCGATGTCAAGACCGGTCGTGTACAAATGCTGTTGAAGAACGACCGCATAGGAGACCTTGCATTCAATCCGATCGACAAGTCTGTGTGGGGAGTTCAGCACAACAACGGTTATTCAACGATCGTTTGTGTTCCACAACCTTACACGGAGGGATGGAGAAATATTCTCAGGCTTGACTACGGTAAAGATATTATCAACCTTGACCTTTCGCCCGACGGTACGCTCGTGACCGGATCCTTCATCGACGAAGGTGGCCGACAGCGTCTCGTTTCGTTTGAAGTTGACAACTTGATGAACGGTGTCGATTCAATGTCCGTCCTCTATGAATTTGAAAACAGTGCGCCCGAAGGATTTGTTTTCACTCCCGACGGAAAATACCTTTATGGAACCTCGTACTACACAGGAGTATCAAATGTCTGGCGGTACGACTTCGCGAACAAGAAAATGGATATTGTCACCAACGGTGAAACAGGATTTTTCCGCCCGGTGCCGATCACGAACGACTCGCTCGTTGTCTTTCGCTATTCAGGAAGAGGGTTTACTCCTGTTCTCATGAGTGTGTATCCGTTGGAAAATGTTAATCCGATCAACTACTTTGGCCAGGAAATCGTTGAGAAGTACCCTGTCGTCAAAACGTGGGCACTCAAGTCTCCGAGTCTCATTAACATCGATTCTCTCACAGTTTCGAAGGATGATTACGAGCCCTTCTCCAATATCCGCCTAGCCTCCCTGTATCCGGTTGCGGAAGGATTCAAGAACTTCGCGGCGTACGGCTTCAGGGCGAACCTCGCCGACCCGCTTGAACTCTACAGTATCGATGCGTGCCTGTCATATTCACGCGTATCACTGCTGCCGACGAAAGAACGAATTCACGCATTACTCGAATTCAACCACTACCCCTGGTCGTTTTCAACGACGTACAATCAAGCGGATTTCTATGATCTTTTTGGTCCGACAAAGACGAGCAGGGCAGGATATTCCGTCGCGCTGAAGTACAACGATTTTCTGATCACCGACCGTCCACAATCCATGGAATACACCATCCGGGGGGCGGCATATGGCGGATTGGAACGTCTCCCTGATTTCCAAAACATTGTCACCTCGTTCGACAAGTTCTTCACGTTGAGCGGCAATTTGAAATATTCCTATCTTCTTCGGACTCTGGGCGCCGTCGAACATGAACAAGGAATCCGGACCGGATTGTATTCTTACAACACGTATGTCAATTCCACAATCTTTCCTCGTCTCTACGCCACGCTGGACTACGGCATATTGCTGCCACTTCTCCATTCATCCATCTGGTTGAGGAGTGCAGCCGGCCAATCGTTTGGCGACCGTTCCAGTCCGTTTGCCAATTTCTACTTTGGTGGATTTGGCAACAACTGGGTTGATCATCAGGAAGCGCGTCGATTCCGCGAATATTACAGTTTTCCCGGGGTGGCAATCGATGAATTTGGCGGAAAGAACTTTGGGAAACTGCTTGCAGAATGGGCGCTTCCCCCGATCCATTTCAGACGATTCGGATTTCCCAGCTTCTATTTTAACTGGACCCAACTCATGCTCTTTTCCAGCGGCATTGTGACGAATTTCGACAACGATCCCGAAAAAAGGGTATTCGCAAATCTCGGAGCACAATTGGACTTCAAGCTTGTTGTCTTCTCGCTACTGGAATCAACGATTTCGCTCGGCTACGCCGCGGCCGTTGAACAGAATCAGCATCTTTCGAAAGAATTCATGTTTTCTCTGAAGATCTTGAAGTGATCTGACGGGCAAAGAGAAGTATGACTGAACTTATTCTCAACGTTTCCGTTGCACTTATTCCCGTGCTCTTCTTTCTCAGTGTTCTGGTATTTCTTGATAGTTACAAGCTCGTAAAACTCCGTTCAATTCTCAGCTACATTGCCATCGGTTGTTGCACGGCGGCGCTCCTTTTCATGCTGTTCCAACTCTTCCCGTCAATCCCGACGACTTCCGTGTTGTATATGCGATACGGGGCGCCAATCATTGAAGAGAGTTTGAAGGCATGTTTTCTCATCTATCTGCTCCGAAACCAAAAAATCGGTTTCATGGTTGACGCAGCAATCGTGGGCTTCGCGCTCGGCGCAGGTTTCGCGCTCCTCGAAAATGTCTACTATCTGGAGTCTCTGCACAAGACGAACCTGCTCCTTTGGATCATACGTGGCTTCGGTACGGCGGTGATGCACGGCGGTTCAACAGCGATCGTCGGTGTTGTTTCCAAGAACCTTTCTGATGTCAAAGACTCCACTTCCTTTCTTATCTTTCTGCCGGGACTGGCTATAGGAATCGCCATTCATTCCCTCTTCAACCATTTCATCCTACCGCCGGTTGCATCGACGATCATCGTGGTGGTATCCCTGCCGGTATTTATGCTTATTGCATTCGCGCGGAGTGAGAGGGCGACTCGGGAATGGCTGGGAGTGGGGTTCGATAATGATGCAGAACTCCTAACGATCGTGACGACGGGAGGCATCGGGACGGCGCGTATTGGGCATTATTTGGATTCTGTCCAAAGCAAATTTCGGGGAGAAGTCGTAGCGGATATGCTGTGTTACCTGCGCCTTTATCTCGAACTGGCAATTCAGGCTAAAGGCATTCTCCTGATGCGCGAATCTGGTTTTAGCGTCGAACCAGACCCTAATGTCCAGGCGAAATTCGATGAAATGACGTACCTTCAGAAGAGCATCGGCAAAACAGGATTGTTGGCGCTTTCCCCCTTCTTGAGAACAAGCAACCGGGATTTGTGGCAAATGCATACACTCAAGAAGTGATGCAGAGCGACAAACGATCAACAGGAGAAACCATGGCGAAGAAAATTCCGACCAAGAAGCCTGCAGGTGGTGTGAAGTCGTACGTCCACCGCTTGGAATCGTTGATTGACGCTTCGAAGCATCTGAATACAACATTTGACCTGGAAGAACTACTTTCAATAATTCTTCATCTTGCAACGAAGAATCTCAATGCAGAACGAGGTACGATTTATCTGATTGATGAGAAGACGAAAGAGCTCTGGTCCAAAGTCTTAAAAGGAGGCGAGGGCTTGGTCGAAATTCGGCTGCCCATTGGCACGGGAATTTCGGGGACTGTTGCAAAAACCGGCGAAACCATGAATTTGAAAGATGCGAGCAAAGATTCAAGGTTCTACGCAGGATTCGACAAACGTTCGGGATTCAAGACCAAAACCATGCTCTGCATGCCGATGAAAAACCGGCACGGAAAAATTATAGGGGTGTTTCAGATTATCAATAAACGGCGGGGCGCATTTGATAATGAGGACGAGTTGTTCCTGAAAGCATTTTCGGAACACGCGGCACTAGCGGTGGAAAACGCCCGACTGTATCAGACGAGCATGGAGAGCGAACGCGTACAGAAGGAGTTACAGATTGCCGGAGAGATCCAGCAACGATTGCTTCCGAAAAAAATCATTCCCATTCCACACTATGAAATTGCTGCCGTGGCACAACCGTGTACCACGGTCGGTGGAGACTTCTACGACATTATTTCCCTTGGTCAGAATCGGTACGTTTTTGTTATGGCGGATGTCACAGGCAAGGGAGTACCCGCGGCGCTCCTGGTCTCCACACTCCACGCGTCTCTGAGGGCGTACATCCAGTCGGACTCAGATCTCGCAAAACTTACCGCGAAATTGAACAATCTCGTGTACGAAAACAGTCCATCGGAGCGATTCATCACGTTCTTCATTATGGTCCTGGACTGTGAACAACACACAATTACGTATGTCAATGCGGGGCACAATTACCCGTACCTCGTTCGGCCAAATTCCGAAGAAATCGTCGAGCTCGAAGCGGGTGGATTGCCCCTCGGCATGGTCGACAACGTAAACTATGAGTCCAAACAGATCAGTCTTCGTCGCAACGACGTACTCGCACTCTATACCGACGGAGTCACCGAAGCGATGGACAGATCAAAACAACAATACAGCGAAGAACGTCTCAAATTCTCTATCAGAAAGAACAGTCAAAAACAGGCGCACCAGATCAAAGACGACATTCTCGAAGACGTTCGGGTCTTCATTGGGGAAGAGCCGCCTTCGGATGATTTAACACTCCTCGTTCTGAAACAAGTGTGAGATCCACGCAAAAGTTCGTAGGTTCTTCAACGCGGCTTCGCTTCTATCCTCCCATCAACGGTCACTTGGTTGCGGGTTCCATCGGTAGAATCTGTCGTGCAACCATGACCATCCGCGAAGGTTGATTAAACAGACATCCTTTTGTATCGTTTCATCCACGTTGAACCAAAAGAAGGAATTCGGCATGCGAGTGTACCCAATTCAGAAGATTGCGGCACTTTTCGTACTTGTTGTGACGGTATCGTTGAAGGCACAGAACAGAGAACAAACGTATTTCCCAGGACCGTCCTATTATGGTACCGGAACATGGAATACGGATTCTCTCGGCAATCATCGTGTTGTGATTAAAGTGACTGAAAAAGGAGACGCTGTCGTTGCCCATATTCCGTGGCGAAGGCGAGACCATAACCCGGAACAAAAGGGCATTTATGTTTTCGATGCT
>CAZOIM010000028.1:9701-10828 GCA_964579855.1 uncultured Ignavibacteriaceae bacterium | reverse complement strand
CCGGAAGCAGAACTCGTGCAGTTCCAATCGATCGATGAGTTCAACAGCTTCTATCCAATGGAAGTCATCGCAACAAAAGGGGAATTGGAGCACTTACTCAAAATGAATCGGAGAGCATCCTATCTTGTCTTTCCGGAAGATCGAAAAGATCCGATAAAGATGACCAATGATCTTCCGGCAAAATGGATCATGGACGGACCACGATCGACGTTTGGAGGATTCGCGCACAGAGGAGAATTCTACGCATTTCAACTTGGTCTCTACGCTGCCCGAGAACGGATCGACGGAGTCGATATTTCCATTAGCGATCTTCGCAGGACTGACGGCGGAGTGATTCCTTCCTCATCGTTTACATCGTTCAACACGGAAGGGACGGATTGGCAGGGACGGGAATTTCAAAAGATGGTGACCGTTGAAAAGGGAAAGGTGGGAGCGCTTTGGATGGGACTACAAGTCCCGAAGGATGCGCAATATGGAAGCTATCAAGGGGTCATGTCAATCTCTCCAAGAGGATTAAAGCCGACGAAGGTAAAGTTCCGTCTCGATGTTTCCGACATGGTTTTGGTCGACGGAGGAGACGGCGATCCCAATCGTCTTACGAGATTACGTTGGCTCAATTCGCAGCTTGCCGCCGATGACAGCATTGTTCCGCCGTTTATTCCAATGACCATTCAGGATAACGTTGTAAGTTGTTTGGGGAGGAGTCTGGCAATTGATCCGTCCGGATTTGCCAAGAACATCGTCAGCTATTTCTCACCCAATAACACGAGTCTAGTTACATCGGGACGTGAACTGCTTGCTGCGCCAATTCGGATGGTCGTTGAGAACTCTAGGGGAAAGGCTGAATCCTGGAAGAACAATGGATTCGAAATCACAAAAAGGGCATCCGGGGTGGTTGCCTGGAAGTCGAGAAGTAGTGCCGGTCCGGTGGAAGTGTCGCTCGATGCACAGATGGAGTTCGACGGGTATGTTGATTTCCGTGTCACATTGACGGCGAAGGAAAACACGTCCGTTCAGGACATCCGTCTGGAAATTCCTCTTCGAACGGATATTGCCAAATACTCGATGGGCATGGGGCTCAAGGGCGGATATCGACCGGATAGTCTTTTCTGGAAGTGGGATGTTAC
>CAZOIM010000028.1:0-9601 GCA_964579855.1 uncultured Ignavibacteriaceae bacterium | reverse complement strand
GGCGCAAACACGATCAATGTGCATCACGCTACGGAGATCAATCCGTATCTCAATTATCCGTTTCTGCGACCAAATGAAATGAAAGCATATATTGACTCCGCGCATGCGCTAGGAATGAAAGTGAAAATCTATTACACGGTTCGTGAACTTTCGGATCATGCTCCGGAACTGTCTGCATTGAGAAGCCTGGGCGATGAAGTCCTTTCGCATGGTCCGGGAGGAGGTTCCTCGTGGCCACTGGAACACCTTGATCAAGACTACATTCCTGGGTGGTATGTACCCGAACTGAACGATGCCGCGATCATCAACAGCGGCGTTTCACGTTGGCACAATTACTATGTCGAAGGTCTGAACTGGCTCGCGAAAAATGTGGGAATCGATGGTATCTATATCGATGACGTGGCATTCGACCGAACGACGATGAAACGGGTCCGGAAAGTCCTCGATCGGAATCGTCCGGGGGCGTTGATCGACCTGCACTCCGCGAATCAGTTCAATCCTCGCGATGGGTACGTCAACAGCGCCCTGCTCTATATGGAACATTTCCCGTACATCGATCGACTATGGTTTGGTGAATATTTTGATTACGATTCGAAGCCGGATTACTGGCTAACGGAGATTTCCGGGATCCCGTTTGGTTTGATGGGGGAAATGCTGGAGAAGGGGGGCAATCCGTGGCGCGGGATGGTGTATGGAATGACGAATCGTCTTCCCTGGTCCGGTGATCCATCGCCGATCTGGAAATTGTGGGATGAGTTCGGAATGAAGGGTACAAGGATGTTCGGCTATTGGTCGAAGAATTGTCCTGTAGCAACAGACAATCCTCAGATTCTTGCGACAGCGTATGTAAAACCTGGTGCTGCGCTTGTTTCGGTGGCCAGTTGGGCTCAAGATACGATTTCGTGTTCTCTTTCCATTGACTGGAAATCGCTCGGTCTAGATTCCACAAGGGTGACAATCAAAGCTCCCGTAGTGAAGAATTTCCAAGATGCGCACACTTTTTTGGTTGGTGAGAAGGTTAGGGTATCACCGGGGAAAGGCTGGTTATTGGAAATCAAATAGTCCGTTGTTCGAGATTGTCATCCTGTCGTAAGAGAAACTCTCGATTCGAAGTTTCTGCATAAGGGAGGCAACCATGCTTAAGAAGTCGGATTTGATTGGATTTGTAGCAACGAGCAATGCTGCAAGGGCACGACAGTTCTATGAAGAGATTCTTGGTTTAGAATTTGTCAGCGGTGATCAATTTGCACTTGTCTTCGAATCGAACGGAACGATGATTCGGATTCAGAAAGTTGATCGAGTCAATCCTCGTGATTACACCGTGCTTGGTTGGAAGGTTGACAACATCGCAGAAGAAGTGGAGTTGCTATCGAATCGCGGCGTTCGGTTCGAACGGTATGAGGGAATGAACCAAGATAAGAACGGGATTTGGACGGCCCCGAGCATGGCCAAAGTTGTCTGGTTCAAGGATCCTGATGGAAATGTGCTGTCGCTTACGGAGTTCGCCGATATGTGAGTATACGCAGCAGGCGAATCGTCTGCCTACCTGGCAATCGAGTCTTTTGCAACCCACCTCTGCGATGAATGGTTTCAGAGTGAGTCAGAAATCCCGGTGATACCGCGTTGAATTATCTTCTCTAATGATTACGGGTTCGTTTCTGCGCGAGATGGCGCTTCCACGGGTTCCAGTAATACGTTTGCCAGCCCTTTTCGATTCCAACGACGTGCTTGTCGGGGATATTCGCATGCGTCGCGCGGAGGATGGCGTCATTGCCCTTCTGTTCCAGGTGTATGACAAATGTGGAATCGATATCGTCGCTTTTCCAGTCGCTCGCTCTCCACGATTGAACGATAAGCTTGTCTTTTACCAGGTGAAGGTTTCTGCCCGTAATGTAGCCGCCGTGTGCGGAATACTTCGTCCCTTCCTTCGCGGTAATTTTTGCCGGAGCCCCCGTCACTTCCGAGTGTTTGTTCGGATTCATGTAGAGGTCATAGAGATCTCCTGCGTTCGTATTCTTGAATACCACTTTCTGCACGATTGTCTTCGGCATAACTTTGTCCTTTCCCTTCATTATTGTTTTATGATTCGCGTTTCTCGATGAGCATCCACTGCGGAGTGGAAACAACCGCGATGATCACGGCCAATAGTGTCTTCTTTCTAATTATGAATCCGAGCCTATGGAGGATTTTGTTCTCCATCGATCAACAACAAACCATGCAATCGGACCCGAAACAACAGCCGCGAAGGCAAACCATGCGGCGTGTGCGTGATGATTTGCCGTTATCAAAAGTGAAACAAGCGCTGCAAGGATACAGAGGAGGGGAAGGGTTGTCATCACAATGATCCCTTTTAGACCCATTCCTATCTTGAATGGCCTCTCTGCCTGAGGCTTATGGATCCGCAATACAATTAGTGACACAAATTCCAACATCAAACCAAAGCTATAAAGAGTAACATCGATAATCAAGAGGTCGCCGAATCCCCATAGAACCATCCCGCTCACCACAACAGCACATGTGATAATGGAAATATGTGGAGTGTTGAATCTCGGATTGACTATGCTGATCATCTTCGGAAAAATGCCGTCATCCGCCATTGCCTTGGGAACGCGGGAAATTGAAAGCAAAATCGAGAGGAAGAGTCCCATCGCGCTCGCCATACCCCCCAGCGAAAGCGCCGCGCCGAGCCACCATCCTCCGGCAAGAACTCCAAGCGAAGGAAATCCCTCAGACTGTAGCACTTCGAAATCTACACCAGACCTTGATGCTGCCAGTACGGCGAGCACATAGACGGCGACAATGATCAGGAGCGCGCCCACGATCGCAATGAGATATGAGCGAGCCGGTGTTTCGACCTCCTCGACAAAGGGTGTCACATTGTCCCAACCGAGAAAATTCCACATGATAGTGAACACTCCCATCCCAAGAGCAGAAATCTCCATCGGATGCGATGACAAATGAACGGCGCTGACTGCGACCGGGTGTGCAGGAAAGAATGCAAACCAAAAAAGGATGAGAAAAGGAGTCAACACGACGATTCCAAGAACAACGGAACTCCGTCCGACAGGGACAATCCCCAACACATTAAGCATTGCCCCGGTCCAAATGAAAACGAGGCAAATGGCGTACTTAACTGGAGTAATCGCAGGGAACAAAAATGACAGGTACTCGACAAAAAGAACCGGATAGATTGCGGAATCAACAAACGCATAGAGCCACGACCACCATCCTTCGATAAAACCCCAACGAATTCCCAGCGCATTTTTAACCCATTGATAGTATCCTCCATTCTTCGGCATCATACCGTTCAGCTCAAGAACCATGAGGATCGTCGGAATGCACCACACCAACGGTGTTATGATAACGAGGAGGAGAGCAATGCTGCTTCCCGTGTAGTTGAGGATCGGTTCGAGTCCGTAGGGACCTCCCGAAACCGCAAAGAAAACAACCGCAGTCAATTGGAGCGGCCGAAGATACTTTCGAACTCCGAATATGTTCTTTTTCATTGGCCGTGAATATAGGAGATTCGATTGGACAAGTCAACAACCACAAGTCTTCGTGGAACAACAAGATTCATTTCAAGAAGACCAAGACGATGCTGTTGAGATCACTTTTCTTGGATTGCAATCTGGACAAAAAGTAGGTAGTATTATTTGGTGTCAAGAGTTCACCGTAGTCCACCATCAGATCATCCGCGATGCATGCTTTGTTAAGTTCGAACTCACCGAAGAGGTTATCGCAGCCGGGATAGCAGCAAACGACCGCTATGCAGGATTTCCAGTTTAAACCATTCCACGAAATGACGGATGCCGACTATGCAGCGGTCGGATTCAAATCCGGTCTTGAAATCCATCAGCAGCTCCTGACAGCAAAAAAGCTCTTCTGCCGTTGTCCGGCTGGACAATACAGCGACCACTACGACGCTGAAATTCTCCGTCATATGAGACCGACACTTTCGGAATTGGGTGAATATGACGGCACCGCATTGATGGAATTCAAGACCAAGAAGAACATCATTTATCGCATTCATCGCAATACAGTCTGCACGTATGAGATGGACGACACTCCTCCCTTTCAGATCAACGACGAGGCGCTTGATATTGCCCTCGGGATCGGCATGATGTACGGCTCAGACGTTGTCGATGAAATACACATCGCGCGCAAACAGTATCTTGACGGAAGCATCCCTACGGGTTTTCAACGTACGTCAATCATATGTCTTAACGGGAGGATTCCGTACAAAGGACGCGACATAAAGGTTGTCCAGCTTTCCATCGAAGAGGACTCCTGCCGCGAAGTGAGCGATCAGGGTCACCAGAGAGTCTATTTGACCGACCGGCTCGGCATGCCCCTCATTGAAACCGTTACCGGGCCGGACATGCGCACTCCGCAGGAGGTTGCAGAAGTCGCACAACTTTGCCGGTGGATGGTCAGGAGTACGGGAAAAGTTCGGACGGGAATGGGAGCAGCTCGCGAGGACGTCAACGTGAGTGTCTCGCGAGGAACCAGGATCGAAATTAAGGGTGTGCCCCGTATACCCCACATTCCATTGCTCACGTACAACGAAGCGATGCGGCAATGGAATTTACTTCGACTTCGCGATGAGTTGCACAAGCGGGGAATCACACCGGAATCGTTTAGAACAACCACGGAAAACGTCACAAAATTCTTTCGCAAGACCAGATATCTTCCGATCCAGCATGCACTGGAAGAGGGAATGGTCATCCATTGTGTTACGCTTCGAGGATTTCGCGGTCTTTTGCGATGGAAAACGCAAACCGACACGTTCTTTTCGAAAGAGATTTCTGACAGGATTCGAGTTATTGCGTGCCTTACGACGCTGCCCAATCTTATTCACTCGGACAATCCAAGCGAGTCCGTGGCGACCGCAGAATGGCAATCCATCAAGAAGGCAATGAGCGCATCGGACGAGGACACACTCGTTCTTGTGTGGGGAAGCCAGCACGATGTCGAAATGGGTGTGAAAGAGATCATCATCAGAGCGAAGGAAGCTACGATTGGCATACCATCTGAAACCAGGCAGGCGTTACGTGATGGCACCAATGGTTTTGAGCGTATACTCCCTGGAGCCGATCGCATGTACCCGGACACGGACCTCCCGCCGAAATGCATCACCGACGAACGACGTGAGAAAATACGAAGGTCGCTTCCGTTGGACTTCTGGACCCGGGAAGATTCCTACCGTGCCATGGGTGTTCCAGACGATCTCGTTCAGTCGTTGACAGTTTCGAAGTTTGCGCCACTCTTTAGTTTCTTGGTTAAGGAATGGAATATTAGTCCGACGCTTGCCTCTGTTGTTCTGATTCAATTCTTCAAGAGATTGAAAAAGGAACGACGGGACACCAAAGTGTTGACCGAAGAGTTGATGAAAAAAATCTTTTTGGCGTACAGAAACGGCAGGATTACCAAAGATGCAATATACCATACGCTGAGAAAGGCGGTGCTGGAAGGCTCGTTTTCAGAAGAATCTTTGCCCGAGAAATGTTCCCTGGAAGAGGTCGCCGCCGTCGTGCGTGTCTCAATGGTGTTGCTGTCCGGCATGAAGGTCTATCACGAACTGAAGAAGCCGGAAATATTGATGGGAATGGTATTACGCACGTTGAGAGGACGAATTGAAAGTACAGTTCTCGCAGAACTTATTGCCCAGGAGATGAAGTAATGGCGGCAAACGATTCCTTTAAGGGTTATCGAGGTGAAGCACTCGACGTTTTGAAACGATATGATGCAAGAATCTGGAGCGACGTCGAAATCAAAACGGAGAACGGGACTTTTACCGGGATCATTCTGCCGCGCTCTGAAACGGCGGATCCCCTTCACGTTGTACTGAAACTCCGCGTTGGATACAACATTGGGATCGCAGCAAAAAAGATCAGAGACATTAGGATAGACGGACGCAAGGAAGCACACTACAAAATTCCGGAGAAGGAATTTCCCTACGATCCGAAGAAACCGAAGGTCAAACTCCTCGGAACGGGGGGAACGATTGCGAGCCGTCTGGACTATAGGACGGGGGCTGTCATCCCTGCCTTTTCGCCGGGCGAGCTCTATGGATCGGTGCCGGAGCTCGGCGATATCTGTAACCTGGAAACGGAGAAACTCTATGGGGTGTTCAGCGAGAATATGGGCCCGGAACAATGGAAAGGAACCGCTGAAGCAATCGCACGAGAAATTCGGAAGGGAGTGCACGGGATTGTTATTGGCCACGGAACCGATACCATGCACCATACTGCCGCGATTCTTTCGTTCATGGTCCAGAATTCTCCGGTGCCCATTGTTATGGTCGGATCTCAACGATCGAGTGACCGTCCTTCTTCCGACGCCGCGTTGAATCTCATGCACAGTGTGAAGACTGCCGCTGAAAGCGATATCGCGGAAGTTATGGTGTGTATGTTTGGCCCCACCTCGGATCAGTACGGGCTACTGCACAGAGGAACACGTGTCAGGAAAATGCATTCAAGCTATCGCTCAACGTTTCGCACCATCGGTGATATCCCCATTGCCATGGTGAGTCGGGATTACATCAAACCGCTTCGTCAGGACTACAAGCGACGTCGCACGGATGCAAACGTTGTCCTTAACACCTCGTTTGAAGAAAAAGTAAGCATTGTCTATTACTATCCGAACATGAATCCCGATATCATCGATGCGCTTATTGACAATGGGTACAAGGGGATCATCATCGCAGGAACGGGTCTCGGCCACGTGAACAAACCATTATATCCGGCATTGAAGCGTGCTAAGGAGAAGAATATCGCAGTCTATATGACCGTGCAAACCCTTTGGGGATATGTGCAAATGTATGTCTACGATACAGGACGTGATATGATGGAACTTGGTGTTGTGCCCGGAGCAAACTTGTTGCCTGAAGTTGCTTATATGAAACTTTGTTGGACGCTTGGCCAGACGACTGATCCGGAAAGAGTCCAAGAGATTATGCTTTCACCAATCGCCGGTGAGATCACTGAGCGCGAACCCAGCAACGGATATCTGATTTTTCAAGGAGGTATTCCTGAGGTTGAAGAGTTCATTTCGAAATATAGAAAGTGATTTGATATGTACGTGATCCAATAACCAACACCATTATGGCCACAAAACTCTTTTCCACACTCAAACTGCGAAGTCTCGAATTCCGTAATCGAATATTTGTTTCCCCAATGTGTCAATATTCTGCGACGGAAGGCGTGCCCAACGACTGGCATTTCGTACATCTCGGGAGCCGTGCCGTTGGGGGAGCTTCACTCGTCATCGCAGAGGCAACTGCGGTCACTCCGGAGGGACGAATCTCCCCGGGAGATCTTGGGATTTGGAACGACGAACAAGTGAAGGCATTCCAACGAATCACTTCGTTTATCAGCGCCCAGGGTGCTATTCCGGGAATTCAACTCGCTCACGCCGGACGGAAAGCATCCATGCCGGTTCAATGGATTGATCAAAAAGTATTGAATACCGATCAAGGAGGGTGGCAAACGGTGGCACCCAGTCCGATTCCGTTTGATGACGGGTATTCGAATCCTCACGAACTTTCAATAATGGAAATCGGTGAGGTTGTCCGAAAATTTTCAGAGGCTGCTCACAGAGCACTCATGGCAGGGTTCAAAGTGATCGAAATTCATATGGCGCACGGATATCTCCTCCACGAATTCTTGTCGCCCCTTTCGAATCAACGAAGGGATGAATTTGGAGGACCTTTGAAGGGTCGGATGAAATTCCCCATACAAGTCGCTCACGCCGTTCGCACAATCTGGCCATCCGACCTGCCTGTCTTCGTTCGAATCTCAGCAACTGATTGGACAGACGGGGGGTGGGATTTGCAGCAATCAATCGAATTTTCCCGACAACTCAAGGAAACAGGAATCGATTTGGTCGACTGTTCGAGCGGCGGAAATATTCGGGGTGCGAAGATACCGGTGGCTTCTGGATATCAAATTCCGTTTGCGTCGGCGATCCGGAAGGAGACAGGAATGCCAACCGGTGCGGTTGGTTTAATCACCGAGCCACGGCAAGCGGAGGAAATTCTCCAGCGAGGTGAGGCCGACGCAATCGTCATGGCCCGAGCTTTCTTGAGGGATCCCTATTGGCCGCTTCACGCGGCCCAGGAGTTGTCTGCCGATATTCCCTGGCCCATCCAATATGTGCGCGCAAAACTCAAGAGATAGAAGTCAACACCGCTTGGAAAAAGACGTGAATCACTCCACCGCGGTGAAATGATAACATTTTGATGAGGGTCTCAAGCCGAAGTTCCTTGCCGCAAGGGGGGAACTTGTGTTCGAAATTGGGAATTCATTCTGCATTACTTGTCACGGATAGCAAGGAAACACCCTATTCTGTTGGCCTTCAGCGCTTCATTTCACAAGTGGTGTTAATCCTTCGAATACTTGTAACATTTTGAACATTTCGGCAGAGTGATCCTGGTCATCGGTAACACAGATTTCTTGGTCTTCACAATTTGCCTCTTTCCGCTGCGCTTTGTATCTTCAAATGGCTCTACTTGCTCACCTCACGAGAGCCAATATCTCAAACGGAGCTTCGTCGCGCTGGATCCCCTCCGGGCGGCAAAATTTTTCTAGAATCACCACCACCACTGCTTTGATCTGAGTATCTTAGCATGTTTCTATCGGGGGATGGGAATAATGGATCAAGAAAATCTGAGAATATTGCTGGTTGATGACGAGGAAACTTTCGTCAAGATGCTGGCATTCCATCTAAAAGATCATTACGGATACCGAACCACCGCTGCGTTCTCGGGAAAGGAAGCGCTCCGGTTGATTGAAGAATCTCATACAGGGTATGACGTCGTTTTGCTTGATTACATGATGCCGGAGATGAACGGGCTGAATGTTCTACAATGGATGCTCGAGCAGAAGAACCAGACACCGGTTATCATGTTGACGGCGGCGGGCTCAGAGCACATCGCTGTTGAGGCTCTGAAGCTTGGAGCCTATGATTACGTCCGAAAAGAACTCATCGATATTCCTCATCTGGATATTCTTATCAGAGGAACACACGAACGACATCTTTACAGGGTTTCCGAACAGATGGAGCAGGAAAAACTGAAAGAGATGGCGATGAACAACGATGCCACGGAGCGCGTACGACGCGTTGTGAATGCCATTACCCCGAAATTGAACAGCGCATTGGCCCAACTCGCTGTAGGTGTTGAGTTCGATCCAAAATCCCTCATGGACAAACTCTCTGAGGAAGAACGAGAAGAATTCAAAAAGATGTTCGGCGATATCCAGCGAAACGTCCAAACACTCGAAGCAGCAACGAGAGGACTGCTCAATCTCTTCGAACTTCTTTACGCTCACTACTCGGGTATGCCTGAGATCGAACAAATCAAACGTTGGATTGAATCGAAGCTCCAGGTTCCCCAGACTTAAATCAAATCGTTATTCGTTTCCCTTCTCTGTTGGCCGCATTCCAACTGCCTTTCGATTTGTCATCGGGTAATATTGAAGCGGAATCCATCCTACGGTTGTTTGCCAAGACGATGTTTCGTACCTTGCATAAATTCTGATTTCCGAGGGACGCTTAGCTCAGCTGGTTCAGAGCGCTGCCCTTACAAGGCAGAGGTCGTAGG
>CAZOIM010000027.1:23759-25487 GCA_964579855.1 uncultured Ignavibacteriaceae bacterium | reverse complement strand
CACATACGCGTCGGCGGGCATTCCTGCCTTGAGAACACCTTCTTTGTTGTCGACTTCCAGCTTCACGCCAAACACAAGTTTTGTTCTATCTTCCTTCGTTTGCACATTCTTCGGGGTAAATTCTGCTATGGGTGAAATGTAGACAATGCGCCCCGGAAATGACTTTTCAGGATAAGTATCGATCACGATGTCGGCAATGCCGTTGAGTTTCACCTTTCCCAATTCACTGTCACTCACATAGATCATTAAGTTCAGCGTCTCAAGCTGGGATATCGTGACGATCGTCGTCCCTATCCCGACAAGTTCACCCACCTCAACCGGCTTGTTCGTCACGGTACCGTATACTGGAGCGACAATATTTGCGTCGTTAATCTGCTTACGGAGAAGATCCGCGTTTGCTTTTGCCTGATCGAGACGCGCCTTTGCGGCTCCAATGTCCTCCGGCCTCGCAAATCGCGCCATCTTTTTGACATTTTCCTTTGCAGAACTGAGTTGTGCCTTGCTGATCACATACCGGGATTCAGCATCGTCATATTGTTTCTTCGTTATACTTTTGGATGCATAAAGGTCTTTCATGCGATTGTAGTCATCCGCAGCGACCTTTGCGCTGGATTCGAGTTGCTTAAGGGCATCATCCGCCTGTTGAATGTCTTCCGAGCGAGCTCCATTCACCAGCAACCGGTATTGCGCATCTGCAAGTGAGACTCCAGCCTGCGCCTGCCTCCACTGAATGTCCTGAGTCGAATGATCAAGTATCGCCAGCGTGTCTCCTTGCTTGACCTGGCTTCCTTCATCGACGAATAGCCGATCAACCTGTCCTGGTACTTTTGCAGAGACTCTTACCTCGACGGCTTCCAGCGTACCACTAGCTTCGATGGCTCCTTTGTGGCCATTGCCACAACCGGATATTCCAAATGAAAGAAGTATGAATACAACTGCGGTAAATTTCATGATATGCTTACCTTTCCGTCAAATTGGCCATTGATTGTTCGAAGAGCCGGGAATTCCTTCTTGCTTCTTCCGTCATTGCACCTTCAAAAATAATCCTGAAGATTCCGTGTAATGCTTCCTGTGCTGAGAAAGACTGTTGAGCAAGCGTTTGGGGATTTACAATGGTTTGGACTGATCCGATGAAAACAAGAATGAACAGGTCGATATCGAGATCCTTCCTGAAGATGCCTTCGTCTTTTGCCTGAACAAATATCTTGCGGACACTTGTAAGGATTCTCTGTCGACGAAATTCGTCGATCTCTTTCCACAATTCGGGGGTAAACCTCTGCAGATCCGTGAGAAACTGTTTGCTCAGACTGCTGATTTGATTGCCAATTATGGTCAGCAAACCCTGAGCCTTGTCGACAAACGGCTTGTCTGAATTCACGACTGCTTCAACACGCGCGCGGAGACTGTTCATCATTGTGTGCACGATGGTCCTCAGGAGATCTTCCTTGCTTGGAAAGAACTTGTACATCGTCTTCTTGCTCATCCCAAGTTCGGAAGCGACCTCATCCAGCGTCACTTTCGATATTCCATTTTCCATGAATTGCTTCGAAGCAACATCGACTATACGTTGCTTATCGTCTAGTTCCGGCATAATGGGACCTCCTTCGGAAACTTTTATCGTTTTATGAGTTTCCACTACTGCCAAAAAGAAGCCGAGAACTTGTTCATCGGCTTATTCTTGTTTCAGGACGGAAACTTTAATCGTGTCTTACGTTTCCAATGTAAGAT
>CAZOIM010000027.1:18334-23659 GCA_964579855.1 uncultured Ignavibacteriaceae bacterium | reverse complement strand
AATGTATTTTCTCGCGGCATCATCCACCTGATAACCGTGAATCTGTTTCCCTTTCGCAAACGACTCCCGCACGAAATTAAGCGCAGCATCCCTTCCCCCCTTCACAATTTGAAAGATTTTTTCGTATTCATCCGGGACGGACGTTCCTATGAACCCCATCCATGTAATATCCGCGTAAACAGAGCGAGCTTTATCCTTCTTCGCCCAAAGGTCCAGTAGCACCAAATCACCCTTTTTAAGAGAAGAATTGACCTCTTTGGTCGGCTCATAGTGCGGGTTAGCGGCATTGGCGTTGACCGAACAGTTGGGAGCGTCCTCCGTCTTGATTCCCCGCCTCTTGAATTCGGACAGCATGAATTGTTGGACATCGTACTCTGTAGTAGCAGTGTTCGAGGTTATTCGCTGACGAATGAATCGAAAAGCTTCCTGAGCCGTCTTTCCGAGTTCGTGAGCTGCCTCGAGATTGTCTTTAAGCTGTTCTTCGGTCCACCGTGCTTCAAAATACTGGACCAGGTTGGCCGAGGAGACCACCTTCACTCCGGCGCTCTTTGCCAATTCAACGGCCCCTGCATCGACTGTCGATACATAAGGAATTGCGCAACGGGGTGAATATTCCATCGCTACGGACTTTGCTCCCTTCAGGGTCTTCTTAAGTCCTTCGGTCAACGACTTCCAGCTCAGGTAGACTGTCTTTTCACCGGGAAGCGTATCAAGATTCCATTCTTCTATGCGATGGACCAACTTCCGAGGACTTCCTTTCTTCGGAATGAAATAGAAGTACCTCCGCGTGCACATGATGTGCGGAGGAAGCGCCAGGATTCGGGTCGCGAATACATTCGACCCCCTGAAATTATACAGTAGCCATCCATCGATCTTTTCTTTCTTCAGGATATCCTGGATTCCGGAAATCATCGATGCGTAGTCTTTGGATTCGCTCATAGTGCTGTCCTTGGATACCTTCCGAGGGCTGCTCAAGAAGCAGATGGATTCTCAGAAGGTAGCTTGATTTAAGGTTGACAAAAAAGCCCGCTCAATTTTCAGCGGGCTATAAGTTAAGAGAGGGATTTCATCGCTTGGACACGATTCGTGATCAGATCATCAATCTGACCTATTTTCTTTGAACGCTGTACTTCACTTTTCTACCTGCACCATCTCAGGCGAAGGGACCGGCATCTTGGGGGTCGCAGACTTGCGCCCGTTTGTCCTCTTCCTCAGATAGCGCTGTTCCACCACATTGTCCTGCGGCGTTTCATCCTCAACGTCCGGATAGGTGAACACATCGTACTTATAGTTCCGGAGGATGATATCTTTTCCGTTCCGGCCAAGAACATATTGAGGCAGGAGTGGGATTTTTCCACCGCCGCCCGGTGCATCGATAACGTAATAGGGAATCGCGAGACCGGAAGTATGTCCGCGCAATTTATCCATGATTTCGAGTCCGACGCGAACGGGAGTGCGGAAATGATTCGTTCCTTTTGTGAGGTCTGCCTGATAGATATAGTAAGGCCGCACTCTCATTTTCAGGAGCTTACGGTGAAGTTCAAGCATCACGTCCGCGTTGTCGTTCACGCCTTTCATGAGAACAGCTTGATTGCCAACAGGACAACCGGCATCCGCAAGCATGCCGCATGCTTTCTCGGCTTCGGGCGTGCATTCCCAAGGATGATTGAAATGGGTGTTCACGTAAATTGGGTGATATTTTCGAATCATCTTGCAGAGTTTTGGGGTTATGCGTTGCGGCAATACGCAAGGCATCTTTGTTCCAAGTCGAATAATCTCGACGTGTGGTATCTCTCGTAACGCCGCCAACACTTTTTCCAGAGCGTAGTCCGTCACCATCAATGGGTCGCCGCCAGAAAGGACGACATCCCGCACTTCGTGGTGCGCAGCAATATAGTCGATCCCTTCCTGGATGTGTTTCGCGTTGATCTTCGTCGAATCGCTGACCTTTCGCTTTCGGGTGCAAAAGCGACAGTACATCGAGCATTGGCTGGTGATAAGGAACAGCACACGATCTGGATACCGGTGGGTAATGCTCGATACCGGACTATCCGCCTCTTCATTCAGCGGATCTTCAGGAGCATTGGTATCTTCAAGCTCGACAGCATCCGGGATACATTGGCGCCAAATCGGATCATTCGGATATCGAATCAAACTCAGATAGTACGGATTGATCCTCGTATGGAAAAACTTGTTGAGGCGATCTGCAGTGTCTTTGTCAAAACCAAACCGCTCGACCAAATCTTTTCCGCTGTCGATACTTTGGCGCAGCATCTCTTGCCACAGTTCCATGGGCTGTTCAGTGCTCCTGTAGGTGTTTGGTATAAATCATGAGGTCATCGCCGGATCCGTAGTAATCTCGGATGCGCGCCGCCTCAACGTAGCTGTTACGAATATAGAATTTCCTTGTCGCCGCATACTTCGGCAACGAAGAAGTTTCAACGACGATCAATTTCCCATTCATCGTAGCGACTGTCCGTTCACAATCGTTCAACAACTGATAGCCAATTCCTTTGCCGTGATAATCCGGATTTACGGCGATCCAGTAGAGATCAAACGTCGACTGCGTCATCGGCGTCGGTCCGACACAGTAGTACCCCTGGACGACGTTTTCGCCGTCCATGATTGCTCTCTGGATGTAGTCTTCCGTCTTTCCAAGCGTTCCTTCCATCAGCTCGATTGCGACTTCAACCTCTTCCTCACGAAACACGTTCGTCGCTTGCAGGATTTTTCGTAACGGTTCGACGTCTTTGTGCTCAAGCTCGCGAATCTGCATACTTCACTATGGTGTGCGTTCAAGAGCGTACTCAACGATTCGGTTGATGGCCTCCTCGGGGGTAAATCCGTACGCTCTCACGGATCGGGCAAAGCCCGCGGTATCCGAAATATCAGGGTTCGGGTTGACTTCAAGAACATGGAGTTGGTTCTTTTTGTCCAGCCGCATATCGATCCTGCCGTAGTCTCTAAGCCCCATGATCCGATATGCTTTCAACGCTATCTCTTTCGCTTTCCGTTCAATTTCAATCGGCACGTCTGCCGGGCAAACCCCTTTGGTACCCGCATATTCCTGAGTACCCTCCACCCATTTTGCGTTATAGGTCACGATCCTCGGATACCCTTCCGGCAGCGTAGAAAAATCGATTTCTGAAATTGGCAATGCAATCGGACGTTTGTTGCCGATCACTGCGACGTTCAATTCCCGCCCTTCGATGTATTCCTCAACGAGGGCCGGCTGATCATAACTCTGGAAAATGAATCGGATACGTTTTCTCAGCGCAGCAATGTTTTCGACGACCGAAGCATTTTCGATTCCCACGCTTGCATCTTCAGCAGAGGGCTTTACAATGAGCGGAAAGTTCAGCTCGAGGTCATCAATGTTGACTTCGGAGATGTTCTTGTAGAGTGCAAACCTCGGCGTGGCAATCTTATGATAGGAGAGGATTTCCTTTGTTCGCACCTTGTTCAGACAAGTTCCGAGCGCAAACGCGCTCGCCCCGGTATATGGCACGCCGAGCAGTTCGTATATTCCTGCCGCGTGCATTTCATGTATAGATTCGTTGCCGACCGATTCACACAAATTAAAAATGAGGTCCGGCTGTTTTTCTTCAAGAAATGCGATCAACCTTTTCACATCGCCATTCATGTTAAACAAGGAGGTCCGATAGCCGGACTGTTGAAGAATTCGCTCCACATCTTCCCGTTCTTCGAGGACACCGACTTCCGAAAGGTCCACCGAGGTTTTCGGCATCGTCTCTACTACGCGTGCGTGACTTGCCAGAGCCTCAAGCCTTCCGTTTTCAGAAATGTATTTTCGGCCGTTCTCCGTCTCTATTGTCGGCTCATTGAACACCACAGCAACATGTATCCTTTTCTTCATGAAGGCCTCGAATTTGGGTTAAATTGAACGGTAGAAAAGTGTCTTGATTTTCAATGAGTTATGAAATCCCGTGGCGTTTTATCGCCAAATTCAGCACCTCATTCAGCATCGCTTCGTAACCCATCCCGGCCATCCTCGCAGCCATCGGGAATGCCGAATGATCGTCGGGATTTGGCAAAATTCCCGGCAATGGATTAAGCTCTATAATATTTGGTACTCCATTTCCATCAAGACGAATATCTATGCGACACCAATCGTGGCATCGCAAAATACGGAACGCGTTCAGGCATACGACTTTGATCTTGTTTTCGAGCGTCTTGTCAATTTCTGCCGGACAAGTGTACATATTTCCCAGAGGATGTTCGATCGTGTCCCATTCCCACTTTGCTTCGAACGAGTAAATCGGATTTGCACCCTTGGGGAGAAGATCGAAGCGAATCTCGATGATTGGAAGAACGCGGACGTCGTCATCGTTTCCGAGAAGCGCAACCGTGAATTCTCTCCCGGAGAGGAATTGCTCGACGAGAGCTGGCTCCTCATACTCCTGGAGTACACGCTCCACCTGTTGAGATAATTCTTTGGACGTTCGTACAACGGAAGAATCCAAAACCCCCTTGCTCGAACCCTCGTGTAACGGTTTTACAATACATGGGAACGGCATGGTTACATTCTTCAACTCGTGAACCGAATTAATCACAGCAAACAAGGGAGTTGGAATATTGTGGTGAGCAAGAATTTCTTTTGCGCGAGATTTGTCAAGGCAAATCCCGAGCGTCAACGGATCTGATCCGGTGTACGGGATCCCGAGCATCTCGAGCATGGCAGGAATTTGTGCTTCGCGGGAAGATCCGTGAAGACCCTCCGCGATATTGAAGACAATTTCTGGTTGAATCTGAAGGAGTTTCTGGTAGGCTTCTTCGTCAGCTTCGATGAGCGTCACCGTGTGGTGTTGCTCGAGTGCGGTCTTAACGGCGAGTATGGTGTCTTCGCTGTCCCACTCTGCGTATGTGTCGACTTTCGTCTTCTGAAGTTTCGGTCGCGAAGCCACCGCGATGTCGCCGTTCCTTGCATCGCTTCGCTCGCTTAGTGCATCCGCTACTTCGCCGCCATTCGTCTTCTTCATGTTATAGACGAGAGCGACATTCAGTCTAGGTACCAAGCAGGTTGATCAACCTTTCAATTGTTCGAGAACAATTATTGCGCGCGATGCTCAACAATCGCTACTACAAATATAAGGATTTATAACTTGTTGTCAAGTTTTTTCGGCCATTTTGGACACTTGACCGTCGTCGATCAGTCATGGTACGACGTCGATCGACGACACCGTGATCATCAGACATCGAAGAAAAAAAATCAGAAGTGTGTTGAGTGAGTTGCGAACGAACAAGAGTACGTCAGGATTGAAAATCGATGATCAAGTTCGTCCTGGACGACGAACGAGGAGAGGA
>CAZOIM010000027.1:3172-18234 GCA_964579855.1 uncultured Ignavibacteriaceae bacterium | reverse complement strand
GTTGTCTCGACCAGAGTTTCCAGCCGGAGCTTGGCGTGTTGCTTTTCCTCCTGAATTTCGAAGGAATCGGCCTTTTTTCCGCGTTTCTCGAACCATCCGTAGTCAGCAAGAAGTATGCAATACGATTGGTCGGCACCACGCCCCACTCTCCCCCTCAATTGATGGAGTTGAGATAATCCGAACCGCTCTGCGTTCTCCACAATCATGATCGTCGCGTTTGGGACGTCGATGCCGACTTCGATGACAGTTGTGGAAACAAGAATTTGTATCGTTCCATCCTTGAACCTCTTCATCACCTCATCCTTTTCATCGGATTTCATACGACCGTGCAGCAGGCCGAGCTGAAATCCCGCGAAGATGTCATCCTTTAGGGTCTCAAACTCTTTTGTGGCGGCTTTCAAGTCAATCTTTTCGGATTCCTCGATGAGCGGAAACACGATGTAAGCTTGTCTTCCCCTGCCAACTTCTTCTCTCACAAACGAATAGACTTTGTCTTTTTGGTCTTCCGTCCTTATCGCAGTCCGAACAGGACGCCTGTGGAGTGGAAGTTCGTCTATGATCGATACGTCAAGATCACCATAAAGGGTCATCGAAAGCGTGCGAGGGATAGGAGTTGCGGTCATGACCAGAATGTCCGGGGAAATTCCCTTCTTGCGCAATGTAGCCCTCTGCAGGACACCAAACCGATGTTGCTCGTCGATAATAACGAACCCGAGGTTCGAAAACTCGACGTTCTCCTCTATCAAAGCGTGGGTTCCAAGTACGATATTGGCCCGACCGCTCCGAATGTCTTCAAGAATGTCCTCACGCAATTTCTTCCGCTGACCGCCGATCAGGAGCCGGGTATTCACGGTAGTCGTGCCGAGGTACTCTTGAAACGTGCGAAAGTGCTGTTCAGCCAGCAATTCGGTGGGCGCCATGAAGGCAACCTGGTAACCATTGTCAACTGCAAGCAGGGCCGCAAGCAGGGCAACAATGGTCTTTCCGCAACCCACATCCCCTTGAAGGAGTCTGTTCATCGATTTTGTCGATTTCATGTCATCGACAATTTCTTTGATCACCCTTACCTGCGCCTTGGTCAATTTAAAAGGGAGCTTCTGAAGCAGATCCTTGGCAAGTCGGCTTTCTTTTGGGTAAGAGATCGCCTTGGGTTCCTCCTTGAGCAGCCTTTTCCTGAACGCAAGCATTAGCTGGAGGAAGAAGAGCTCGTCGTACTTAAGACGGCGCTCCGCCAACCCGAGGTTCTCTTGACTGGAAGGAAAATGGATATGCCTTATCGCGAACTGAAGTTCTGCAAGTTTGTTCGTGGTAAGGATTTCTTGGGAAAGCACTTCATCGACATTCTTGAGGTGATCCTTGATTGCATTCCGAATGACCCACCTGAACCCCCGGCTGTCAAGACCTACTTTTTCCAGCTCGAACGACGAGCGATATTTTGGAATGATCGCGCCGGTATTGAACAGTTTTCCCCAATCAGGCTCATCCTCTTCCGCGCTTGCCAGACGATCAAATTGAGGATGAACGAATTGCGGTCTCCCCAACTTGTCGACAGTAGGCACAGCGGACAGTGCAAGGAACTCCCCTTTTTTGAAAGCATCCTTGTACCATTGGTATCCTTCAAACCAAACGCAGGAGAGGAAGCCGCTGTCATCTTTTACTGTTAGAAGGAATATCATTCTGTTCGTCTTGCGGGTGCGTCGAGCCTCCTGCCGAAAGACTTCGCCGAACACTGTGACGGGCTGACCATTGGGGATATGGTGTCTCAGATCGGAAATTTGGACAATCTTGCTTCGATCCAGGTAGTCGCGGGGAAAATAATAGAGTAGATCGCCTACGTCTTCAAACCCTATTTCTTTGAGTGCTGCAGCCCGCTTCGGACCGATGCCCTTGACATACTGGAGGGGTGAGACTTTGTCGGATGTCGAAGAACTCGTATGCTTTGATGATGGAGAATTCACAGCCACAGGAGTACAATCATTGGGGAGGACGTGCTCGAATTTCTCACTGAGTGTACGGAATCGAACCAATTGCCTGGTCCGTAAACACTCTGGACTTGCTTTTCACATGCGACGACATTGAGGTACTAATCTCTTTCCTTAGCTCATCCAGTTACTTTGCTTCGCAAATCCGCCCGTACTTTCACTGCGCCAACGAAATCCCTGAATAGTGGATGCGGCGTGATGGGTCTCGACTTGAGTTCCGGATGAAATTGTCCCGCCACGAACCATGGGTGATCGGCCAACTCGATAATTTCGACCAGACTTCCGTCTGGTGAAGCGCCACTGAAGATCATTCCGTGTTCAGCAAGTCTCTTCTTGAACTTATTGTTGACTTCATACCGATGCCGATGACGCTCGGATATGAATTCTTTTTTGTACGCCCGAAACGCCTTGGTCCCTTTGCTCACAATACACGGATACGCACCCAGACGCATCGTTCCGCCCATGTTCTTGATTCCCTTCTGTTCCTGCATCAAATCTATAACATTGAATTTTGTTTTTTTGAATTCGGTGCTGTGCGCGCCTTTCATACCGCACACATGCCGTGCAAACTCGATGATTGCGCATTGCAGTCCAAGACAAATGCCGAGAAACGGAATCTTGTTTTCCCGAACATACCGAATCGCCTCAATCTTGCCGTCAACGCCGCGCTCTCCAAATCCTCCGGGCACGAGAACGCCATCAACGTCCTTGAGATATTTTTCGGCGCCGTTGTGCGTGATGTCTTCTGCATTGATCCAGCGAATGTCGACGGCGACATTATTATCGGCTCCTGCGTGAACGAAGGACTCATTGATGCTCTTGTATGCATCCCGGAGCTCGGTGTATTTGCCGCATACAGCAATGGTCACTCCGCCGCTTGGATATTTGACACGGTGCACGAATTTTGTCCAACGGCGGAGATCGGGTGAGCCGCATTTCAGATTCAGTTTTTCGAGCACGATCTCCGCGAGATGTTCCTTCTCGAACACCAACGGCACTTCGTAAATGGATTCAACGTCCCTCCCCTCGATGACAGCACCGGACTCGACGTTGCAGAAGAGAGCGATTTTTTCGCGGAGGTCCTTTGTGAGCGGTCGTTCAGAACGGCAGATGAGGATGTCCGGTTGAACGCCAATCTCAAGCAACGTTTTGACGCTATGCTGCGTCGGTTTCGTCTTCAGCTCCCCCGCCGATCGGATAAAGGGAACGAGTGTGACATGAATATTGATGGCATTCCTTCGGCCGACATTCAGCGTCAACTGACGGACAGCTTCGAGGAATGGGAGACCTTCAATGTCTCCTACGGTGCCTCCGACTTCTACGATGATGACATCATATTTTCCGCTCTTTGCCACGTTCTGTATCCGCCGTTTGATTTCGTCAGTAATGTGCGGAATGACCTGGACCGTTGCGCCAAGATAATCTCCACGACGTTCCTTGGCAATCACTTCGTAGTATACCTGACCAGTCGTTGTATTGTTTTGCCTGGTCATGTTTTCGTCCAGGAACCGTTCGTAGTGCCCGAGGTCCAGATCCGTTTCTGCGCCGTCATCCGTGACATAGACTTCCCCGTGCTGGAAGGGGTTCATGGTTCCCGGATCAACATTGATGTACGGATCAAATTTCTGAATCGTGACGCGCAGTCCCCGGGCTTTCAATTGCATTCCCAGCGAGGATGAGGCTATCCCCTTTCCGAGGGATGAGACGACTCCTCCTGTTACAAAAACGAATTTTGTATGGTTTTTTGCCATTGTTCTTGACCGCCGATCTTCATGAAGTGGTATTGGTATTGTTCTTTAGTATTTCAATCACACGATCAGCATCTGCACGGGTATCGATCGGGATGCTGTCGTGTTCAGTGAATCCGACTTTAATCTTGTACCCATTTTCAAGAATCCGGAGCTGTTCCAGTTTCTCGGATTGTTCAAGACTGGATTCGGGCATTTTTGCAAACCCCAGTAAGAAGTCTTTTCGGAAGACATACAAACCAATGTGTTTATAGAACGTCCTCCTCGCGAGCCATTTCGAAGGATCCTGTTCATCCCGCATGAATGGGATAACCGATCGCGAAAAATACAGGGCGTACGAGCTCTTGTCTACCACCACTTTGACGATACCGGGATTCATCAATTCCGCCTGGGATTCAATCCTTTTGGCGAGTGTACCAACCAGCACACTTGAATCATCAATCAGAATCTCGGCCGCCTGATCGATCATTGTTGGTGCGATGAGGGGTTCGTCACCCTGGATGTTGAGGAAAATTTCGCCATCGCTTCGAGCCGCGATCGCGGCAACACGATCACTTCCGCTTTTAATTTCAGGCGGTGTGATTACGACATCTCCCCCGAACGATCGAACGACCGATGCGATACGTTCATCATCCGTGGCCACCACCACCTGGTTCAGCCGCCGCGCCAACTTCGCCTGTTCATAGACCCGCTGCACCATGGGTTTGCCCAGGAGGTCGAGGAGAGGTTTTGCCGGCAAACGTTGTGAAGCATAACGAGCTGGGATGACTCCCACTACCCGCGATGGTTTCATTGACTATTCCGTTTTTGGTAATTCGCCGTTACCAACGTTGATCAATTCAATTGTCCCGCTATCAGTTATCCCTGTTCGATGTAATGCTTTGAAATAGCAGCCCTCACCGCATCCATCAATTTCATTTCGTCTGCCTTGCCATCGACGCTGGTTGTTGAAATCGGCTTGTCCACAACGAGTGATATATCCGCAGGACGAATTCTTAGCGATCCTTTAGGAAGAATATTGAAGCTATTATTGATCGTCAGTGGGACGACGGGGATCCCGGATTTTGCCGCGAGGCTGAATGCCCCGCGTTTGAATGGCTGAAGCTTTCCGGTTCCGGTCCTCGTTCCTTCCGCAAACAACAAGACGGAAGCACCTTGTCGGATCTTTTCAGCAGCCTCATCAAGGCTCTTCATGGCGTCCTTTGCACTCAGTCTGTCAATCGAAATATAGTGACCGACAGCAAGAGCCCAACCCCAAATCGGAATGTAGGACAGTTCTTTCTTGTAGACTATTCTCACTTCATCGGGAATATTTCCAATAACCGCCGGGATGTCGAACATACTCGCGTGATTCGAGACATAGACATATGTTTTTCCCTTTTCTAGATTCTCAAATCCGGACAAGTGGACTTTTACGCCAAAGATACGCAATGCCTTCTTTGCCCACGTCCGGCCAATGGAATGATACATCGAGCCGGTGCGATCGAAGACCACACTGAAAATCGCCAGGACGCTGTAGAACAACGTAACGAACAACAGCAAAACGATGTTGATAGAGGTCAGAATCATCGTTCACGTGTGTGCCAGAGATCTGATTGCACGGATTCGTTTCTCGA
Source organism: uncultured Ignavibacteriaceae bacterium (assembly GCA_964579855.1). GTDB lineage: Bacteria > Bacteroidota > Ignavibacteria > UBA10030 > UBA10030 > JADGQA01. Next base: position 12,888 of record CAZOIM010000027.1, on the reverse strand, counting down.
TCGACGGATGACTATGAAAGAGAAACTCGACGATTGTCGGGGGAGATGTCTCGGCAAGATTGATCCTTGCAAGTTTGCTCAGCGCATTTACAAATGCTTCGCTATTCGATGTGATCTCCACGGCATAGCGATCTGCCGAGAATTCATTGATCCTGGAAAGATAATTACTGATGGGTGATGTTACGAGAGAATAGAGTCCCAACCAGAGGCTTAGGAGTGGAAGCGCACCTATTTGGTCCAACGCCTTGAACCCAAACCACGACAAACTCAAGGCGTAGAATTGTGCTGTCAAGAACAATCCCAGGAACGATATCAGCGTTCCAACAATCATCATCATCCAGATGTGCGCCTTTTTGTAGTGTCCGAGCTCATGAGCAAAAACCGTCTCGACTTCTTCATCAGTAAAATTCTGTACAAGGGTGTCCCCGAGAATGATCCGTTTTGATTTTCCTATTCCCGTGAAAGCAGCATTCGCTTTCTTCGTATTCTTGCTGAGATCAAACGTGAATATTCCTTCCACCGGTACACCGACACGATTGCAGAGAGCGAGTATTTTCTCCTTCATCGACCCATTCTCAATCGGAACAAACTTGTAGAATAGCGGCAGAATGAGCACGGGTGCCACTCTTGCAAGAACCACGGTGATCAGGAACAGCACGGTTCCGACCGGCAGCCACCAAAGAGATCCAAAAGTCTTCAGGCAGTAGAAAAAGATCAAGAGGATGGGAATACCGAGCGGGATACTGACGAGAAGGCCTTTCGACCCTTCCCGGATCCATGCCAATAACGATTGATTTGATAGATGATATTTATGTTCAAGATAGAACCCCGAGTAGTAACTCAGCGGAAAGGTGAGCACGGTTTCCGCGATACCAATGACAAACACGAACGCGAGAAGGGCAAAGTAATCATTCGATAGAATATGACGTACGGACTCATCAAGGGCTCCGGAGAGTCCACTCACAACGAATATCAGGGTCAGAAAGAAAAAAAGAACGGTCCCGGCGAACCCGAGCCACATCTTTTTCCGACTGTACATACGGGCGGTCGCCGTTCGTTCACGTTCTTCTGAAGATTCTTTTGACAAGTTTGTTACTGGAGAGAGTGGTGCAGCGGAGTGAACATGGTCTTGCGAACCAGGAGGCCCAACAACAACTTGCTCCATGCAGCCGGGGAAACCCTTTAGGTGAGGTTGCTAGTGGTTTGTCAAACTTATGAAACGAAAGGCTGAAAAGCAAACCACAGCGTAACGATACGCTGGTTCCCTTTGATGCAGTAAATCGATTATGAAGAACTCACTTTGCTTCTGAGTTTGGGGACTACTCCTCAAGAGTGGAAAGATCGCCTTCATTCAAACCCTGGGCCCGCGCTTTGAGAACTCGTCGCATAATTTTGCCGCTCCGTGTTTTCGGAAGTGTAGCGACAAAATCAATTGTCTCCGGTTTCGCAATCGGACCGACCTCATGAGCCATGTGTTGCTTGAGTTCTTCGGCAAGTTTTTCGTTGCCATCGATGCCAGCCTTGAGAATGACATACGCGTGGATCGCTATGCCTTTGATTTCATGAGGAAGCCCGATCACTGCCGCTTCAGCGACCGATGCGTGACTGACAAGTGCCGATTCAAGTTCGGCTGTACCCAGACGATAACCGCTTACTTTGATTACATCGTCAACTCGGCCAATGACCCAAAAGTACCCGTCTTCGTCTTTTCGAGCCGAATCGCCCGCCAGATACATACCAGGGTATTTACTCCAGTACGTTTTGACATAGCGATCCGGATCTTTGTAGATCGTTCTCAACATAGCAGGCCAGGGCTTTTTGAGAACGAGGAACCCCTCCTCCCCAGATTTGACGGATTTTCCTTCTTCATTGACTACGTCTACTTCGACCCCGGGATATGGACGTGTGCCTGATCCTGGTTTGAGCGGAGTTGCGGGCATCGGAGCAATCATGAACATTCCGGTTTCCGTCTGCCACCACGTATCCATGATGGGGCATCGTTCTTTGCCGATGTTCTTATGAAACCATCGCCAGGCTTCGGGGTTGATCGGCTCGCCAACTGATCCGAGCAATCTCAGGGACGAGAGATCATGCCTGTTGGGCCACGCCGATCCGAACCGCATGAGCCCTCGAATCGCAGTCGGAGTCGTATAGAGAACCGACACGCCGTATTTTTCAACGATTCCCCACCACCGATCGGGGTAAGGATAGGTTGGTGCTCCCTCATAAATAACTGACGTGGCACCGGCGATCAATGGAGCGTAGACGATGTACGAGTGACCTGTAACCCACCCTGGGTCCGCAGTGCACCACCAGCGATCTTCCTCTTTAATGTCGAAGACATCTTTGAACGTGGCATACACTCCAACCTGGTACCCACCGTGGGTGTGCACGACCGCTTTGGGCTTGCCTGTCGTTCCTGAAGTATAGAGGATGTAGAGAGGATCCTCGGCATCCATCACCTCGGTCTCACATCGTTGATTATTTCTCGTCAGTGGCAACGTCATCAGCTCGTGATACCAATAGTCTCGCCCCGACTCCATGTTGACGTCTTTGCCGGTATGCTTGATAACAACGACATTTTCCGGAGCTGCTGTCCGGCGCAAGGCCTCGTCGACTATCTTCTTCAACTCTACAATCTTCCCGTTCATGTTTCCGCCGTCGGCAGTGATGATGACCTTTGATTCACTGTCCTCGATGCGTCCGTGCAGAGCTTCAACGGAAAATCCTCCGTAGACAACGGAATGAACCGCTCCGATTTTGGCGGTCGCGAGCATCGCCACCACGGTCTCCAGGATACGAGGCATATAGATGGTCACACGGTCACCTTTGGTGACGCCCATGCTTTTCAAAACATTGGCGAATTTGCAGACTTCGCGGGCAAGCGCGTGGTAGGACATCGTCCGGACTTCCCCCTTTTCACTTTCCCAGATCAATGCCAGCTTATTGCGACGCCACGTCCGAACGTGTCGGTCAATCGCATTGAGCACGATGTTCGTCTTTCCTCCGACGAACCATTTATAGAACGGTTTATTCGAGTCGTCAAGAACTTTATCCCATTTCTGATACCATTCCAGTTCGTCCGCCCGGCGGGCCCAGTACGATTCAAGGTTGTCATTCGCTTCCTTTCGAGCCGCTTCGGGATCTTTTACGTTCGCCTGGGCGACAACCTCCGCCGATGGATAGAAGACTTCACCGGTAAGCTTGGAATCTGATTGGTTCTTGGTGGATGCCATGGTTGAATCTCCCTGGAAGATTTATCGATCGATGGAATGGTGATTTCAGAAATGAACGTCAAGAATATAACACTTCGGCATTCGAAAACATTCCTATTTTTTCATGCCTCGGAAACTGAAAGTAAGCGAATGCAAAGAAAAAGGCCAGTTCAATCTGTGATTGAACTGGCCCAACTTACCTTTGAACAAAATGAAGAACAGTAGCCTTACTTGCCTATGAATTCGACCAGATCTTTGAGAGTCAATACCTTGTCGAAATAGTCCTTTATCGGCTTCTTGCTTGCTTGATCGTCCCCCTCGATGACATCTTTGATTTTCTTGTAGCTTGCTCCATCTATTTTGCCGTCTCGATACAAGGCCATGAAGTGCTGAACCTGGATGATTCTGGAATTCTTGAGAACGTTTTCGGCATTTCTTGAAATCGGTATGTACCCCGTATAATTGGCGACGACCACCGGGTCCTGTTTATGGCTTCGTTCACGCGCATCGTTCGGGACATTCTCTTTGATATATCGGGCAATCTCGTCGGCCATCACAATTCCATCACTATTGTAGTCAGCTTTCCCTTTCAATGCTTCGAGAAGCCGATAGGTGAAGATACCGTGCTTTAATTTTTCGTCTTCAAGCGACTGTTCACGTCCGTCAGAAGAAGTGATCGTCATTCGCCCCGAGCCCTCGAAAGCCTTGAAAGGGTCCTCAACAAATGCTCTCGTCGATTTTGAACTCGTGACCGATGCACCGCTGTAACAGGCATCGATAAATGTCACGACACGTTTGGTATTGATACGACTCAGCATGGTAACCACGTCATCGTTGCTAAGCGTGGAAGCGTACAGGGACGAAGGATCCGTATCATAGGTGAGCCAGTACGTTTGTTCTCCTTCCGGTGCGCCGTGGCCCGCAAAGAAGACTATTGCTATCCCATCATCAGGCGCTCTCTTCAAATCTGCGCCGATGGCCTTCTTGATATTCGAAGTCGTGGCATCCTGATCGGTAAGCAATGTGACGTGGTCCTTTTTAAATCCTCCGTAGGACGGATCAGTCAACACGTCATAGAGTGATTTCGCGTCATTGACTGTGTAATTCAGGCTTTTGATTCCGTTATTCTTGTAATGTGCAACTCCAATAATTACGGCGTACGCTTTACTCTGCCTGATGCCATCCGCCTCTTCTATTGTCATTGTTTTTGGCGCTCCGGCACCCAATGTAATACTGAGTTTTGTTTCCGCAGAATCACCGTTGGGTGCATATGCCTGAATCCTGATGTCGTTTTTTCCCTGGCTAAGACTAACAACGTACGTAAACGGGAGGCCATTCCGGGTGGTGTCTTGAGCATTTGAAGTCTGCGCAGAGGGCTCCACAGCCTTCATCCCTCGCGGCGTTCCAACCGATGTCCCGTTGATCTTGACATCCTGCAGAGTGAGGGTATTTAAGACTCTTCCTGTCACTTCAACGGAATTTGCAGTCGTTTGAAAACCATCGCTCGGGGATTCAATGACAATTTTCAGTTTGTCGGATCCCGCAACGACCACGGTTTTCGGCCTGTTGGCTTCGGCCTGGAGTCGTGCATAATCGGGATTCATCATTGCGATCAAGTTGTCATCGATATGTTTCTTGATCTCGGTAGTCTCTTTCGGGTCGCTGGAAAGTTTCCGCAGATCTTCCCAGCTCTTATTGGCCTCAGCAAGTTTATATTTCTTCTCATACGCACGGGCAAGGTATCGCATGCCTTCCTTGGTCTTGACGTTTGCGAAACTTGCGATAATATCATCATAGCGCTCTTTGGCGAAAAAGGCGTCGCCGAGCTTTATACTAAGGGCAACATTTGTCGGGTCGTTCTGGATAAGCTTCTGGAGGATCTCAATCGACTTGTCCGCCTGTCCCGCTTTGGTAAAGATATCAGCAAGTTTTGCGAAGGTTCCGTTAATATCGCTCTGGTCGTTTGCGTTCAACTGTGCCATCAAGTCCTGAGCGTCGTCATTTTTTTGGGTCAGTAAGAGTCCCGAATACAGCTTCGTCAAATCGACAGCATACCCCGATTTGTCCAACCCTTTTTTCTTCAGCATCACAGTGAACGTGTTCACCGCGTCGTCGGTTTTGCGGTATTTGAGGAATACTTCGTTCATCCGCACGTAGCGATTTTCCTGGCGGACTGTTCCGCCGACGAGACTTGAAGTGATTTCGGACGCTGCGCTTATCAAACCCTGCTTTAACACGAACTCATGGAGGGCGTAGATGGGTTTTGCCTCCTCTTCATTAAGATCGTAGAGACTCTTGATTGTCCGTATGAACGCGATGCGGATTTTCATGAGAATATCCGGGCAGTCGCTGGAAAGACCGTATGCAGTCCTGAGCATCCTTCGGTCCAGCGTGTCCTGGTTGGTCGTTTCGGCCTTTAAGACAATGGTTTCATTATACAAACTGCGAGCTTGATCAAACTGTTTCGACACGACCATGCAACGAAAGGCCGCCGAAAGTTCGTCATAGTCAAGGTTGGCGCCTAGTTTCTTCTTGACGAAATCAGTGAAACTCGAAGTGACCACATCCGGGTCTTTCGATTCGACTGCGCTTTTGAAATCGACATTGAATTGGACAAAAAGCAACTGATCCGGCGTAAGTTTTGATCTGTCAAGGATTAAAACAGCGAGGTACTCGACAGCGGCATCTTCCATGTCGTCTGATTTATATTCTTCATTTCCGGCAGCGAGCCTCTTATTGATGAATGTCGGATCGGCTGAAGCAGCACTTCGAAGTGCAACAGTTGCTTCCTGCAATTTTCCAAAATGGAGTTGCGTCAGCGCGTAGGATGCGGCCAAATCCGGAAAAGGTGTTTTCGTAAGTTTATAACCCCGATCGAGATACTTGAGAGCTTCATCGTATCTTTTCAGTTGGCGCTCACTTTCACCAACATTGTAGTATAAGCTGGGCCTGTCCGGAAATGCCACCAAAGCCTTCTCGCCTTCCGTAATTGCCTCAGCATACATTTTTGCGTTGAAGAGCATCGGTGTCAGCTGAAGACGGGTGAGGTTATCGGCGGGGTTTGCTGCAAGTTTATCGCGGAGCTGGCGCATCGCTGGAGACATTTTATCTGTCGAAAACGGTTGTGAATTCGATTGAGTCAGTGTATCCGCACCCCTTGATCGCTCCGCTGTCTGAGGTTGAGCTTGAACTCCTGAAGTGGTACCAATCTCTATCGCTGCTGCGAATGCTTTCTGCGTTGAAGCTTCTATTGCGTCAACGTTGATGACCGCTTTTTGGTTTGTTAATGTCTTACCCGAAACGAACGATACTGTAATGTTTTTTTGTTCTGCCGGGCTAATGTCTCCTGCAGAGAAATCTTTTGCGAATGTCACTCCGTCAAAACGGGATGGGGTGCTAATGCGCAACTTCACATCCTTGGCCGGAGTTCCACCAGTATTCGTTAAAACGACGTTCATCTTTCCTGTTTCGCCGGGATTCAGAAGACCGTTTCCGGAAGGTTCGGTGAAAGTGAGATCCAACTTGAGCGATGGTGGCGACGCCTGATTTTGGGCCCCTGGAAGGATGAAGGCATTGCTCTTTGCCTTCTCTTGCGCTGAAAAGCGCAGAGGCATCAACGCGCAGACCACGAGTACAATGATCGGCATTCTTTTCATGTTTTTGCCTTTCCTTAGTATAGTCTTCAAAAATCTAGAATGGTCTTCCCGGTGGCGTCGTAGGTAACGGTGTTGAACTTGAGACCGGTTCGCTCGCCGATTTCTTTCCCCCCGCCAATACAACCACCCCTCCTGCGATCAGCGCAGCTCCCAACACATAATACACCCACGATCCTCCACCTCCCTCAATCAACTGGGCTGTAACTTCGACAGAATACTCTGGGCCCCCGGTGAAATCCTTGGGCAGATCTTTTCTAAATTCCCATTGGATGCGGCGACCGTTGCCGGCATATTTACCTTCTCCAATGTCACCTGTTGTGGATTTCAGAGGGATGCGGAAATTTGGATCGCCTTCCTTGACAAGCGAGGCAATGACTTCGTAAGTCTCGCTGAATTTTGCGACCAAGTCGTAGTTGATTATAGCGATTTCTTGCTGAAATTCCAAGCGGACGTTCCGTACCGATGGTTTCTCTTGATACAGCGGCATCGCGTTCAAGGGCAGCTCGAGAAGAAAAAGAAACAAAGGAATGAATGTCACCGCTATAATTGGCCTTCTTCGTTCATAAATATTTCTTATGGTCATAGTCGTCGCCTTATTTGGTCAGTAACATTTTTCGGGTTTGGACGAAGTTCTTTCCCGAGATAAACCGGCAGAAGTAAACTCCAGAAGCAACGCGCGCTCCCCAGTCGTTATCGCCCATCCAAACAGCCTGGTGTATACCTGCTTCGAACCATCCTTCCGCCAACACCTTCACCTTTTGACCCAGCAGCGTAAACACCTCCAATTTCACAGAGGCCGCTTTCGGCATTTTGAATAACACCGTCGTGCTTGGATTGAACGGATTCGGGTAATTCTGTTCCAGGATGAACTCCTTCGGAGTGTAGCTTTCAAGCTGCTGCTCGACGTAACCGTCGGGACCAACAACCACCTTGAAATGGCCACTGGATTTACCATATCCGTATTGCAACGAGTTCTGCCGTCGTACATTGATGGCTACGCCAGTTTCCTCATTCACCAGATACACATTGTACGACATAGGAATTTTCTCTACGCCAATCAAGGAAAGGCTGCCCAGCGACTTGCTGGGATTGGTGACCTCAAAATCCCACGTTTGACCTCCGCCGATCTCGGGTCGGAAGTCACTGTAGAATATGTCATTAGATTTGTCCCACTCCGTTCGTTTCATATATGCAAACGACTCGTCAAAGATCAAAGGCGGTTTATTAAATTCATACCGGTCTTTCCCTTCGCTTGTGCCTGCTGCTATTCCAACATAGTTGTCGTCATCTTTGTTTGTCTCGGACTCATAAACCAATTGGAGTTGCCAGTCCGGCTTGAGTACCTCGCCAGCAACCTGGCTCGGAAAACCGAATGGTGCACAAGGCATCTTGAGCGTTGTCAAGCCGGTACTGTTGAAATAATATCCGACGCCGGGTTGTAGGGAAGTATTGGAAGAACTCCAACTACCGTTCCAGGAAAAGAGGGGTATATTTGATGCGAGGCCGTTCGCCGCCAGCACCGATGACCATGGGATCGCGACATTGAACGGATTTGCAATGATACTATACGGTCCACCGGTTAACCTGATTGTGACGGTCGCATCGCTGTTCAATGGTGGCGTCGCAAACGAGACATCCTTCGACAACGGCCCTTTTTGAATGAACCAGTATCCCTCCCCTGTCTTCAGCGTGCTGCCCGTGTTCATTTCAACAAAGTTTGGCCCGTTGCCCGGTTCCCTGAACATTTTCCACGCATCACCCTGGGATCCTGAGAAACCAAGCTTGCTGACATCGGCATTGCCGATATCCCCCGGGAAACTGATGAGCCGATAATCCGAGTTGTTTGTCGGCGATTGAGAGTAGATCGCAATCACGGTCATCGGTTGACCAAATGTTACGATTCCTCCATCCACGATGGCAAACACTCCGCTGAGACCAAACATCGCCGGGTTGCTTGCAGACTCGATTTTCACGATGCAACTACTCGATGTTGTTTGACTCGATGGAATATTCCATGAGTACGATCCTGAATTCGGAACGATCGCTGCAATCGTCGTCGAATACGTGGACCCTTTGTCCAGTGAAAGTTTAATACTGACATTTCCCAAGACATTCTGGCTACTCCAATTGATTCCATAAGTGTAGGTGGTTGCCCAGTTGGACGAAGGTGTCATGACTGTAATCGACCCTGTCACATTCGATGTCAACGCACTAGCCTGGTTGGAAGGAGCCGACTGACCAAAGGCATTCACTGCGTACACCACGTAGTAATAGGTCGTGCTTGGACTCAGACCAGTGGTGTTACTATATGTCGTCGTTGAGCCACTCACTGAGTCGATCTTGCTGAATCCCGTCCCTGACGTCAATGATCGGAATATTCGATAAAGCGTCGGACTGCCTGTCGAACTCGCCGTCCAATTCAAATTGATTTGCGATGAAGAAACATCGGTTGCTGTCAGCCCGGTTGGAGCAGAAGGAACTGTAATCGCCACCGGCTGTGTCGTCGCGGTCGCCTGATTTGATGCAGCCGACTGACCAAAGGCATTCATTGCGTACACCACGTAGTAATAGGTCGTGTTTGGACTCAGTCCAGTGGTGTTACTATACGTCGTCGTTGAGCCACTTGTCGAGTCGATCTTGCTAAATCCGGTCCCTGACGTCAACGATCGGAATATTCGATACAATGTTGGACTTCCCGATGAACTTGCTGTCCAGCTCAAGTTGATTTGTGACGAAGAAACTGCGGCTGCCGTCAGCCCGGTTGGAGCAGAAGGAACTGTAACCGCCACAGGCTGTGTCGTCGCGGTCGCCTGATTTGATGCAGCCGACTGACCAAAGGCATTCA
>CAZOIM010000027.1:0-3072 GCA_964579855.1 uncultured Ignavibacteriaceae bacterium | reverse complement strand
GGCTGTGTCGTCGCGGTCGCCTGATTTGATGCAGCCGACTGACCAAAGGCATTCATTGCGTACACCACGTAGTAATAGGTCGTGTTTGGACTCAGTCCAGTGGTGTTACTATACGTCGTCGTTGAGCCACTTGTCGAGTCGATCTTGCTAAATCCGGTCCCTGACGTCAACGATCGGAATATTCGATACAATGTTGGACTTCCCGATGAACTTGCTGTCCAGCTCAAATTGATTTGCGACGAAGAAACTGCGGCTGCCGTCAGCCCGGTTGGAGAAGAAGGAACTGTGACCGCCAAAGGTTTTGTCGTGGCGTTCGCCTGATTTGATGAAGCCGACTGACCGCCTGCATTGACTGCGTACACCAAGTAGTAATAAATCGTGCTTGCACTCAGGCCGGTAGTATTATTGTATGTGGTCGTCGAACCGCTCACCGAATCGATATTGCTGAATCCCGTCCCTGGTGTTATTGAACGGAATATACGATACAACGTTGGGCCGCCCGTCGAACTTGCCGTCCAACTCAAGTTAATTTGTGTTGAAGAAACTGACAACGCCGTTAATCCCGTAGGCGCAGATGGAACTGAAACAGACGGTGTTGCGCTGGAAGCATAGCTCTGGCTGCTTTCCAGCCTTGCACTATCCAAAGCCGAGACACGGAAATAATACTTTGTTCCGTTCGTGAGACCTGTGATTATCTTCGAAGTGTCGGAAATAGTATTAGACGAGGAGTCCTTGAGCACCACTGTGTTAGAATCGCTCCCCATGTAAACCCTGTATTTGAGGAAATCGGTTTCGGTATTCTTATTCCACTTGAGGGTTGCCTGGCCAGCCCCGGCAACGGCCGACAGATTTCGTGGCGTAGCGGGGGCCGAATTTATCGTCGAATCGTCATCGAAATACAGGATGGGCAGAGTCTGCGGAGTACCAGTCAGCGTGTATGTCCTGTTCGTGCTGGTTTTACGCTCCCAATTGTCTACTCCCAAATGTCGGATGACAAACTTATATTCGGTCGGCGTGGCAACTCCTGCATTGAAAGTCCCCGTATAGATACTGTCGGCATTTGGATCAAGAAGGCGATCCGTATTTGCAATCCATCCGTTGTAGGTTCCACGTACAATAACTGAATCAGTGGTCGTATTGAATCTCCCCTCCTTCATAGCAACGCGCATGTTGGCCTGGAAGGTCAAATAATTATTCGATGGCGTCACATTGACTTCGTTGCTGCGCGGGCTTTCCATTCTCGAACTGTCCATCGCACTAACGAAGAAGAAATACGTCGAACCGTTGATAAGCCCCGTAACAGTCTTGCTCGTGTCAGATATTGAATTCGACGAAGAATCTGACAAAATTTCACCGTTGGATGTTGTGCCACGGTAGATGCGATACCTTAGGAAGCGGTTTGTCGAGATCCTGTTCCATCTCAGCGTCGCCTGTCCGTTGCCGGCAGTGGCAGACAGGTTTGTTGGAGCCTGGGGGGGAGTTGCATTGCAGAGGATTGAAATCGTATTACTAGTCTGATTGGCGGTAACCAAATCCGGTTTTCCATCTCCGTCGACGTCGCCAAGTACCAAACCCGCGGGAGTTGCTCCCGTTGTAAAATCAACCTTCTGAGCAAATGAACTCGCTGCAATGATTCCGAGTGAACTTGTATTTCTGAACACCGAAACAGCGTTGTTCCCGGAGTTGACGACCACGATATCCGGCTTGCTATCACCGTCGATGTCACCTATTCCCAGGCCATACGGAGTAGGTCCTGTCGTAAAATCAACCTTTGCTCCAAATGAGCTCGTTGAAATAGAACCTGATGAACTCGTATTTTTCAACACGGATACCGTACTACTACCCATATTATTAACGACTAGATCCGGTTTTCCATCACCATCCATGTCACCGATTGCGACATTGTAGGGATTCGCTCCAGTCGCAAAATCGACTTTCGCAGCCAATGACCCGGATGTAATGGAACCAGTCGAGCTCGTATTTCTGAACACGGATACAGTACCGCTTCCGTTATTAATGACAATCAGGTCCTGTTTTCCATCACCGTCAATGTCACCGATTGCCACGCCTTCGGCATTAGTTCCAGTCGTAAAATCGACTTTTGCAGCAAACGACCCCGATGTGATGGAACCCGCTGAACTCGTATTTCTGAACACCGAAATAGTGCTGTTACTATTAAGATTGGTGACCACGAGATCCGGTTTTCCATCGCAGTCAATGTCACCGATCACAACGTTGTACGGATTCACCCCGGTTGCAAAATCAACTTTCGTGGCAAACGAACTGATGCCAAGGGATCCGGATGAACTTGTATTCCGGAGTACGGAAATGCTATTGCTGCTGGTATTTGTGACAACGATATCCGGCTTTCCATCGCCATCGATGTCTCCGATTGCGATGCCAAGTGGCCTCGTTCCTGTCGTAAAATCAATTTTTGTAGAAAATGAGCTCGTTGTGATGGAACCAGTCGAGCTTGTATTCCTGAACACGGAAATGGTGCTGCCAAGATTATTCGTAACGACAAGATCCGGTTTCCCATCACCATCAAGGTCTCCAATCGCGACCCCAAATGGATTCGTCGTTCCCGTGGTAAAATCCACCTTTGTCCCAAATGAGGCAATTGCCACATATCCTGCGCCACCAAAAGTCGGCATAAATGGAGCACTGGAAGAACCTGTCAATCCAGTTGTTGTATCGGTCACCGCGATCGGTGCGTACGTTGCGCCCGCAGGAACGTTCACGGTGAGTCCGGTTGATGTTCCCGAAGTGACGGCTGCTTTTACTGCGCCGAAGTACGGGACGTTCTTTGTCGAATTCGCGTTGAAGTTTGTCCCGCTGATGAAAACGCTTGTGCCGACTGATCCTGATGTAGGAGTGAAAGAAGTGATCGTTGGAATATAAGCAGCGCCAGTAGCGTTGAATGTAGTCCGTTGAATATTCGAAACCCGCAACTCATCTATCGATGAAGAAATGCCTGTATGTGTGCCAAGCAGCATCAATATTGATCCTACCCATCCTGATGCCGGCATCCCCGTATTTGGATCGCTCCCAACCATCACTCCATTGATATAA
>CAZOIM010000026.1:22621-25733 GCA_964579855.1 uncultured Ignavibacteriaceae bacterium | reverse complement strand
TTGGCCCAGAAGCCGACTTGAACTTATTGGTAACGCTCTTTCTATCTATTCACCATTCCGTTTTTCTGATCGTTTGACAATCTTGCCGCCAGATGCGATTTCAAGACTTACCCTGGCTTTGCCGCTTATGACTTGCAGTTCATACGTTTCCGTGGTTTCGACAGTTCTCTTTTCTGCCTTGGCAATCCTTCCGTTTGGGTAGTTCGCTTTGACTGCGGCTTTGACCGCATCAGGCAATGCTCCCACGATGATGCCTTCTTCGACTTCTACAACCGATCCATCCGGAAGGTAAGAGATATCAAGAGTCATCTTGTTTTGGACACTTTCTATTTCATAATAAGTCTTCCCGTCTTCCAATTCAGTTGAATACGATTTCGCCCTTACTCCGGGATAAGCTTTTTCGAATGCCGAAAGCACGGCTTGTGGGACCTCCTTCCGGCCAATCTTCTTTTCCTGAGCTTTTGCATCGGCACCAAACAATAGCGAAGCGATCAAAGCAATATCGAAAACGTACAATGGTATTAGCTTATTCACGGTATTCACCTTTCGTATGAGTTGGAAGCACTGCCTAAACTTGTACAATAGTATACGAATTACAGATGAAAACACAATGAAAATGAGCAGAAATACAGGGTTTGCGCAAGGGTTGTCTTATCCAAGACTTGACATGAATTTAGTAGCGAAAATGAACAGGGGAAAGGATCGTTGCATTCCGCCTTCACAATTATTACTTTGAGACCGTTCTGTCCATCCGTAATTTTCTTTTTGGACGTGACAGATGACCCCACCACTGATTCACTTCACCATTCACGAAAAGCCGCACAATAGCGCTCGATCGCAGAACAACGATATTTACGGACACAATAAGTCTCAGAGAAATGACTATGTGTGGTCTCCGAAATCGTCATCGAATTCGATATGCCAAAGAAGAATTACACAGCCGAACAGAAGAAGATGTTGGAGACGTCGGTGCGAAATTCGCAGGCTGGCAGGAGCCTTAACGGCACTCTGAAACAAACACTGATTTTCAATTACTGATACGACATTGACCCAACATAAGGGTCGAGTCTCCCACTCACCATTCAAAGGAATCCATCATGGCAAAGCTCAGGCTGTTCCTCCTGACTCTCATCGTCGTGTTATGTCTTCCATTCGTGCTGAACGCACAGAAAGTAGGCACCTCGATGATTGCTGGAATCGATATTCCGTACCAAAAATTTGTGCTTGAGAACGGACTCACCCTGCTCGTGCACGAGGATCACAAAGCCCCGATCGTGGCCGTCAATATCTGGTACCACGTCGCGTCGAAGAATGAGAAATTCGGAAAAACAGGTTTCGCACACCTGTTCGAGCATATGATGTTCACAGGGAGCGAACACTTCGGGGGCGGTTCCGATCAACGGAAGTTCTTCGAAGCCATGGAAAAGATCGGCGCGACGGATTTGAACGGTACTACCAACGAAGACAGGACGAATTTCTTTGAGAACGTGCCCACCTCAGCCCTGGACCGAGTACTTTGGATCGAATCGGACCGGATGGGACATCTCTTGGGGGCCGTGGACCAGAAGAAACTGGACGAACAACGCGGAGTAGTCCAAAACGAGAAACGTCAGGGAGAGAATGAACCGTATGCCGTTTCCGAGGAACTGATTGTGAAAAGTACCTATCCGGATGGGCATCCGTATTCGCATACGGTGATCGGTTCAATGGCCGATTTGAGTGCCGCCTCGCTCGACGATGTGAAAGAATGGTTCCAAACATACTACGGCCCTTCCAACGCAACAATGGTGATCGCCGGGGACATCGACGCAAAGAGCGCCCTCGAACGCGTGAAGAAGTACTTTGGTGACATTCCCTCGGGTCCCCCCGTGGCGAGACAGAAGCTTTGGGTCGAAAAACGGACAGGCACGCAACGCCAATTCGCTTATGACAGAGTCGCCCAAGCCCGTTTGTATAAAGTCTGGAACATCCCACAATGGGGTTCGCCCGATGGAGATTACCTCAACCTCGCAGCGAGCATTCTGACATCAGGAAAATCATCACGCCTTTATAAACGACTTGTGTATGACGATCAGATTGCCACGAACGTCATAGCATACACGGATCTGCGCGAAATCGGAGGTCAGTTCGATATCGAAGCAACGGCGAAACCGGGGGATGATGTAAGCAAAGTTGAGAAGGCTGTCGATGAAGAACTCGCCAAATTCCTGAAAAGTGGCCCGACAGAGCAGGAATTGCAGCGTGCAAAGACACAATACATTGCAAGATTTACCCGTGGAATCGAACGGATCGGCGGCTTTGGCGGAAAGTCAGACATTCTTGCGCAGAATGAAACGTTTGCCGGTTCCGCAGATCACTACAAAACAACGTTGAAGAGAATTGAGAGTGCAACGACAAAAGATATTTTGAATACTGTCAGAGCTTGGTTATCGGATGGCGATTATAATCTGGATATCGAGCCGTTCCCGCAATTCACCAACACTCCTAGTGACTCTCTTCTTCGGAACTCTTTGCCCGACGTCGCAGCTCCGCCGGAGGCGCGGTTCCCTGCGTTTCAGCGTGCGACGCTTTCCAATGGACTGAAACTCATCGTTGCGTCGCGACAATCGGTGCCGGTGGTTAATTTCAGTCTCCTCTTCGATGCCGGCTACGCTTCAGACCAATTCGCAACTCCCGGCACCGCGAACCTTTCCATGCGTATGCTGGACGAAGGGACAAAGACCCGGACGGCGCTCCAGATTAGTGATGAGCTTCAACTTCTTGGAGCAACGCTCAATGTCGGATCGAATCTTGACGAATCGATTGTCTCGATGTCCTCGCTGAAGTCCAACCTCGACGCTTCTCTTGCACTCTACTCGGATGTCGTTCTCAACCCGTCATTTCCACAGGAGGACTTTGCCCGATTCCAGAAGCAAACTATCGCGCAGATCCAGCGCGAGAAAATGCAGCCGATCCAGATGGGACTGCGTGTGTTCTCAGGGCTTCTTTACGGGAAAGGTCACGCATATGGAAATCCCCTTACCGGTTCCGGGACCGAGCAGTCTGTCGGGAAGATGACGCGTGAAAATATGGCGAAGTTTCACGATACATGGTTGAAGCCGAACAACGCAAC
>CAZOIM010000026.1:0-22521 GCA_964579855.1 uncultured Ignavibacteriaceae bacterium | reverse complement strand
CTCAACATGAACCTTCGGGAAGACAAACATTGGTCGTATGGCGCCTTTTCGTTCTTCTGGTCTGCAAAAGGACAGCGTCCGTTCCTGGCGTATGCACCCGTTCAAACCGACAAGACGAAGGAATCGCTGGTCGAAATGAATAAAGAGCTACGGGATATCCTTGGGTCCCATCCGCCGACCGGCGACGAGCTTGAGAAGGTTCAGAAGAACCTTACGCTCAGTCTCACGGGGGAATGGGAAACGAATCAAGCTGTTGTCGGCTCACTCACTCAACTCGTACAGTATGGTTTCCCCGACGACTACTGGACGACATATCCGCAAAAAGTGCGCGATCTCATGCTTTCAAATGTAACAGATGTGGCGAAGAAGGTTCTCCATCCTGACAATCTGGTCTGGGTGGTTATTGGAGACCGGGCCAAGATCGAAGAGGGGATCCGTTCGCTTAGTTATGGTGACATCCAATTTCTGGATGGCGACGGAAATCCAGTGAAGTAGCGGAGAAGGATGTCAGTTTATGCTCGTCGGGGCCATTGTCAATGCGCCCCGACGGTCTTTTAAATCAGTTTTCCAAATTGTGGATGAAAGGACGTCACGGAGAATAACAGCATCCCACCAGAGAACGATCAGTTGAGAGGAGCAGACGTCGCATGAAAATAGTCAAGGTGACCTATACGACAAAAGCGGATTATGCAGAACAGAATCAGAACAACATAGGAAAGGTGATGGCTGATCTGCAGAAGTTGAATCATCCTGGTGTCTTCTATCATGTATGCCTAAGTGCCGATGGTAAGTCGTTTACACATACAGCATTTTTCAATTCCGAAAAGGATGAGAAGGCGCTTCTCGAATTGCCTTCGTTCAGACATTTTCAGGAACAACTCAAGGCGAGCGGACCTGAGGTCCCTCCAAAGCAGGACTTTCCCACATTGGTTGGTTCATCAAGGATCATGTTTGACTCTTGAGTGAGAAGTTAGGCGTCAGCCGTGCTCTCGCTGAGGAACTTTTCTTCGTAGAGAAGGCGTTATTATACCAATGGCTTACTATAGCAGATATTTCACCTTAGACACCAATGTTGACTGTTGTTGCTGTCTCCTCCCTGCGAGGGGCAGCTGTTGTCCGCCATTGATCTAATCTACCGTTATAGCGGTCAATCCAGTTTGAGCCCTTCCATTGTGAAGGGCTTTTTTGTTTGTGCCCTTCGCGGAACTCCATCGGAAAGGATTTTTGTAACAACCATCATAGTCGAGGAGAACACAGTATGGACACAAGAAAACAGAGTCTTGACAGAAGCGCCTTGAGATTTAACCAGATCTCAATCATCACACTGGTGCTTATCGGTTTCATTCTCGATCAGCCAGCGCTTCCGGCTGTTGTTGCCGTTGTGCTTTTGGCTGGAACCTTCTCGCCGCGTTTCGCACTCTTCAAGCTAACGTACAGGAACGTGCTTAAACCTCTTCGGATCATGAACCCTGATTCTGTGGAGGATATTCCGGCACCGCATGAATTCGCTCAACTGTTGGGAGGAATCGTGCTTGGAATCGGCGTCTACTTTCTCGTTACCGGAAGCAGCATATTGGGCTGGGGATTGGCGTGGGTAGTGGTACTTCTGGCGGCCACCAATCTCTTTCTTGGATTCTGCGCTGGTTGTTTTGTCTATTATCAACTTGGAAAATTTGGGGTTCCGGGATTCCGACCCAGAGAAGGAACAAGCGCATGATCCATTTGATTGTTGGACGCCTTGTATTCGTTGTAATATTGTCGGCCACGTTTGCGGCCGGCATCGCTGCTTTCATCGCGGGTAATCGCAGGTATGTCCGCTCGCATGTTGGAAGAAGTCGGTTCGGTGGGATCCTGGATTCCACAATCCCAACGGTTGTCTATTTTTGGTCGGCCAACTGTGCGCAGTGCGTGCCGCAGGAACATCAGATTGAGAAAGCTCAGGCAGAACTTCTTCAGACAGGGAAGACATTTGCGATACGAAAAGTCGACGCACTCGCGGAGAAGGAACTCGCGAAATCCATGCATGTTTTGACCGTCCCTACGACTGTCCTCCTTAATAATGACGGATCAATTGTTGCTTGGAATGCCGGATTTGCGAGATCCGAGAAGATCGTGAGTCAATTCGTTCAAGGGTTAATGCCAAGTCGTGATCAGTCCATCGGGAATTGATTCTGTCCGAAATTTTCGTCCATTTGATTTGGCCATGAATGTCTGAATCATTCAAAAGGCAGGATATGGTTGCATAATGCTTGGGTTTCATCGATCAGCAATTCCTTCCTCGAATTTCATCCGATCTTTTTTTCTCATCATCCGGAATTTCGGAACCTGTCTGAGAACCACCAGTGGCCTCGTTTGTTTGTCTCATCAAGTCTGTCAGCGTTGCCTTCCATGAAGTGAAACGAGTTTTCGCAATTATGACAACGAAAAGTGATCCGTGCAACAAACAAAAAGTGAGGATTGATTGGCGGCCGAAATTATTTTAAATTTTTAACACATCCTTGTTCGGGGATCTCTATGAAAATCCTTCAACGTGTTGTCGCATCGTTGCTCATTGCTCACGTTTCGTATACCCAGGTAATCACCACAGCCGTTCCTTTTTTGATGATCTCGACCTCGCCGGAAGGGAATGGGATGGCTGGAATATCATCCTCTGTAATCACCTCGGACCCATTTGCTATGATGGCAAATCCAGGGCAGCTTGGTTTCCAAACGCTCAACGAACATTTCGGAGCAGCGACGTACACAAACAAGACTCCGTGGTTGCCGGCATTCAACCTATCCGATGTGTATTTTTCGGTCCAATCCGCTCTCGTTGGAACTTCAATTCGAGATTTTATTCCATTTCCGTTGAATCTCTCTGCCGGGCTTGGCTATTCGAAAACCTATCTCAATCTCGGTCAGCTTTCCACGACGAGTGGAGATCCAAATATTCTTCAGACTTTTCACGGATACGAACAATGCGACGCATTTACAGCTGGGATTGGGATTGAGTATGGCATTCGATTAGGGGTCGGTATCACGACCAAGAAAGTCGAATCGGTGCTTGGCACGGCCTCTGCAAGCACTCGCGCAGCGGATTTCGGTGCACTTCTGAATGTCCCTATCGCATCGTTGATAGATATATTCTCTCCTGGAGATGAAACAGGCTTTCGTCCGAAGGTGGATGCAAATCTGAGCTATGGAAGGTCGAACGTCGGGGGCAGCATCTATTATGTCGTTCCAAGTCAGGATGATCCTCTCCCACGTCAGGCAACTCTCGGTGCCAGCACGGAATTGGGTCTGATGTACCGCATTGGAGAAACGGATTGGAATCTCTTTTCTCTTTGCATTGCCCGGGAGGCATCCGATTTACTCATTTGGAAAGATCAGATCGGCAGATTCTCGTACAAACACGGCTCCGGCAATTTATCGTTTGTTAGAAATGTGATTCGTGGACTCGGATCGGAGAATCTCAATATCCGTAAAGGATTCCAAGTGACCATTCTTGAAGTCGCATTTATCGAGAGAGGTTCGTTCGCTGAGCCCGGTTTGAGCTACTCAACAGTCGGATACGGGATGCGCCTATCGGGCATCTTAAAGGCAATAATGATCGCAGATCCTCGTCTTGTCGCGTCAAGCTCGGTTGGATTCATTCTTGAACATATTGATCTGCAATACAGTAATAGTTGGATCCAGTCAGGGCAAAGCCCCATAGCCGGTACGGCATTCAGCGGCATTGCACTGATCATAAAGTAGTTTCGCAGTTCACACTTCAATCATCTGATTTCCTTCTCGAGTGGGTTTTTTGGATCGACACAAATAAATTCTCTGACTGTTATCGCGCGAAAGATCTTCTCGGCCTCTTCTACCCCCACCTGTTTCTCCATCGTGATTACATGTTGCACTTTGTCGTTTCAATGTCTGTAAGATCGAACCGACGGATGTTTTTTGCCCTTTTTGGCAAAAGATCTTTGCATTTCGGGGCACCTTTGGTTATATTTCCTGTCCAATTTTTGGGTCTTGGGTGGATTCATTGGTGATAAAGGAAGATGGCCGATAACAGTGAACACCATGCGTCGAAGAAAAATGTTCTTTCGATTCTCGTTGTTCCGAACGGCGAGACCCGTAAGTCGCGGAACTATGAGGTCGCTCCCTGGCATCTTGCAGCAGGAGTCCTGGCAGCAATCGTAGTAGTCGTTTCCTCTGTTCTGCTAGTTTTGATTTACACCCCCATCGGCTCGTTGGTTCCAATTTCGAATCCATTTCTGGAGAACAAGTACAGCAAGGAGTTGGTGAGTCTCAGCCAGAGGATGAATGGCGTCATGGAACAACTTGTCGAATTGCGATCCTATAACATCAAATTGCGAAAAGCTCTGGGCGAAGATGTGTCGGAGGCAGACTCTGCGCGGGTTGCTGTCGAGAGTCCAGTACCTGAGGAACGAGTTGAGGATCAGACGACGGATGTAGCAAGCAATACAGCTGCGACTTCAAACGTGCCGCAAGTGGAATCGGAAGTAAATTACCATCCCTCGAATCCTTTGCCCCAAGAGGCGCCAAGAATCGTCTTTCCGGCGATGATGCCGGTTGAAGGTTACACGACTCGTGGGTACAGCCCAGCCCAGGGGCATTTTGGTCTCGACATCGCGGCAAAACTGGGATCCGTGGTCTGTGCGGCGGCTGATGGAAACGTCGTCTTCTCCGGGTGGACTCACGATGACGGATATCAAATTATACTTTCCCATAACGGTGGCTTCTTGACGTTCTATAAACACAATGAATCACTCTTGAAGTCAGCAAACGCATTTGTCAAACGCGGCGAGCCGATTGCACTTCTTGGCAATTCGGGACAAACAAGTTCGGGTCCTCACGTGCATTTCGAAATATGGAAAAATGGCACGCCGGTCGATCCCAAACTTTTTCTGTTGAATTATAACCTGTGAAGGATGGCCATGGCAAAACCTGATCCGATTAAAGAACTCAACATGATAGGTGCCGGCACTGTCGTAGAAGGCAAGATCCGCAGTCAGGGAAGTGTGCGGGTCGACGGCAAGGTTATTGGAGAAGTCATTGCATCGGAATCGCTCGCGATCGGCATCATGGGGGAAGTCGAAGGGAACATCACGGGGAAGAATATCACTATCGGCGGCAAAGTGCGTGGCGCAGTGAGTGCCGCGGAGAAAATTGTCTTCGAGAGCAAGTCGGTAATCCGTGGTGACATACGTGCCACCCGTCTCGTGATTGATGAGGGTTCGATTTTTGACGGAAAAGTTTCAATGTCGGAAAAAACCCCCCTCTACGAGATAAAGCACTGATCCGTTGGGTGAGTTCACGTCGTCGCCGTCCCCAGGTCTATTCTCCGAGGTCACTGTGAAAGAGTCGAAGTGGCGTATGAGTATCGACAGTGATACCGGACCGTATTTGGGGCTCGGTATTCAGCTTGCTGCCGGAATTCTGGTTTTCTTTTTTATCGGCAGGTGGGCTGACGGGAAATTCGATACTTCCCCGTGGTTGATGCTCACAGGTGTAATGATCGGCGTGATCGGTGGTCTCATAAAATTTTACTTGACGGTCGTCGATCTCGACAAAAAGGAACAAGCAAGAAAAGCAAACGAAGTGAAGTGAAAACAGACTGGCGCTTCCTGAGACTCGTGGCCTATCTGTATGCCGGGATAACCGTTGTAGGGTATGCGGCCGTTTCACAGTGGGGGACGGAAGACCTTCTTCGGAATGCGATTGCCGCCGATAGTATGAGTCTGCTGAACTTGTTGCTGGGATATTTTGCAATCGAATACTCCTTCGACAAAAGCAATATTACATTTTTGAAAATTGTTCTGGGTGGAATGGGGGCGAGGCTCTTTTTGATGGCAGGATTGGTGCTCGTTCTCATCAGGTACTTCGCCTTTGACCCGCTGTCTCTGACATTATCACTTCTTTTTTTCTATTCGTTGAATCTCGTACTGGAGATCTATTTGTTGGATAACAAAGTCACAGTAAAGAATCAATCGTAAGCCCTCATGCCGTTTGGACCTAACATCATCGCGGATTCGCTTCAGCAGGCTTCGAAGGCCCTGGCAGACACAGCGCACTTGGCCGGCGTGAAGGCGGTTGAAGAAGGGGGCTCATTCGATTTTACCCATCTCTTTGACCATCTCAAAGATTCGCACGAAATCGAGCTCCCCTTTGTTCACATTGAGCTGCCGCAATTCTCTCCGATCGTGATTGGAGGAGTATCCATCGATCTTTCGATCACAAAACATATTTTCTTCCTGTGGATTGCCGCACTTCTTCTAATTGTCGCGGCAACGTCGAGCGCATACAAATACAAAAAGACACTTGTTCCACGGGGATTCGCAAATGCATTTGAAGCGGTGATCATTTTCATTCGTGATGATGTTGTCATTGCGAATATGGGAAGAGGCGGTCTCCCGTACCTTCCGTATTTGCTTACCACATTTTTCTTTATCCTGTTTATGAACCTGTTGGGGTTGATTCCGTACGGTGTTACTTCAACTTCCAATGTTGCCGTCACGGCCGGTTTGGCGTCGATCGCGTTTGTCATGATTCAAGTTTCAGCAATTCGCGCTCAAGGTTTTGGAAAATATCTGGCTCATCTTACGGGTGGCGTTCCCTGGTTCCTGTGGCCGATCATGGTACCCATCGAGATCATCGGACTGTTCACGAAACCCTTCGCCTTGTGTATGCGTCTGTTTGCCAACATGACCGGCGGACATATGGTCGTGTTGTCGCTTCTTGGACTGGTGTTTGTCTTTCAGTCGTATCTTGTTGCACCGGTTCCAGTCCTTTTTGCAGTTGGAATCTGTATGCTGGAATTGTTTGTTGCCTTTCTTCAGGCATATATTTTTACGATACTCACATCATTATTCATGGGCATCGGCATACAGGCTGCGGAACACGGAGATCACGATCACTAACGAATTCTCTGGAATTCACCATTCATCATAACACTGAACACTTACTTAGGAGGAATATTTCATGGACCAGAACGCAGTCGAAGTCGCAAAATGGGCAGCACATCAATGGGGATATGTTGCAGCAGGATTCGGAGCAGGACTTGTAGTCCTTGGTGCATCATTTGGTATTGGCAAACTTGCCGCCGCAGCAATGGACGCCAGCGGTCGACAGCCTGAAGTCGCCGGCCAAGTCCGGACTTCTATGCTGATCGCGGCAGGTCTTATCGAGGGAGCAACATTTTTTGCCCTCGTCATTTGCATCGTTCTTGCCTTCGCGAAATAATCATCAACGGCGGAGTATTCCATGCTTGAGATCAACCCTGGACTCATCGTCTGGACGATAGTTTCATTTGCCATTCTTGTTGCCATCTTGGGCAAGTTCGCCTGGAAACCGATTATTTCGGCGCTCACTGAACGGGAAGACAAGATTCGGAGTGCGTTGGAGCAGGCAGATCGGGCACGATCAGAGGCCGCCGACCTCCTGAAAAAGAATGAAGAGACTATGGCTCGCGCAGAACAGGATTTTCAGAAAATGATGCGCGAGAGCAAGGAGATGGCGGAGAAAGTCAAGAATGAGATCGTCAACAAGGCACATCAGCAGGCGCAACAGGAAATTCAAAGGGCTACCGAGGAAATCCAGCATAATGTGGATTCGGCGCGTCTGGTGCTTCGGTCCGAGATCGCCGATCTGGCGATCAAAGTCGCCGAGAAAATTCTGGACGAGTCTCTTGATGCCCCGAAACAAAAGAAAATGGTCAGCACGTTTCTTGATCAACTTCCAAAGAACTAGCTGGTAGGACGCATAGAGAATGGTCAATGTAAGAGTTGCACGCCGTTACGCTGAGGCGCTTGTAGAGTTAGCGGAAAATGAAAAAAACGTCGATGCAACGATAAAGGACCTTGAGTTGTTGAGGAGTTCGATCAAAGAATCCCGACAGTTACTGGTATTTCTCAAAAGCCCGGTCATCGGCAAAACAAGGAAGCGCGATGTCCTTCAAGCGATATTCGAGGGGAAGATTCAGAAGTCCACGCTTGATTCTGTTGCGATGATCACTCTCAAAGGAAGAGAGGATCTCATACCGGAGATCATCAATCAGTTCTTCAGCATTTGGGATGATCGTCAGGGGATCGTCAGAGTGGATGTAAAAACGGCTACGGAATTCTCGACCGAACAGACGGCAACGCTGCAGGGAAAACTGGAACAGTACACGAATAAGAAAGTTCGGATCGCATTCGGACACGACGCAACGCTTGTGGGAGGATTTGTCGCCAGAGTTGGTGATACGGTGTTCGATGGCAGCGTTCGCAGACAACTGGAACTTCTCCGGCGGCGATTATCCGAGGTCGGCGGATTGAACTGAAGAAATCCGGTTGAGTTTCCCGGAAGTGTGAGACAGAATCGGAACCTTCGTATTCTTTGCGGATTTTTTTTCTTGAATAGTGAGCGACACCGCGATTGAGTGATGTATTGACAAATTGAAAAGGAATTTTCATGACTGAAGTAAGACCAGACGAAGTCTCGACAATTTTGCTCAGGCAATTGTCGGGTTTTGAAAAAGAAGTCGATATCTATGATGTCGGCACAGTCCTCCAGATAGGAGACGGCATCGCCCGAATTTATGGCCTTCAGAAGGTGATGTACGGCGAGATCGTCGAGTTTCCGAACAACACTTTTGGCATGGCCCTGAACCTTGAGGAAGACAACGTTGGGTGCGTCGTGTTCGGTGAGGCTTCCCATATCAAAGAAGGGGACATCGTCAAACGGACAGGACGAGTTGCCTCCATGCCGGCAGGAGAGTCAATGCTCGGCAGGGTAATCAATCCAATCGGCGAACCTATTGACGGGCACGGACCGATTAAACCGAATAAGTTTCTGCCTCTCGAGCGCAAGGCCCTCGGAGTCATTGCGCGACAGATGGTGAAAGAACCTCTTCAGACTGGTATCAAAGCGATTGATGGTATGGTCCCCATTGGCCGTGGACAACGTGAACTTATTATTGGTGACCGGCAAACCGGAAAGACAGCAGTTGCGATTGATACCATCATCAACCAAAAATATACGCACTCGGAAGCGGCTAAGGCGGAAGGGGTCAAACCGGTCTACTGCATCTACGTTGCGATCGGTCAGAAAGGGTCAACGGTTGCTCAGGTTGTCGCAAAACTCGAGGAACAAGGAGCCATGGCCTTCACGACCGTGATCCAGTCTTCTGCGAGTGATTCTGCACCGATGCAATTCATTGCCCCATACGCCGGTGCTACACTTGGTGAATATTTCCGCGACAGTGGTCGTCACGCACTGGTTATTTTTGATGACCTTTCAAAGCACGCCCAGGCATATCGGCAGATGTCGCTCCTCCTCAGGCGTCCCCCCGGTCGCGAAGCGTATCCTGGAGATGTATTTTATTTGCATTCACGTCTGTTGGAACGGGCTTCCAAGCTCAATGATGAGCTCGGCGGCGGCAGTCTCACGGCTCTACCGATCATTGAAACGCAGGCGAACGACGTCTCCGCCTATATTCCGACAAACGTCATTTCCATCACCGATGGTCAGATCTATCTCGAACCGAGTCTGTTCAATTCCGGAATTCGCCCCGCAATCAACGTTGGTATTTCCGTTTCGCGTGTGGGCGGGAATGCGCAAATCAAGGCGATGAAAAAGGTCGCAGGCCGTTTGCGGCTCGAACTTGCCCAATACCGCGAGCTCGAAGCGTTCTCGAAATTCGGCTCGGACCTCGACAAGTCGACGCAACAAGCCCTTCGGCGAGGTTCACGCCTTGTGGAACTCCTCAAGCAAGGTCAATATGTACCGATGCCGGTCGAGAAGCAGGTGATAAGCATTTTCGCCGGAACAAATGGATACCTCGATGAACTTCCTTTGGAAAGTGTCCAGCAATTTGAAAAAGGCTTGCACGAAATGGTTGAGCTCAAGTATCCTGCCGTGTTGACGACAATTGAACACGAAAAGGATTTGTCGAAAGAAACTGTAGACAAACTTCACGCTATCGTGAAGGAATTTGCGGCGAAGTTCAAGGCGACTGTGAAATAACCGATGGCGACTCTCAGGGAAATACGAAGACGTATTTCGGGCGTTAAGAGCATTCAGAAAATTACGAAGGCTATGAAGATGGTCGCTGCGGCACGGTTGCGTCGTGCACAGGAGGGAATCGTGGCTGCCCGTCCCTATGCGCGTGAAATCAAGCGACTGATCGCACATTTAGTCTCCGAAGTGGATCCTTCTCTTCATCCTTTACTCCAGGTCCGCGAAATCAAGAAGTCGCTGATCGTTGTCGTCACTTCAGATCGGGGATTGTGCGGAGCGTTCAACACGAACGTTATCAAGGCCGCGGTAAACCACATCCGCAGTCAGTATCCGGATCGAACCTTGAACGAACGCCAGGTTCGGCTCGTCACGATCGGCAAGAAAGGGTTCGAATTCTTCAGCAAACGCGACTATGATCTCCATTCCAAGCACATCGGAATTTTCCACGGACTGGATTTCGGGATAGCCAGAGGAATCATGGACAAGCTGATTTCCGGCTACTTGAATCAGGAATTTGACAAGGTTGAAGTTGTCTACAATGAGTTCAAGAACGTCCTTCAGCAACGGATTGTGATCGAACAATTGCTTCCAATTCCGCCGGAAGAGCTGAAAGCCGAGAAAAAATACGGCGCCCACCCGCTCGTTGATTATATTTATGAGCCCTCAAGCAAAGAGATCATCGGCGCATTGCTTCCCAGGCACTTGAATTTTCAGATGTGGAGAATACTGCTTGAATCGAATGCTGCAGCGCTCGGTGCACAGATGTCCGCCATGGATAATGCGACGGAAAATGCCAAAGAATTGATCACCGATCTGACTCTTTCGTACAACAAGGCACGTCAGGGCTCCATCACAAAAGAACTTCTTGAAATTGTTGGAGGCGCAGAGGCTCTAAAGAAGGCAGGATAGCTGAACTCGGTCAAGAGTGCACGAAGAATCCGTCGTCAGGCGTTGAGTGGCGACGGTTTTTTGTTTGATGCCTCAATAAGAGACAGTCTTCCTTCAAATTGCATCGGTTGCGTTAGACGTGTTGTTTGAAACAGTCGCAGCGGCTCAACTGCCGAATTAATCCTTGATTAGGGCTCCTTTTTTCTCTATTTTGTAGGCTAGGATGGTGCAGACTTCCAAGTTCGATTGGGATCCTAAGTCGGAACGAGGAAGTCTTGTCGTCATAATATGGTAGGATTGGCATGTTTGAAAGTCTGAGCCAAAAGCTCGAAATAGCATTCAAAAAGCTTCGTGGTGAGGGTAAGATTTCGCCTCAGAACGTGGAAGAATCCATGAGGGAAGTCCGCCGCGCGTTGCTTGATGCCGATGTAAACTACAAAGTTGTCAAGCAATTTATCGAGGATGTCCAGAAACGGGCAGTTGGACAGGAAGTTCTCAACAGTATAACGCCCGGACAACTTATCGTGAAGATCATTCACGATGAGATGATCAAGCTTCTTGGAGAGACGAAATCTGACATAACGTTTTCTCAGACTCCCCCAACGGTCATTCTTATTGCGGGCCTGCAGGGGTCCGGGAAGACTACATTCGCCGGGAAGCTTGCCAATTTGTTGAAAAACAAAGGCAGACTTCCTTTGCTTGTTGCAGCCGATGTACATCGACCGGCTGCGATCGATCAACTACAGATGTTGGGGAAACAGATTGACGTTCCCGTCTATGTTGATCGTGGTGCTACGGCATTGAAGATTGCTGACGATGCTGTAGAGTACGCCCGGAAAAATATCCGCGATACGATTATTCTGGACACTGCGGGCCGGATGCACGTCGATGAAGAGATGATGAACGAAGTCGCCGCGATCCGCGATCGGGTCCGCCCTCATGAAATCCTGTTCGTGGTGGATGCCATGACGGGCCAGGATGCCGTGAACACCGCAAAAGCGTTTCACGATCGACTGAATTTTGACGGCATCGTTTTAACAAAACTGGACGGCGACAGCCGGGGCGGCGCTGCTCTATCCATCCGTTCGATTGTCCAGAAGCCGATCAAATTCATCGGCGTTGGCGAAAAGATGGAAGCCCTTGAATTGTTCCATCCGGATCGGATAGCATCACGCATTCTCGGGATGGGTGACATTGTTACCCTCGTTGAAAAGGCACAGGAGTCGTTCGACCAGGACAAGGCAGTCAAGCTCGAAGAAAAACTCCGGAAGTCTCAATTCACGTTCGAGGATTTCCTGGATCAGTTGAGAGAAATAAAGAAAATGGGCCCGCTCAGCCAGGTCGTCTCGATGATTCCCGGTATGAACAAACTGCCTGCAAACGCAAGTGTCGATGACAAAGAACTGGTGCGAATCGAGGCGATTATTCAGTCGATGACAAAAGAAGAGCGAGTTCGACCGACTGTGCTGAACGGTAGCCGTAGGAAACGGATTTCTCTCGGAAGCGGCACATCAGTCCAGGAAGTGAATCGCCTTCTGAAACAGTTTGAAGAGATGCAGAAAATGATGAGAAAAATCAGCAAGAATGGTGCACGGCGGGCGCTCAAAGGAATGGGTTTGCCGATGCGCTGAAGAAGTATGGAGCAATGGAATTTTCAATAGTTTTGTATTATTCAACAAAACATAACTCATAAGAGGAGTATACACGTTGGTTAAGATACGATTGCGCAGGGAAGGTAAGAAGGGTTATCCAATTTACAGGCTTGTCGCCACGGATATTCGAGCGCCGCGCAACGGCGGTTATATCGAAGCTCTGGGACAGTATAACCCAAACCTGAATCCGATCGGACTTTCTCTCAAAGAAGAACGGATCGAACATTGGCTTAAACAAGGTGCTCAGGCGACTGATACAGTTCGCTCTCTTTTGCAGCGGACCGGATTCTGGCTACGCTGGACATTGGTCCGCCAAGGCAAGGACGAAGCGACAGTGAAGAGTGTCATGGAACGCTGGCAGGCTCAGCAGGCCGAAAAACCGAAGCGACAAGCCGACCGTCGTGCGCGACGTGCTGATCGTAAGAAGAAGGCTGCGGCCGAAAGCAAACCGGCAGAGGTAAAAACTGCAACTGCTGAAGCTCCCGCGCCTGTTGTATCGGCGACACCTGCTCCTGCTGCTTCATAGATCGCTTTTGTTCGTTGTAGGGAAATTTCTGGTTTTGTTGTGCTGAACGATTCCACTGTGTGGAGAAGGTTGGTTGGTGCTGGGGCGCTACAAGCTTTGGGTCAATCCCGGAATCAGTCTTAGACCTTATATCAGGAGGTGGAACCATGAAAGAATTCCTGGAATACGTAGCGAAACATCTCGTAGACCACCCGGAAAACGTGTTGATCGAGACTGAAGAGAAAGAGCAAAAGCTGGTGTTCAAGTTGAAAGTTGCGGAGACGGATGTCGGGAAGATCATTGGCAGAAGTGGAAAGACGGCCTCGGCCCTTCGTGTACTGCTGAGAGCGGTCGGCGCCAAAGAGGGTAAAAAAGCGGTACTTGACATCGTCGGTTGATCCAGGCGGACCACCATTCACCGATGTCGGAGAGTCCGGAGTATGAAAGATTTCGTCGCACTGGGTAAGATCTCCGGCGCAGTTGGATTGAAGGGAGAGATTCGGATTTCACCGTGGACAGATTCGTTGGATCGTTTCAGCGTCCTCAAAAATGTATGGATCGGCCGCGATTCTGAAGATTCCCGCGAGTTTACCGTCGAAGATGTTCGGATGAGCGGGCATAATGCAGTCGTCAAGTTTGGTGGAGTTGAGACTCGCTCGGCAGCCGAAAAATTGAGCAATCTGTTAGTGATGATTCCGGGCGGCGAGATTGTTCCGCCCCCCGAGGGTTCGTTCTTTATCGATGATGTGCTGGGGATGGATGTTGTGACGGAAGAGGGAAAGCGTGTTGGTGTGGTCCGCGAAATCCTGCGTTTGCCTTCCAACGATCTGTGGCAAGTCGATTCCGGCTCAAGGTTGATTTCCATCCCCGCAGTCAAGGAATTCATTCGGAAGGTCGACCTTAAAACGAAAACGATCGTGATCCATGAGGTAGAAGGGTTGCTGGATTTATGAGACTGGATGTCATCACCGGATTGCCAAAGCTTCTCGAGAGTCCGTTTCAGGAAAGCATTCTGAAACGTGGGCAGGCAAAGGGGTTTATAGAATTGCACGTGCACGACCTGCGTGAATATACGCACGACAAGCACCACTCAATCGACGATACACCTTACGGTGGTGGAGCCGGGATGATTCTGAAGCCTGAACCAATCTTCGAATGCATCGAACATCTTCAGACGTTGCGAAAGTATGATGAGGTCATCTATTTGAGTGCGGATGGAAAAACGTTTGATCAGCAAATGGCGAATGAACTATCACTATGCCAGAATATCATTCTCCTCTGCGGTCATTACAAAGGCATTGATGAACGGGTGCGCGAAACGTTGCTGACGAGAGAAGTTTCAATCGGGGACTATGTTCTGACCGGAGGCGAGATAGCCGCCGCAGTCGTCGTCGATGCAGTCGCCAGGTTGGTTCCCGGAGTGCTCAATGACGGCGAATCCGCTTTGACAGACTCATTTCAGGATGGATTGCTCGGCAGTCCTCAGTATACGAAACCATCGGAATTTCGTGGACTAAAAGTCCCGAATGTCTTGCTTTCGGGCAACCACTCCGAGATCACTAAATGGCGGGAACAACAGCGTTTTGAGAGAACGAACACGAGGCGGCACGACATGCTCGAACAATGAGCATTCGATTTTGATACAATACAATAACGGAGATAGATCATGGATATGTTGAAGCTTGTAGAAGCAACGCAATTAAAGAAAGATATTCCCGAGTTCAAGCCCGGCGATACTCTGAATGTCCACGTGAAAGTCAAAGAAGGCGACAAAGAGCGGATTCAGGAGTTCCAGGGTATCGTAATCGCGAGGCGCGGTTCGGGAATGAATTCGACGTTCACTGTCCGAAAAATTTCCGACGGCGTTGGCGTCGAGCGTATTTTCCCCTTGCACTCACCCCGTATTGCAAAGATTGAACGTGTGAAAGAAGGAAAATCGCGCAGGGCAAAGCTCTACTACGTTCGTGAACTCGCAACGAAGGCCGTCTCCCAAAAGACCACAGCCTGATGGCATCAAAAGTCCGATTGGGAGTGTCGGATGCCATATATCTTCGTCCGCTTCTCGTCGGACTGGAGAGTGTGGACTCTCCCTTCGAACTATCGTTTGATCTTCCCGCCGTCAATTCAATCCGCTTAAATGAGCGCACCAACGATGTACGGTGCGCTTTTCTCTCTCCCATTGATTATGCCCGTCACGGGGGGGCCTATCGCATCGTTCCTCAGGTGTGCGTTGCTTCAAAAAGGTCTACAGGGACGATTACACTTACCGTCAAAAACGGCGTTCGTAACATTAGGAAAGTAGCAGTCGATGTCCGAGTCACTTCGGAAATCGTACTGGCGAAGATTGTGCTTAGAGAGCGATTCCGCAACCTTCCTGAAGACCGTGCTGAAATCGAATTTGTCCCGATGATGCCTTCACTTGATGCGATGTTGCAGAAGGCCGATGCAGCTCTTATCGTAAACTTCACACCAACAAAAAGTCGGCCTTCTGAACATTACACGCTCGACTTGGTCGAAGAATGGACGGACATGACGGGATTTCCTTACGTGCACGGTTTCTGGGTCGCCCGGGAAGAAGATATCAGTGCCGAACACATACACGCTCTCGTTGATGCAAGGAATCGAGGCGTATCGCAGATCGAGTCTATA
The DNA here is from genome assembly GCA_964579855.1 of uncultured Ignavibacteriaceae bacterium. Taxonomy (GTDB): domain Bacteria; phylum Bacteroidota; class Ignavibacteria; order UBA10030; family UBA10030; genus JADGQA01. The sequence goes on along the minus strand of CAZOIM010000026.1, from coordinate 6,837 downwards.
ATCAATGATCCTGCACTTCAAACCGGGTCATCGCGCGAAGAGCTTGAAACTTTTTTCGAAGCATACTCATATGGCTTCGGACAGACCGAAATCGATAGCGTCACCGAGTTCGTTACATTCGCATACTTTCACGGCGCCCTTGTCGACGTACCCGAAGTTGCACTCTTCGATCACTCCACGTCCTCGTAGGTTCGTTGACCGGTGGATCCGTACGCGGACTCCGGAATATAAGTTTGAATTGCGCAGGCGCGCTGGAATTATCCATTTTTTTCGTTACATTTGAGCCAAATCTGCCTCCATGCTCAAAACCCTGATTATCAAGAATTACACGCTTATTGATTCGGCGGAGATAGAATTCGGCTCCGGGCTCAATATTATCACCGGAGAAACCGGTGCGGGCAAAACCATCCTCATTGATGCTCTCAATTTGGTTCTCGGGGACAGAGCCAGCACTGAAATTATCCGCAAAGGTGCTGAAAAAGCAATCGTGGAAGCAGTATTTGGAATAACTGCCAACAAAAGAGTTCGCGCATTTCTCGATCAACACGAATTGGAAGGTTCCGAAGAGGTGATTCTCCGCCGCGAAATCTCATCGAAAGGGCAAACACGTTGCTTTGTCAACGACACGCCGGTTTCCGTCGCGCAACTCAAGGAAATCGGAAACCATCTCGTTGATCTTCACGGACAGCACGAGCACCAATCGTTATTGCGGAAAGAAACCCACATCGATCTGCTTGATGACTTCGGCGGACTGGAAGGACTCGTTACGGAATTCCGATCGTCGTATGAAAGTCTGAACAACCTTTTCCATGAGTATGACGAGTTGCGGCAAAAGGAACGACTTCTCAAGGAACGCAGGGATCTTTATGATTTCCAGATCAAAGAAATTGATGCGGTGAACCCTCAAACAGGAGAAGAAGGCACTCTTGAGGCCGAGCTCCGCATCCTTGAGAATTCTGAGAAACTGTTTGCGATGACCACGCAGCTGTACCAAATTTTGTATGAAGGCGAAGGTGCTGTATTTGACCAGTTGGTCAAGGCGAGAAACCAGCTGGAAGATCTTGCCGGGATCGACAAAGTGTTCGAGGAATCAAAGAACGAGTGCAATTCCGCTGTTGCGATCGTCGATGAACTGACGAAGCTCATCCAGAGCTACAACGCGAAGATCGAGTTCAATCCGGAACGGCTCGAACAGATCCGCGAACGTCTCGGTCACTTGACACTCTTGAAGAAGAAATACGGGGGATCGATCGACTCGATCATTGCGCAGCGAGAGCTGCTTCAGAAAGAATTTGCCATCGCAGAGAATTTCGAGAGCACCATCAGCAAACTTGAGTCCGCAATCGAACAGGAACGGCGGAGGTGCTCGGCCGCTGCGCAACGACTCTCCACGAAACGCCACGAATTAACCGCCAATATCGGCAAAGCTGTGGTCGCCGAGTTGGCAAAACTCGGGATTCAGAATTCACGGTTTGAAATCGCGATTGATAACCGTGTAATCGACAAGACGAAAGCAAGTCAAAACGGAGAACGGGCGTTTGTCAAGTTGGGTAAAGACTTCTATGAAGCTTCCCCCCAGGGAATCGACTTCGTAGAATTTTATCTTTCAACAAACATCGGCGAGGACATAAAGCCCCTCGTGAAGGTCGCTTCGGGGGGCGAAGTGTCACGGATTATGCTTGCGCTGAAATCGATTCTCGCGAAGTCCGATCGATTACCCTCGCTCGTGTTTGATGAAATCGATGTCGGTATCAGCGGCCGAATTGCGCAAGCTGTCGGCAAAAGTCTGAACAATCTCTCTCAGTTCCACCAAATCATTGCGATAACACACTTGCCGCAAATCGCGAGTCTGGCAGATTCTCATTTTGTCGTCGAAAAATCGGAATCGCGGGGTCGAACGACGTCACAGTTGAGAAAACTGACCGACGAAGAATGCGTCAAAGAAGTCGCGAAGCTCATGAGCGGGGAAGAAGTGACAGAAGCTGGTCTTGAAGGTGCGAGAGAGTTGATGGGTCTTAAATAAAACCGCAATGTTTGTGGTCGAGCAAGGAGTATCGTGCAGAAGAACAAAGTTGGACAAAGAGGGGTTGACAAATAACACTAAGCCAATCACGAGATTATCAAAATTGTAGATTACCAGATGCCACTCGTTGTTCATAACACCTTATCGCGCAAGAAAGAGGAATTCAAACCGATCCATGAAGGAGTGGTCGGAATGTACGTCTGCGGCCCCACGGTCTACAGCAACGCCCACGTAGGACACGCAAAGAGTTATGTTTCCTTTGATGTTATCGTACGTTATCTGAGATTCCTGGGCTATAAAGTGCTTTATATTCAGAACATCACGGACGTGGGCCACCTTCTCGACGACGGCGAAGATCGCATGCTCAAGCAGTCGCGTATCGAGAAGATTCATCCGATGCGAATCGCCGAGACGATAACCCGGAGTTACTTCGAAGATATGGATGCTCTCGGTATCGGGCGTCCTGATATTTCTCCGCGCGCATCGGGACATATCATCGAGCAGATTGAAATCATCAAAGAGCTGCTCAATAAAGGTTATGCGTACGAGATCAACGGTTCGGTCTACTACGATGTCCGGAAATTCAAAGCATATGGGAAACTTTCCGGACGCACACTCGACGAATTGATCGAAGGTACGCGTGTGGAGGTTCGATCAGAAAAAAGAAATCCAGAAGATTTTGCGCTTTGGAAAAAGGCAGAACCCGAGCATATTATGCGTTGGCAAAGCCCTTGGGGAATCGGGTTTCCCGGCTGGCACATCGAATGTTCGGCAATGTCGATGAAATATCTGGGAGAGCATTTTGACATTCACGGAGGCGGCCTTGATAATCAATTCCCGCACCACGAGTGTGAGATCGCGCAGAGTGAGGCAGCCACCGGCAAGCCATTTGCCAAGTACTGGATTCATAACAACCTTGTGACCGTCAATGGTCAGAAAATGTCCAAATCGCTTGGTAATTTCATAACGCTGAAGGATCTGTTTAAAAAATACGATCCACTCGTGGTACGGTTCTTCGTTCTCCAAAGCCACTACCGCAGCACGCTGGATTTTAGCGAGGAAGCACTCGAAGCATCGAAAACTGGATTTGGAAAACTTCAGAATACCTTCCAGCGCTTGCAGTTGGAAATCGATTTTCGAAGGCGATCAACTACATTTGGAAGAATTGACAAGACCGCGGAAGTCACCAAATTTCGTGAGGCATTTGTCGAAGCCATGAACGATGATTTCAATGCCCCCAAGGCTTTGGCGGTACTTTTCGACTTTGCGACGAGCATCAATAGCTGGTTGGATGATCCGGCCTCTCCTCTGTCTGAGGCAACACTGGGCAGTGTTCTTAACCTCTTCTGGGAAACAGGTTCAGGCATTCTCGGAATACTTCGGGGAAAGGATGCGACTTCAAATGCAAAAGACAGCGCTTCAGTTTCAGGAGTCATGGATTTGCTCATCAAAGTCAGGAACGAATCCCGGAAGCAAAAATTGTGGACGCTCTCGGACACGATCCGGGACGGTTTGAAAGCAATCGGAATCGCTCTGGAAGACAAGAAAGATGAAACAGTATGGAGAAAGATCGACTGATCCAAAAGATGGATTGAGTATTCGGGAAATGAAGAATGGCACTCACCGAGACTACGAAGATCATTGAAAATGGAATTGTCGCCACTGGCGACAATCAGAATCGCATCGGTCCGTTTGCGGTGTTGATTCGCAACGACAGGATCGTTGATGTTGCTCAAAGGTCCGAACCGCTTAAGAATCAATTCCCGAACGCAGAAGTCATCGATGCGAAAGGGAAGGTCCTTTTGCCGGGGTTTATCGATGCCCACTATCACGGTGAATCGTTTCTCCTCCGTCACATCATCGGGATTGCGCCGATGGCACATTGGGAACGCGATCGCAGGTTTAAGGCCGCCTATGCATACTTGAATCGCGATGCGAGTCGTGAAGATCTCGATTCTCTGTATCGCATCGCATATTTCAATGCTCTGAAAGCCGGTATAACTTGCATCGCCGATTTCGGTCTGGATAATCTCGACTTCTCCCCCACGGCCAGCTTCGAGGCGATGAGGCGCGCTGAGCTGAAAGGCTTCATCGGTCTTCACAATGGGGACCAGATCGAGAAGATCCGACAACTCCAGAACCCTTCCATCCGATTTGCCGTGACGATTTCCGGGGAAGATGAGTTGACGACATACAGTCTTCAGACTGCATTGCGTTCGGCCAACGAGCTCAAGATCCCGTTGATGATCAATCTCGGAGAAACTCGGCGGGCACAGGAAACGTTGAAAAGAAACTTCCGTCGTACAACGTTCCAGTTGCTCAACGAGTATCACACGTTCGATTTAAAAGTGCAGTTGTCTCATCTGTCGTTGCTCGAAGGGGACGACGCAGCGATACTCGCCGCAGCGAAGATCCCGATCATTCTATCTCCCTATTCAGCTCTCTTGAAGGAGGTCGATATACCACCTATTGGCGATCTCATGGATCGCGGCGTGCCCATTGCAATCGGGACCGACTGGGGACCCTTGGATCCTTTCCTCAACATACGATCACTGGTTTCGATCGTCAGGAGTCAGGATAAATCCGTTCCAGGACCTTTTGAACTCCTTGCAATATGTACGAAAAATGGAGCGCGTGCTTTGAATATGCAGGAAGAACTCGGAACCATCGAACCCGGGAAAAAAGCAGATATCACATTCCTCGATGTTTCAGATACCCGCAACGGGTTTGGTTTGACCACCTCACATTACGCGAATCTCCTAAGCTCTTTGATGCTCGAGTGTTCTTCACGGGATGTGAGCGACGTTATGATCAACGGCAATTTCTATGTACGGAATGGGACCCTCCTTACGTATTCTGAAGAAGATCTTCTTGCCGAAGGGAACAGATTGTTGAAGAAGCTACTGGAACAATCTCAACGTAAGGATGTTCCGAGGATGCCGGGACCGGTCGTCCAGGAAACGCCGATTCTGAATTTTGAAACCGGGCAAGCTGAGGAAGACATCGAAGAACCGTCGAGTGAAGGGTTCCGCATCGTGACGAAAGAAGACGAGCCTGTCGAACCTCAAAAAACAATTATCCCTCTCCGTGTCGAGCCGGCGAAAACAATTGAAGTTCCCAAGCCGGTGAAAAAGATCTTTGGAGAGGACGATGTATAGCACATCCGTACTACTACGAAGGAGAAAACGGTGAAACGCATCATACTGATGATGATTTGCAGTACTATGTTCCTGGCACCAGCTTTGCGGTCACAAAGTTATGCGGGCGACGCTGCAACAATTGAGCCTACAATGATCGTCGACAAGCCCACTGCAGGAGTTCTCAAACGGGGAGTGTATGCCGTCCGTACCAACTTATTTGAACAGGGAGGCGTTCTTGTCGGCCTCTCTGTTGGTCTCTTCGATAATTTCAGCTTTGGGATATCGTACGGCGGTACTGACATCATCGGCTCGAACAAGATTCAGATGAATCCCTTGCCGGGAGTGAATGTGAAACTCAGGATTATCGATGAAGCAACGACGATGCCTGCTCTCGCGATAGGGTTTGATTCACAGGGGAAGGAGCCCTACGTCGACAGCACGAGCCGATACACCATCAAATCACCTGGATTCTACCTGGCAGGGAGCAAGAACTATTCGTTCCTGGGCAATTTGAGTATTCACGGCGGTGCGAATCTCTCGCTTGAAAGAGGAGATGGTGACAAAGATTTAAATTTTTACGTTGGCGCGGAGAAATCAATCGGAAACAACATTTCGATCTTCGCTGAATACGATTTTGCGAACAATGACAATAACAGTCAGGCATTGGGAAAAGGAAAAGGATATCTCAATTTTGCTTTCCGATGGTCATTGGGGAAGGGACTCGTCGTCGGATTTGATCTCAAAAATGTTTTCAAGAACCAAGACAACGTGGTTATCGGAAATCGCGCCCTCCAAATGGACTTTGTAGGTTCATTTTGATTGTGTGGGAGGGTAGACATTCCGCTTACTTAAATGGACAGGATTCGACGGTAAGTTTGGCATCCAAGCCCGATTTCCATCGTTTTCACACGTGAAATCGGGCTTTTATTTTGGTGATGTGCTGGCACCCAAATTGCTCAATATTCGATAGCTTATAATTTAAAGGTGTAATAATGAAAACTTACAAGATGGCACTCTTCGTTTCGACGGTAGCGGCAAGTCTCATTCTTATTTTTTCAGGCTGCTACACGAGGGTGGTAACCGAAGACGAGAATGGGACTGCTTACAATGAGGGGGATTCAACGTATCAACCTCAGAGCAGCAACTATGACGCAAACGATCGCTATGGCGATCACGTATATCTTGGATTTGAATACTATACTCCGTCACCATACTATGGATATGATTCATGGAATTATGGTGGCTACTACAACCCTTGGTACTATTCCTCGTTGTATTATGGGGCCGGTTTTGCAGCGTATCCGTTCATGAGCTACCCATACTATCCATATCCCTACTATTCAGTTTATCATCATCACTATGGTGGATATGGATACCATGGTGGGTATGGCAACTACAGTGGATACGGCTCTTACGCAAGTTCTGGAGGATACTACGGCACCAGGAATTCTGGAAACACAAGAGGATCACTCCGAGGAATTTTTGATAATTCGGGACGCGGATCGTACGGCAATGGTGCAGGATATGTCCCTTCTCCGGGAAATGGCTACGCAATTCCAGGTCGTTCTGGCGCCAGGAATCCGGGAGCAACGGTTGGGAATTCGAATCGGTCACAAGGCTCTTATAACGTTAATGGGACCAATACTACTGTTCCGACGAGAGGTGGTACCGGAC
>CAZOIM010000025.1:0-26506 GCA_964579855.1 uncultured Ignavibacteriaceae bacterium | reverse complement strand
ACCGGGATATTCAAAACTCGCAATTGGTAATTGTCCCACGCTGTGGCCATATGCCACAGGAAGAATCACCAGAGGAAACAGTGAATGCCATTCAAAACTTCTTGGGACAATAATGGAGTTTTTCTGAGGATTGGATCTGTTCCTACGTACCCTTTCCATCAACGAGATTCTGGGGTTATACCATACCTCGAACAAAGCGAATTGACGAAATGTTTTGAAGTCCCACGATGCATTACTACTGTTGCCGCGATAATCAGTCTTCCGCGCACAAATCGCAACCGCAATAAACGCGCAAACCGAATCGAGAAACGTGCATTGAATTATCGCATGTCGCTTTCTCGGCCGATGAATATCAACGCATCGCGTTGATTCTGCCCATCCGGAATCGCCAATCTTTTGGCCACATTGTTAACGGATGCTGACAGTATTTGTCATACTCCCGGCATCCGGAAACCTGTATAGCCCCCGCATATTAATTTCTCAGGCAAAAGGTTAAATGATGTCCAGGAATTTAGCATCGTACCAAGCATTCGTTGCCTTTTGGAAGGCTGATCATTACTATGTGGCAAATGGAGGATAATTAATGGTCAAAAAAATAATACAGGTCAACCGGGCGCCGGTTATGACACTTTGGGCGACAATTGTTGCCGAACGTCTCGGGTATGACCATGCGACTGCATTGACACTAGGCAAAGCAGTCGCAGGACTGAATGCTCAAGCTAAAGGACAACGATTGGGAATATTCGTTAAGCCCAAAGACAAACTACTTAAAATCGAACGTAAGGGAAAAAGGAATAGGGAAAAGAAGCCCGTGGTACTTCTTGGTCGACCAGTACCCACCACACGAACATCCGAAGGCTTAAGAGCTGTAATCAAGGGCGAAGTCATTGATCCCAAGAGCGTTGAAAAATACCTTGCCCAGAAATTCGGTGAACATTTCACTGATGTAAAGGATGCAATGGTTCGTTTGTCGAAATCTCTCAAGTCGGAGATACTCGCTATCGAGGCGTACAAATTGTACGAGAAGTTTCGACCGAATGTACCGGAGGGAGAAAAAGGCTGGGGAGTTAAGGGTGAATTGGATTTAGCTGTTCTTCAATCCCTGGCAAAGCAAGTTCACAAAAATTGATTTCGGGAATCTTTTCACATCAATGCCAGTTTGAGAGTGGTGGTTGGGTTAATAGGAAGATCTCGGCCGGTTCCTATCGCTGGGCAGTTCGGTACGAGTGGTTGGCATTCCAACAGGAAAACAATCGAAAATTCACAGGGAGGAAGAAATGTTTATTCGAACCACCAGGGAAGCGGATGCTGAAGGCAAACTCCATGAAATTTACGAGGGAGACCGAAAGAGTCTGGGGTATGTGCCAAACCATGCCAGAGTATTCAGCCTTCGTCCTGAAGTGCTGGAAACGTGGCGTACGTTTCAGGGGAGTATTCGAAAGAATTTGCGATTGAGACGTTACGAGCTGGTCACGCTGGCGGCTGCGAAGGCCTTAAATTGCCGTTACTGTCTGCTCGCTCACGGGGCAATCTTGAACAAGAATGGAGTAAGCGTGGATCAGTTGCGAGCGATCCTTACAAATTTCCAAAACGCAGGATTGGAACCTGTGGAAGTCGCGATGATGGAGTTCGCGCAGAAAATTGCCCTGAGAGCCAACGAAATGACTCAGGCAGATGTCGACGCACTCCGTTCCATGGGTCTCGAAGATATCGAAATCCTCGACATTACCCTCACAGCAACGATGCGCAGCTTCGCCAGCAAGACCTTCGACGCGCTGGGAGCTGAGGCGGATGCAGTCTACAGTGAGCTCGAACAACAATTGTCTGATCTGCTTCCGGCGTAGGGGCGGATTTGCCCCTGCAATTTGTGTTTGGCTAAAAGCGAAAGGACTTCATATGAAGTATGACCTTGGAAATTGGAAGCTTCGAGACTCAACCAATCCGGGTCTCCATAGACACACTGCGGTACGCATGGCCCAACTACACAGAACGTTCTTACTCAACATAAATAGTAACCAACTCAACAGGAGGTCTTATTGAAAAACCATTGCTCGTTTCGGACTTTTCTTATTGGATTGATGCTCGTTGTTCCTGCGTTGCTTCTCCAGGCACAGGGGATGGCACCTCAAAAAGCAAGTGAACATCAGACCGGCCACATTTTGCTTTTGCCAGGCGATCTTACGTGGTCAGAAGGTCCTGCGTCGCTGCCGAAGGGGACAAAGGCAACAGTCTTGGAGGGGGACCCGGCGAAAGCGGGTCCGTTTACAATGCGGCTCACGCTTCCCGCCAACTACAAAGTCCCTCCACACTGGCATCCAGGTATTGAGCACGTAACAGTGCTTTCTGGTTCGTTCTATATGGGTGTCGCAGAGGTGTTCGATGAATCCAAGGCCAAAAAGTTGCTTGTCGGCGGGTTTGCCGCGATGGAAATTGGGACACGGCACTTCGCTTTCACGAAAGAGGAAGCCACGATTCAGCTTCACGGCATCGGACCTTGGGGAATAACGTACGTGAATCCGGCGGACGATCCTCGAACAAAATCCACTCGTCAATGAAGACAAAAGTGCAGCTCGAACACGCAACAGTACAGCAGACACAAGGACGGCGAGGATTACCGATGTGATCGGTTTTGAACATTGTCCAAATTGCAGATTGAGAAAAGAAACAATCACATCGCAAAAATTGGCAATTCCTCGAAAGTCGCAGATTTGAAAAAGATTTGAAACGTCTGCCATCAAGATCCGCCAGAAGCGGAATCAGGAATGCCATCCTGAAACGCCCGCCGTAGAAGGTATTTCAAGCGATCCCGTTCGTCAATGCTCTTAGAATCCACCAAGGGTCAAATTCGACGATTTTGCTTGACAAGCATTCCCAAATTTCGTAAAATGTAATCGGTTACATTGAAACCGGTTACAATTGTCATTGAACATGATTTGAAGACCAGGGATGGCCACTCGCAAAACCAATGTTACCATGCGCGACGTCGCAAAGAAAGCCGGAGTCTCCGTCGCGACCGTCTCCCGCGTCCTCAATGATAGCGACCTCGTCGTCGCGAAAACTGAAGACCGCATCAAAAAAATTGCAAAAGAGCTCAATTACATACCAAGTGCTTCCGCAAGAAGTCTCAGCCTACGGAAAACGGAAACGATCGGATTGCTCCTGCCCGATATCTACGGCGATTTTTTTTCCGAGATTATCCGAGGCGCTGATTCTACCGCCCGTAATCGGAAACATCACTTGATTGTTTCAAGCGCTCACAACAATGCTGAAGAACTGGATGCCGCCGTCAGGACATTGAGTGGAAGGGTGGACGGTATGATAATCATGTCTCCTCACCTTGAATCCAGTACGTATCTTCGGAGTGTTTTGAAGGCAATGCCTGCGGTTATCCTCGGATCATCAATAGATATTGGAACGGCCGATTATATTACCATCGATAATGCCGGAGGCGCAAAACAGGTTGTAAATCATTTGCTCCGCCAAGGGCACAAGAGAATCGCCATCATCCGCGGAGAAAAAGACAACGTCGATGCGGAGGAGAGGTTGAAGGGCTTTTGCGAAGCCATGAGACAATCCGCCAACCAAGTTTCGGATGATGATATTGTCGCCGGAGACTTCACCGAAGAGTCGGGATATAATGCGGCAAAACAAATCCTCGCCTCGAAGGTCAGACCAACCGCAGTATTTGCCTCGAACGATTCCATGGCCATTGGGGTCCTCCGCAAGTTCCGTGAGGAACGCATTGGCGTCCCCAGGGAAATCGCGGTTGCAGGATTCGATGATATCATCATCTCAAGTTATGTCCATCCCTCACTCACGACCGTGCACGTCGATATCAGCCAAATGGGCATCCTTTCGGTCATCAGCCTGCTGACGACTCTCGATGGAGAGCGATCCCCCAACTCGGAACGGCGTCATGTACTTCCTGCGGACCTGGTAATTCGCGAGTCCACCATGCAAACGCCAATATTAACGAATAACTAATACATCATTCTACAATGTCTATTTCAAGGAGAGGAGGTGCGACCCACATCAAAAGCTTCCATTGCATTTGTGTTTGATCCTCTGTATCTGTGGCTGTTCCTTTTTTTCACATTTCTTTATAAGGAGATTCATTTATGAAAATAACGCGACTGTTAGTGATCGTGGCTTGTCTATCGCTCCTATCGGCAAGCCTGATCGCCCAGTTTAGTCCCCGCAAGGACTATGTATGGGCGCGCGATGTTGCAGGTGCAACCATGACGCTGGATGGAAAGATGAGTGAAAGCGTTTGGACAAAAGCGGATTCAATCGTCATCAAGTACGGACAGAACGATGGCACTCCAGGCGGCGGTTGGAAAATAATGAACGGAAGCGCCGATGTGAACGACGGTCAGAATGTTGTCGTGAAGTTTCTTACAGACAAGGCTCACAACACGCTCTACATTGGCGTTGTTGCGAAGGACAGCTCGGTCGGCGGTTCCGGCTGGGAGAATAGCGACGGAATCTTGGCAGGCATTTACGATCGGACTCATCTCGCGACCAACCTCACAACCTTGCACAGAGATATCTTCCCCGTATGGGGGTTCGACTCTGCTTCCTCTGCTGTGGGTGGCTCGCCCCAAATTGGAGGTGCGCTCCCGGGCGCTGGTATCGTGCATATCGCAACAACGGTTCAAGGCACGGCGAATTCCGACACGAATGGTTCGGGTGGATACGTCGCGGATACCGGCTGGACGATGGAAATGTCAGTGAGTCTCGACAGCCTTGGCTACAATGCAAACTCAGCGACCACCGATGCAGTCGAAATGTCCATTTGCATCTGGGACGCGGATTGGCCGGCTAGTTCTGCCCGACACATAGCGACGAAGGCGTGGTGGGGAAATGAATGGGGTAACAACGGAGGTGTGATGGCAGGGCGTGTCCTCATGCGTTCGGACGTCAGTGTAAACACTTTGCAGGAGCCAACGTATGGGCCTGACATGACGATTAAGAATGGGGCGAGTTTCCCCAATGTCGTCGTGGATGGCTCGTTAAGCGATAGCATTTGGAATTACGTGCCTTCGCTGGACCTTCAATTTGGAAATGCAACCTTGCGGGCGACGTACCCAAAGGAAAGCCGCAGTGGACAATGGGTGACAAAGTACAATTCTCTGGCGTTGCCTACCAATAGCGTGATTGACGCCGGGTTGGCACACGTAAAAATGTTTTTCAAAGGAGACACTCTGTACGTTGGCGCTGACGTCAGTGACCAATCGATCCTGACTTATGTGAGCGATGACTTCTTCGATGGACTCCAGATAAGTCTTAATCCTCCGGCCGACACCTTGAGAGATGGCGTACACCAGATGGCTGCGAAGCGGTTTGGCGTTGCTCCAGACAGCGCGGTGAATGGAGGAGCCAAGGCACTTTGGGATGCAGTGACGGGTAACAGCACAACCCCGGGCTTCCGTTACGGAGCCAAGTTGAAATCGGGTTCCGTTCTCAACAGCACATCGGTCGTTTCAACAGGCTACACGATTGAAATGGCTTTTGATCTTACGAAGTTCGGCTACAGTGCGGGGAGTCTGAACAAGACCGTCTCCATTGGAGTCAATTACCATGACTACGATAGGACTGCAACGGACACCTCCGCTTACCGGGATTGGTGGTTCCGTGAATGGCCTTGGGCATCGACGCCGGCATTCGCCGTGCTTAACAACTCGACGCTGCTCACGCCAACGGGAGTTGCAAATGTCGCGAATGTGCCGCGGGAGTTTGTGCTTTACCACAACTATCCAAATCCGTTCAATCCAGCTACAACAATACAGTTCTCCCTGCCGGACATAGGAAACGTAAAAATACGCGTCTATGATCTGCTTGGAAGGCTTGTGGGATTGCAGGAACTTGTCGCCCAATCGAGCGGCTTGCATCAGTATAGTTATGACGCTTCCAAACTTGCAAGTGGCGTCTATTATTTCAACGTGGAATATATCTCAGCCCGGGGTGATAACAGGCGATTATCCCCGACCGAGAAAATGGTCCTGTTGAAGTAGTATCTCTGCGGTCGCCGGGCAACCGGACAACTCAATGTTCGTGTTGTCGCCCGAGTTGTTTGCCATTCGCTGCCCAGGAAGTATGGAGTCTTTCCTGGGTGAGCGATGGCGAACGTTGGGTTGCCCAGGGACCGTTATTCTGAAATCTTAATGTAGCTCTTCGATGATACAAAACTCGCGCCGTTCTGATAATTGTTTGAAATCAAATTCGATACGCACGTTGTGTTTCGTTGTGATGCTCGTCCTAACCAGCCGTGTCTACGCTGACACGAAAGGCAAACTTTCGGGACGGATCACGGATGACAAGAAGAACGGGGTCATTGGCGTCAACATACTTTTGACAGGAACGAGCATTGGTGCTGCAGCCGATGCCGACGGCTACTACGCCATCATCAACGTTCCTCCCGGAGTTTACACTGTCCGGTTCAGCGGGGTAGGGTACCAAACCAAGAATGTCGAAAACGTGGTGATCAGCGCCGGTCAGACCACAACGCTCGACATGACACTATCTGAAGCGATGATTGAAGCGAAAGAAGTGACGGTGGTTGCCGCACGTCCGCTTGTCGATACTCGCCAAACGAGTTCGGTGGCAATTCTGGAACGGAATGACATCAGTGTATTGCCCGTCCAGAATTTGAATGATGTGGTCACATTGCAGGCAGGCGTCGTGGACGGACACTTCCGGGGTGGCCGGGCCGGTGAAGTGCAATACCAGGTCGACGGTGTTTCCGTGAATAATCCGTACGACAATACGTCAGTCGTCAACCTCGACAAGTCGGTGCTTCAGGAAGTACAGGTCATCAGCGGAACGTTCGATGCAGAGTACGGCCAAGCAATGAGCGGTGTCGTCAATGCGATCCTTCGGAGCGGATCGGAGGACCACTATGACTGGAGTGTGGAGATGTATGGCGCTGACTATGCGGCCGGTCCTTCGGGTAAGGCGGATTTTCCTTTTCTCTCCACAAAATTTCCCCCGACAAGCCAAAGTCTTACGCTTTCGGTCAGCGGTCCTTCGGGGTTGCCAAAGACGACCTTTCTGATTAGCGTGAGAAAGTTCCTGGATGATGGATACCTCAATGGCCAACGTCGATTTCTTCCGTCGGATTCCTCGGATTTTCAGAACAGGATATTCAAGCCAACGGGTGACAATGCCGTCGTGCCAATGAACACCAACGATGAATGGTCGGGACAATTCAAGATTTCGAACAAATCGATCGATAACGTCCAGATAAGTTATCAAGCGGTGGGAAGCATCAGCGACTCCCGCCTCTACGATTTTGCATATCGTTTTAATCCCGAGGGACTCAGCAGTCAGCGTCATATCTCCCTGGCACACGGATTGGATTGGACGCATTCTCTCTCATCGACAACGTTCTATTCGTTGAGTGTCCGTCAAAACTATTTCAAATACACCGATTATGCTTTTTCGTCGCTGTTTGATCCGCGCTACACTGCTGCCGGTTTTCCTCGCGGTGATCCAAACTATGAACTTGGCGCCTACACTCAGGGATACAGTCTCAACAGATTTGAACAATTATCAAACTCTGTTCTCCTGAAGGGGTCTGTCACCAGTCAAATTGATCGTTTCAATTTGGTGAAGGTCGGATTTGAAGCTCAGAATTCCCTCATCACTTTCGGACCTCCAGGGACACTCGTGCAAACCATCGTGAACGGAGTCCAGACGGTCCTTCCTGTCGTCGATGATACGCTGTATCCGGGCTTGAGGTCGTACTTTCCCACGACGTTTGCCTTCTTTGCGCAGGACAGAGTTGAACTAAGCGACTTCCTGGTGCGAGTGGGAGTCAGATTCGAATACTATGATGCAAACTCGAGGATCCCCAGCGATCTTGAGAATCCCGCCAACGCAATCCAGGGAGCTCCATCATCGCATCCGCAACATACAACGGTGAAGTATGCGATTGCACCGCGCCTTGGAATTTCGTATCCGATCCTTTCAGGCGGCGCCCTCTATTTTTCCTACGGTCACTTCTATCAAATGCCAGGATTGGGTATTCTCTATTCAAACTCAGACTATAACATCCTTCGTAATTTGCAGGCCGGGAGCGTGAGTTACGGAGTTCTGGGAAACCCGGATATCAAACCGGAGTTTACCACCCAATATGAATTTGGATTCAAACAACAGTTTGGCGAATTTCTTGGGGCCGATGTAAGCGTGTTCTATAAAGACATCCGGGACCTGTTGGGAGTCGAATTTATCGACACGTACGCAGATGCCCAGTATGCGCGGTTTACCAATGTCGATTTCGGATCTGTGGATGGAGTCACTCTTACCGTCGATCAACACATTTCTTCGACGGCGTCAGTCTCGCTCAATTATACCTATCAGAACGCAATTGGTAATTCAAGCGATCCTTATGAAACAGCTAATCTTGCGGCAGCCGGACAGGATCCACGGCCGCGTCAACTCCCCTTCGACTGGGATCAAACGCATACGCTGAACCTTTCTCTCTCACTCAATGTGCCGAGCAGCTATGCTCTTACTGCAATCCTGCGTTATGGAAGCGGCAATCCGTACACACCCTCGATCGGGTCAGGATTTGGCTCAAGTCTTGTAAGAAATTCATCACCGAGGCCATCCTGGGCGACAGTTGATGTGCGCGCTGAAAAGTATTTTGTTGTTGGCGAATTCAATTTCAGTTTGTTCGCCAGGGTCCTCAACCTCTTTGACGCCCGATACTCGAATGGATTTGTGTTTGCTACGACGGGAAGCCCTTACTATACGCTCACCCCCGGAGCCGATGCATCGGAACTCATCAACCCGTCGCGATTTGGAGCACCTAGACGCATAGAAATTGGGGCAAGTGCAAGATTCTAATGTTGAACGAACGCATGTGCAGGTACAGAGTATGAGGTCCACCGGTCATATGAGAATGTTTATTGCGATTGTTTTCCTGTTGGCTCGGGAAGCCGTTGCGCAGGTTCCATTGCAGCCTGTGGTTCCAAAGGATCAAAGGGGCCGCAATGATGCGGAACGATCCGGGTTCCATGATGCCGGGAATATCCGGACGGTGTTCTGGAACTATGGCATGGTTGGCGACTATCCCGCAGACCCTCTCAACGTTGATCTTTCGGTTTTCCACTCCGTCGAAATACCCAAGGGTTCAGGACTAAACTATGCGGATGGCATTACGCCATTTGTGTTGGCGAAGATCACACTGCCGAGTGGGGGTTCGGACTACATCATGGAGACCGGGTATCGAGAACGACAGGCGCAAAGTCCGTACACGACAAAGACAATGCGATTTGAGCCGCGACCGGGGTATCTGCAGTCGGATCCGACCATCAATCGCGGTCGCTCGATCGCGCTGAGCAATGATCCGCGCACTTGGCCCAATACATGGCCGGACAAATTGAACGATCTGAATGATCCGGGATGGGCGGGCAGTTGGAACGGCTATTTCGGAAAAAGACCCAACGCCGACCAGGAAAGTTATTTTGTCATCGACGATGACTACTATGATGCGTGGAATTACTATCCCGATTCAAGAGACGCGACGCGCAGAGGGCTTGGTTTGCGGATGGAGGTACGCGGATTTCAATGGGCAAATCCTCAGGCTACCAATGTCATCTTTTGGCATTATGATATCACAAATGAGAGTACGACCAATTACGTGGATAACATTATCTTCGGGCTCTACATGGATTCAGGCGTCGGCGGAGAATCCTACTCGTGCGATGGCGTTGCGGAATCGGACGACGACAACGCATTTTTTGATCGCTCCCTCGGTGTCAACCTTGTCTATACGTGGGACAAATACGGACACGGAGTGAGTCTCAGCAGCAACTGCACACCCACAGGATACCTGGGGTATGCCTACATGGAGACGCCGGGAAATTCCTCAAACGGGATTGATGACGATCGGGATGGAATTACTGATGAGCGACGCGACAGCGGACCCGGCCAACTCATCACGGGTCAGGACAGCATTCGGACTTACGTCACAACGCATTACAACATGACGAACTTCGAAGCATTCTACGGCAAGCTCGAAAATCGTCCGGCGTTCAAGGCGGGAAGATGGTGGACCGGCGATGAAGACATGGACTGGGTCGCCGACTATGATGATGTCGGCGCTGACGGAGTTCCGGGCACGCACGACATCGGCGAAGGAGATGGCAAGCCGACAGCAGGAGAACCGGATTTCGATCAGACCGATCCTGACGAGTCAGATCAAATTGGCCTGACGGGCTTCAAGATGAACAGGATCAAAGGCCCAACGAAGGCCGATACGGTCGACGATATCGTGTTTTACGGATTGTGGCCGCCGAGACTGTATCAAATGTGGACGGATCCCACAGTGGCGAATCGTTTCGACAACAACGTGGGAGTTTTGAATTATAACATTGCCTTTTTATTCGCATCAGGAACATTCCGGCTTGCGGCGGGAGAACACGAAAGATTCAGTCTGGCTCTTGCGTATGGTGCTGATCTCGGGGAATTGAAGACACAGGTACACACCGTACAACAAATTTACAATGCCAGCTACCAGTTTGCCGTTCCTCCGCCTATGCCTACAGTTACCGGCGATGCGGGGGACAAGTATGTGCGCATTTCATGGAGTGATTATTCAGAGCGGGGTATCAATCCGGTAACTCACGTGAACGATTTTGAAGGATACAAGATTTATCGCTCGACAGACCCTGAATTCAGAGATCCCAAAGTTATTACCAATGCCAACGGTACCGGTCCGTTTGGCAATGGTAAGCCGATCGCGCAGTTCGATTTGAAAGATGGCATCGGAGGGTTTTCCAAACAGACTGTGGAAGGTGTTGCGTATGAACTCGGCAGTGAAACCGGCCTCACGCATACGTACATTGATACGACAGTTATTAACGGTCAGGACTACTATTACGCGGTGTGCGCGTACAATTACGGCTCCGACTCGCTGGATTTTTTCCCATCTGAGAACTCCATTGCTGTGTCGCGAACTCCCCGGGGAGGGACAATCCTGCCGGCCAACGTTGTTGAAATGAGACCCGACCCGAAAGTCCTGGGTTATGTTTCTGCGTCGGCCTCGGTGGTTCAACACACATCGGGTGACGGGACCGCCGCTGTAAATTTGCGTGTCATCGATCCAAAGCTCGTTCCGGACAAACGGACTCTTCTTATCCGATTCTACACTGATTTGCCCGACCAAATTCACGCAACTCGCTATGAGCTATTCGACAGCACGACGCAAAAAACAGTATTCGATCAGGGAAAGGACTTTGTGGGTGCGGGCACAGGGCCATTTGGCCTTGGCATCCTCCCCATCATAAATACACCGCTCGCCACTTCGGTGGACTCAGGAAGAAGCGGCTTTCGACAGGGTGGTTCGACAAACGCAAAGTTGAAGTTTGTCTATCTCAATGTTGATTCTGCAAACACGCGTCGACCCGGATATCCCGACGATTTTGTGATCACATTTTCCAACACCTATCTTGATACAAGCTTGGCCCAAATAGGTGCGCCTGCTATACCCGTTAAGTTCAAGATTACGGCTGATACAGGGGGCGGAACGCTCCAATACAAGTTCTTTTTTAGAGATGAAGACGCGGACGGAGCGCTGAGCAAGCCGGGAGAATTTATCGATATCCTTACTCATCGATATAGCGACGACGTTTTGCGTCAAACGTGGCGCGTCTCGCTCGACACGACGGGTCAATATACCCGAGGAACGCTCGTTGTTCCAACGCTCGGTGATATCTTTGATGCAAAACTGTCGATCCCAGTCAATGTAAGCGATGTCTACTCATTTACCACGACCGGGCAATCTATCAGTCAAAGTCTCGCAAAGACAATTGTTAACAACAAGCCATATGTCGTGCCAAACCCCTATGCCGGCGCGGCCGGTTTCGAACCAGAGCGGTTTGCGACGACCGGACGCGGGGACCGCAGGATGGAGTTTCGCAATATTCCCATGAACGGGACAATCAGAATCTACACGGTTCACGGCGACTTGGTGCGGTCTCTTCATCAGGACGCTTCAGTTGCCGGTTATGTCGCGTGGGATTTGCGAACCAAAGATAACCTCGATGTTGCGCCGGGTCTCTATATCTATGAAGTTGAAGCGCCCGGAATGGATTCCTTCGTCGGAAAATTTGCCATAATTAAATGAACAACGGCGGCAACAATATCTCCCGTGTCGATTCCTCAGTGTGCATTCCCCGGTTGCGTCTCAAGTCAATGGTGATCCTCGCCTTCTTGTCAGTGGGAGAATTGCTGAGTCAATCCAAAACTGGAACCACCATAGGCCAATTTACGCTCATTGATCCCAGTTCGAAGATCTCCGCAATGGGAAGTGCGGGTGTCACTTCGACAGACGAGGTCATGGCGGCGTACTACAATCCGGGTGCTCTTGGTATGCTCCAGAGGTCCGATGTTCAATTTTCCTACAATTCGTGGCTGGCAGGAATCTCGCTCAATTATGCCATGGCTGCTGTGAAGATACTCGACAATGCGTCTGCTCTCGTGACGATGACGCAGCTCTCCTCAGGGGATATCGATGTCACAACCGTTGATCAGCCGCTCGGGACAGGGGAAAAGTACTCAGTGTCGGATCTTGAATTGGGACTCGGCTTTGGGATGAAGATGACCGAGAAGTTTTCCTTCGGTGTTCAGGTCAATTACATCTCCGAGCGGATAATGCACAGTTCGATCGCCGTATTCGGAATCAATATCGGCACGTTGTATCAGCTATCACCGGATGGATTGAGGATCGGCGCGAGTTTGACAAATTTCGGTACGACGGACCATTTTACGGGCACGGATTTGAAAATTCGTTACGACCTGGATCCGACTCGTTACGGGGATAACAGCAGCATACCGGGCGAAATTACGACTGATTACTATGCACTCCCGTTGGTATTCCGTGTTGGGTTGGGATATCCTATCACTATCGATGGATCGAATGTGGTCAATCTGGGTGTCGATGCACTGCATCCAAGCGACAATGCCGAAAGTGTCAATGTCGGGGCGGAGTGGGTCTTCAACAAGTTCCTCGCGGCGCGAATCGGATATCAAAGCCTTTTCCTGCTGGAATCTGAAGTCGGGCTCACTGCAGGCGGCGGAGTCATGATCGAAGGTGACGGCTACGACCTTCATTTCGATTATGCCTGGGCCTCGAGCGGTAGACTTGGGAATGTCCAGCGGATTACGTTAGGGATCGGTCTCTGAACGCCCTCCTCGTTTTCACCACGATAGAAATCTCCGGACTATTACGGATAATCGTCGTGTGACGAAATTCTGCTGACTGCTGGCTCTTCGGCCTTTCACGTGCGCAAAGATCATTCGACTATGAGCAAGAAGATTTTGTTTGACAACAAGTTTGGTGGGTTCTCAGAAGATGGAACTGAGTATGTCATTCGCAATCCCCGGACTCCCAGGCCGTGGATTAATGTCATCAGTAACGGCGATTATGGTGTCGTCGTTTCGCAGTCCGGAAGCGGCTATAGTTGGCGAACTCACGCCCAGCTCAATCGACTGACACGCTGGGAGCAGGATCTCGTAAAAGACGATTGGGGTAAATACCTCTTCATCCGGAAC
The DNA here is from genome assembly GCA_964579855.1 of uncultured Ignavibacteriaceae bacterium. Taxonomy (GTDB): domain Bacteria; phylum Bacteroidota; class Ignavibacteria; order UBA10030; family UBA10030; genus JADGQA01. Next base: position 12,946 of record CAZOIM010000025.1, on the reverse strand, counting down.
CGGGATTCGAAGAAGGTCTGGTCCGCCGGGTGGAAGCCTGTGTGTGAAGAACCGGATCGTTATCGGTGCCGACACGGTATCGGGTACACCATCATTGAATCCCGAAATCATGGGATCGATTCCGAACTTCTTGTCTTCGTGCCGAATGATGAGCCTCTTGAGCTATGGAAGCTCTCGCTCACCAACACCACCCGACGCGAGCAATCGCTCAGCGTCTACTCATATTTCGAGTGGTGTCTCGGCGCCGCACCGGATTGGCATCGTGAATTTCACAAGTGCTTTATCGAAACCGAATTTTCGAAAGAAGACAGGGCACTCTTTGCCTCGAAGAGACTTTGGGAAGTTCCAACAGAGAATGGACATTGGAATACCGATTGGCCCTATACGGCGTTTCATTCTTCAAACCTCAAACCACATTCCTTCGACGCCGACAAGCAATCCGTTTTGGGACTGTATGGGGATCAACGAAGGCCCAAGGCGATCTTTGAAGGCAAACTCGGAAATAATTCTGGAAAATGGGCTGATCCGGTTGGGTGCCTCCGTGTTGATGTCACACTGTCCCCCGGAGAACAAAAAGTAGTTGTGTTGACACTTGGGGCCGCCAATTCCCGGGAAGATGCTCAGGCACTCGTCAAGAAATATCGGGATGTTGAATCCGTCGATCATGCCCTTCTGAAGGTAAAGAATCGATGGAAAAATATGCTTGGGAATACTGTCGTTCACACACCCGATGCTGCCATGGATATCATGCTGAACACATGGCTCAAGTACCAGTCGATTTCTGGTCGGATGTGGGGAAGAACGGCCTACTATCAGACCGGGGGCGCATTCGGTTTCAGAGACCAACTGCAAGATTCCCAGATATTTTTGCCGATAGATCCAGATCGGACGATGGCCCAAATTCTTCTTCACGCACGTCATCAATTCAAGGATGGGACGGTGTACCATTGGTGGCATCCGATCAGCGAAATCGGACACGTCACGCCGATTTCTGACAATCTTCTCTGGCTTCCCTTTGTCGTCAAGAGTTATCTTGATGAGACTGCTGATTTTGATATCCTCAAAAAGGAAGAGCCGTTCCTCGACGATACTAAAAAGCGATCGGTGTTCGATCACTGTGTCTTGGCGATCGAGAAAGCCCTCGAAAGGAAAAGCGACCGCGGATTGCCTCTCATCGGCGCCGGGGACTGGAACGATGGGCTGAGTGCTGTCGGGTTGAAGATGAAGGGGGAATCAATTTGGCTCGGCCATTTTCTGTACAAGATTCTGATGGATTTCCAAACAATTGCTAAGTCACAGGGGGACAACGATCGATCGAAACGCTTCTCGGAAGAAGCATTACGCCTGAAACGGACCATTAACGATCTCGGATGGGATGGTGAATGGTACTATCGTGCAACCAAGGATTCCGGTGAGAAAATCGGTTCCAGTGCCAACGAAGAGGGGAAAATCTTTCTGAATGCGCAGACGTGGTCCGTCATTGCCGGTGTCGCCAACGATGATCGGGCACGAAAGGTCATGGACATCGTTGAAAAAAAACTGGAATTCAACGCAGGTCCCGTGCTCTTAAGCCCAGCGTATAAGACTCCTGACGAAAAAATTGGATACCTTACACGTTATGCACCCGGGTTGCGCGAGAACGGAGGAGTCTACACACACGCTGCAACGTGGACAGTAATTGCCTTGGCGATGTTGAAGCGAGGGGAGGCGGCATACAGGATATTTTCGAAACTCAATCCGATCAATCGCGGCATGAATCCCGATCAATACTGGGCTGAACCGTATGTTACTCCGGGCAACATCGACGGCCCGGATTCTCCGTTCTACGGAAGGGGAGGGTGGACGTGGTACACAGGCTCCGCGGCATGGCTGTTCAAGGTGGGAATCGAATGGATCCTTGGTGTTCGTCCTTCCATAGATGGGTTGGTTATCGATCCCTGCATTCCGAAGAAATGGACCCGATTTGAGGTGAAACGAAGGTTCCGAGGAGCAGTCTACACTATTGCCGTCGCCAATCCGTCGCACGTTGAGAGTGGAGTACAGAAAATTCTCGTCGACGGGGCGCCGTTTGCGATTGATGGCAAGCACCACTGTGCCATTCTGCCTGTATTTCCTGCGGGGACAGAACACGTCATTCACATAACAATGGGATAGGATTCAACCTTTGCACAATATTTCACTTCGGGTCATTGTTGCTCTCACGGTTCCCGTCTTCTTCATCCTGTCCATTGGGATGAAGCCGTGGAATGAGTCCCCTACGACTCCCCAGGCGTCTGCGCTGACTGACTCCCAATTGCTCGACACGTTACAACACACGGCGTTCAATTACTTTTGGTTTGAGGCAAACACCGCAAACGGTTTGATCAAAGATAGGAGCACAGCATCATCGGCGGGCAGCATCGCGTCCACAGGTTTTGGTCTGACTGCCATCGGCATTGGCATCGACCACGGATGGATCAGTCGAACGTCTGGAAGGGACCGATCCCTGACGACCCTGAAGACATTCTGGCAGCAACCACAAGGATCGGGGACCACCGGGATGATAGGGTACCACGGATGGTTCTACCACTTTCTCGATATGAACTCAGCGACCCGTTCTGGTACTTCAGAACTCTCATCGATCGATACCGGTCTCCTGCTTGCGGGTATCCTCTACGCACGACAGTATTTCGACGGAACAGACTCGCTGGAAATTGTTCTCCGCGCCTATGCAGATTCGATTGTCAATCGTGTTGATTGGAATTGGATGACGTATGGACAGAATTCTCTTACCATGGGGTGGACTCCTGAATCCGGATTCATCACTAATCGCTGGAGCGGATATAACGAAGCGATGATTCTTCTTATCGAAGGGATCGGTGCGAGTTCCAAACCGTTACCTTACCAGGTTTGGAACAACTGGATGAGCAGCTACAGCTGGCAAACGCTTTATGGATATTCTTTCATAACCTTCCCGCCATTATTTGGTCACCAATACACGCATTGCTGGATAGACTTTCGCAACATCGCCGATTATTACACGAAGCTGCAGGGGATAACCTATTTCGAGAATTCCAGAAGGGCGACTCTGGCAAATCGTTCATACTGTGCAGCCAATCCTGGCCATTATGCAGGATACAGTGATAGCGTATGGGGACTAACCGCGTGTGATGGACCGTCCGGGTACAGGGCCAGAGGTGCGCCTCCCGGTCAGAGTGATGACGGAACGATCGCTCCTACTGCCGCGGCGGGATCAATCCCGTTCACTCCGGTGGAGTCCATTACTGCTCTGCAATCGATGTACATTAAATACGGAGCTCAACTGTGGGGTCAGTACGGATTGAAGGATGCATTTAATATCAATCAGAATTGGTTTGATACGGACTATATCGGGATCGACGAAGGCCCGATCATCATCATGATTGAGAACTATCGCACCCAGGCAGTTTGGAATCGATTAATGAAGAATTCGGTGATTCAATCGGGACTTGCAAAAGCTGGTTTTACCACTGTGACCAATGTAGGCAACACAGCCAAAAATGAAATTCGCAATTTCAGGCTTGACCAAAATTATCCCAATCCCTTCAATCCGACAACGGAAATCTCCTTTACCGTCGTTGGTACTGATCACATATCCCTCAGGGTGTACGACTTGCTGGGAAGGGTAGTCTCAACGATTGTTGATCGGCCAATGGTTGCTGGAACATACACATTTTCCTGGGATGCGACGGGAATGTCTTCGGGAATCTATTTTACACAGCTCAAAGCTGGCTCGCGTACCGAGACAAGAAAAATGGTCTTGACACGGTGATAGTCATATTTCAATTTCCATGAAATTCTGCGCCTACTTCTGTTTCTTGTTTGTCTTCACAAGTCGCTCCTTTCCCCAACCTTCACCCTATCACCCGGATTCAAGCGCAGTTGCATTCCTTGACGACGTTGAACTTCGCACATTCCATTTCTTTTGGGATTTGACCGATCCGAATAGCGGGTTGACGCACGATCGATGGCCGAACATCAATTTTTCCAGTGTGGCTGCAATCGGTTTCGGACTCACCAGCTATGCGATCGGTGCGGAGCGGGGATATGTCGCAAGGGATTCAGCCGCCACTCGAGTTCTGACAACGCTGAAATTTCTCTGGTCCCGACCGCAATCATCAGATGCCACCCGGTCGATCGGCTACAAGGGATTCTTCTATCATTTCCTAAACTACAGTCACGGCCATCGGTTCAGTGAACAGGTTGAGCTTTCTTCCATCGACACAGCACTCTTGCTTGCCGGTGCGCTCTTCTGCCAATCGTACTTTGAACGGCCAACTCGGGCCGAATCGGACATACGCGCCTATGCAGACTCTCTGTATCGTCGAGTTGATTGGACGTGGCTTCAGATTCGTCCTCCGCTTCTTTGCATGAGTTGGTCGCCCGAACAGGGATTCAACAAAAGCGATTGGAAAGGGTACAACGAAGCGATGATCTTGTACATTCTTGCACTTGGATCGCCAACGCATCCCGTCGCTTCGGACGCCTGGACGGCATGGCAGCGCAATTATATATTCGCTGATTACTTCGGGCGGTCGTTCATCAGTTTTGGTCCTTTGTTTGGCCACCAGTATTCTCACTGTTGGATTGATTTCAGAGGGATTCAAGATGCCTACATGCGTGAGAAGCGCATGGACTATGTCGAAAATTCCCGTCGGGCAACATACTCTCAGCGCGATTATGCTGTTCAGAATCCTGAGCAATGGAGAGACTATTCAGAATTCATCTGGGGTTTCACCGCTTGCGATGGCCCGGCATGGAAGAAATTGTTCTACAATGGCAAAGAGAGACAATTCGAGGCGTACAATGCAAGAGGAGTGTCGTTCGATTGGGTCAATGATGATGGCACAATCGCGCCCACCGCGGCCGGCGGTTCAGTGATGTTTGCTCCTGAAATCTGTGTCCCGGCTCTCCTTGCAATGAAATCGCGCTTCGGTGAATCGGTCTATCGCAGATATGGATTTGTCGATGCGTTCAATCCCTCTTTTATATCTTCCGACACACCAAACGGATGGTTCGACAATGACTACCTTGGAATCGATCAAGGACCCATGTTGATCTCTATCGAGAATTTTCGCAATGGATTGGTTTGGCGGACCATGAAAAGCAATCCATACGTCCGTTCAGGATTGCTGCGGGCTGGATTCTCAGGCGGATGGCTCGATGATCAAAAGTAATGTGTCCGCAGAGGGGGGTCGCACCTTCGTCATCGACCGCTCGAAACCCAGAAACACATTCTCTCTCAATGGAACGTGGGAGTTGCAGCCTGCCACCGTCGACACTGTCCCGAATTCTTTTCTCCACACCATCCCTGTCCCATCAGTCGTCGATATCTCCCGGCCTCCCTATGAATGGAGAAAGGCATCCTATCATTGGCATAAGATTAAATTTTCAATCGATGGGATGAATTCATCACAGTACGTGTTTCTGAGAATTGGACAAAGCCAGTACGGTACACGTGTGGTTCTCAACGGAAGTATTGTCGGAGAGAGCATAAGCTGTTACACTTCTCAGGAATATCGCATCGATCCTTGGATCCGGAATGCTGAGGGCAATTGCCTGCTTGTTCGCATCGGCAAGAGATCGTCGCTACCGCCTGAAAGTGCTGTGGGAAATGATCAGGAAAGACAAGAATTCATTCCGGGAATATGGGGAGACGTTTCGTTGGTCGTCACGTCGGGCATTCGCGTGAAAAGAACGCAAATCATTCCCAATCTCAACGATGAATCGGCGGAAGCGCAGATCGTGCTTGAGAACTTGCACGATTCTCCAGAGGTTTCACAACTGCGCGTGCACTGTTTTGAAAAGGGTTCCGGTCGCCGCTCCTCCAAAGAGATCCTCACAAAGGTAGAATGCAAGCCGGGCGAAAATGCGATTAAGGTTTCTATCCCAATACACGAACCAAATCTCTGGTCCTGTGAGAATCCATTCCTCTACGTGCTGAGAATTGTGGTCGAATCGCAAGGCAGGAAGTGTGATGAATATGACACTACCTTCGGCATGAGAGACTTCAAGGTTGTGGGCAGACACTTTGTTCTCAATGGGAAGAAGATTCTGTTGCGTGGCGGTAATATCGCGTTTCATCGATTCCTTGGTGACCCTCAGAGAAAAGGTCTTCCGTGGGACAGGAAGTGGATAAAGAAAGTCCTTGCCGACATTCCCAAATACCACAATTTCAATTCGTTCAGGTTTCACCTCGGCCAGGCGTACAGCGCGTGGTACGATATTGCCGATGAAAACGGAATTCTTATTCAAAATGAATGGCAGTTCTGGCGGGCGTCCGGGACGAAAGAACAAATCGTCAAGGAGTTCAATGAGTGGATACTGGACAATGCCAATCACCCAAGCATTGTGATTTGGGACGCGTTGAATGAATGCACCGATCCGATGGTTGAAGGTGAGGTAGTCCCAGCGATAAAAAATGTCGATCGAACAAGACCGTGGGAACCGAACGATTTCCGCGATCATCATCCTTACATCTACTCGCTCGGTCCTGTCTTGCACGATCGCAAATTTGGATTCGCTGAGTCCGTTCAGGATATGGAAGCCCAGACCACTCCGCTCGTCGTGAACGAGTTTCTCTGGTGGTGGCTTGACAACAATGGGGTCCCCACTTCATTGATGAAGGATGTTGTTGAACGTTGGGTGGGAAGATCCAGTACGCGTAAATCCCGACTGGAACATCAGGCCTGGCTCGCTCAGGAATTGGTCGAACTTTTTCGCAGACTCGGTGCTGACACGATACAACCTTTCGTCTACCTCAGCAATGGAAACGGACCTACGGGGAATTGGTTTTTAAAGGATATTGCTTACCTTCAAATCAAGCCGATTCTCGGAGCGCTCAAAAACGCATTTGCGCCTCTCGGTATCAGTGTCGAGCTTTGGGACCGCCATTTTTTTGTTGCAGAGAAGCGAAGCATTCGTGTTTTTGTATTCAATGATTATCCATACGAATGCAACGCAATATTAGATGTGGGAATCGTGGATTCAAGGGGCCACTGGGTTTGGCACAAGAAAGAGAGTATCCGACTTCGGGCTTCAACCACATTCATTCGGACCGTCGAAGTCAAGTTTCCTAGAGTGTCGGGCAATTTTGCTTTGAGAGGTGAAATCCGTTCAAGGGCTCGCGGCAGTTCCGTTGCGTGGAGTTCAAAACCCGCAATGGTGTTTGACAAGGTGTTCGCAACGTCGAAGCAAAAACGCAGTCAAGTCTCACTGATGGACACAAATGACGAGATCAAAGAATTCTTGCGATCGTGTGATATTCAGTTGTCTGCCTGGAACGGCCAATCGCATGTGGGTGATCGGGTCTTCCTTGTTGTCGGAGAATCATTGCGAACAAAGGAATACGAATCTCGAAAAGAAGCCTTGTCCAAATCAGTCCGGAGGGGGGGAAGACTTGTCATCATCGAACCGGAATGTGGCATCGACCAGGAGTCAACCGAACAGGTGTTTTCTGACGTAACGCTCAAGATTACGCACCGAACTGATGCGGATCGTGGCGGCTATGATTCGTATATTTTTCCGGAAGATGAAAAACATCCCATGTGGAAACGCATTCCAAAGGGTTCGCTCAAGATGTTCAATGGAGCATTCGGAGGTGAAATCGTTTCACAACACGATGTGGGTCCTTCGGTTCGTCACAAAGTATTGGCCCGCTGCGGTCTTGGCCTCAATGTTCTCGCTGCCGTGGAAATACCTTATGGAAAGGGGAAAATTGTGATTTGGCGACTGCAAGTGCGAGGAAGGTTGATACAACAAAATTCAGCCAATGTGCTCTATGTCCGTCGCGTCGACCCAGTGGCACAACAGCTATTATTAAATCTTCTTACGATATGATTCTGCCGAAACATATCGAAATCTCACGGCTCATTGGAGGATTTGTCGCAAGGTGCGTATGCGCCGTTCTTATCCAGGCGTGCGCCGTCAAAAGGGAAAATGAGGTTAGTATAAAATTCTGGGCGTTGGGAAACGAAGGCGAGAATGTCCAGAAATTGCTGCCGGGATTCAAAAAAGAGAACCCGGATATCGACGTCATTGTCCAACAGATTCCGTGGACTGCAGCTCACGAAAAACTCCTGACGGCATTTGCCGGAAATTCTCTGCCGGATGTTTGTCAACTTGGGAATACGTGGATCCCCGAGTTATCATCCCTTGGTGCAATCGATGCATTGAACGACTTCATCGCGCAATCTGGCAATATCGCCGGTTCAAACTACTTTCCGGGAATCTGGGAAACGAACAAGATTGACAGCCTCGTTTACGGAATCCCCTGGTACGTTGATACGAGACTATTGTTCTACCGAAGGGATATTCTCGCGAAGGCAGGATTCCCTGATGGACCCAAATCCTGGTCTGAACTATTGACGGCGTCCGACAGGATCGTAAATTCCGGAACGAAGCGGTATGCCATTTTCCTCCCAACGAATGAATGGCAGCCTCTGGCGTTATTTGGCCTCGAAGCTGGTGCACCTCTCCTCAAGGATCACAATACACAGGCGGACTTTTCCAGCATGGAATTTGAAAAGGCGTTCGCGTTTCTACGGACATTCTATCAAAAGGGATATGCCCCGCTTTCGTGGATGGAAATCCAGAACATTTATCAGGGTATAGGGGAGGGATATATTTCGATGTATATTACTGGACCGTGGAATATCGGAGAATTTCAACGGCGTTTGCCCGCGAACGTGCAGGATAAATGGATGACTGCACCGATGCCTGGCCTGGATGGAACACATCCGGGGTGTTCATTTGCAGGAGGTTCGAGTCTTGTCGTCGTAAAATCGTCACGCGAAAAAGTCGCTGCGTGGAAACTGATCGAGTATCTCTCCCGCACCAGTGTGCAGCTGGACTTCTATCATCTCACGGGCGATCTTCCGACACTTCGCCGGGCCTGGGATGACAGCTCCTTCAGCTCGAACCGGTATATGCATGCATTCTTCCGTCAGTTGCAGTATCTCCAGACGACACCGAAGATCCCCGAATGGGAACAAATCGCCTCGAAAATCATGGTCGCTGCAGAATACGGTGCGGACAAGTCTCTGAGTGATTCCCAGATTTTGAACACCTTAAACGGTGAAGTAAACCGGGTCCTGGAAAAACGGCACTGGCTTTATGGGCACGGCAAATTGATCCAATGATGTCCTCTCGAATAACCAAACGACGGCTGTTCTTCAAGCCTGTGTATCTTTTTCTCGCTCCGGCCCTCCTGGCTCTTACACTCTTTTTCTTTGTCCCTATCATCGCAGCGTTCGTCATAAGTTTTACCGACTTCGACATCTATGCTCTCGGCAACCTGCAGAATTTGCGATTCATCGGTGTTGAAAATTACCGAAACCTGTTTGGGGATCCCCTGTTTTGGACGGCACTTCGAAACACGTTCTATTTTGTCATCGCTGGAGGACCGCTTTCGGTTGCCGTTTCGCTTGCGGCCGCACTCCTCCTGAACTCGCGTTTGGTCCGATTTAAAGGGTTCTTCCGGCTCATCTATTTCGCTCCCGTCGTCACGACTCTTGTCGCAGTGGCAGTCGTTTGGCGATACTTGTACCATCCGCGGTTTGGATTGCTGAACTATGCACTGCATATCTTCGGTATCGGGCCTATCGACTGGCTTGGTGATCCAAATTGGTCCATGCCGGCGATCATCCTGCTCGCTGTCTGGAAGAACTTTGGCTACAACATGCTGATTTTCATCGCCGGCCTTCAAAATATTCCCGCCGAACTTTATGAAGCGGCAAGGATCGACGGTGCGACGCCTTTCGCCCAATTCAAAAGCATCACTCTTCCCATGCTCGCACCTACTTCGCTTTTTGTCGGATTGACGACGATGATCGGCTATTTCCAGCTCTTTGCGGAACCCTATGTTATGACACAGGGGGGACCATTGAATAGCACACTCAGCATCACGTTGCTGATGTACCAACAGGGATTTCGATGGTGGAATATGGGGAATGCGGCGGCGATCGCATTCGTTCTCTTTGCCATCATTTTCATGATTTCAGCAATCCAACTCCGGGTTCAGAGGAGAGGTTGGGCTTGAAAATGCAGGTTCCCAAATATCTGCTGTATGGACTTCTCATCGTCGGAGCAATTGCTTGCGCGTCCCCTCTGCTATGGATGTTCTCCGCATCTCTGATGCCAAGCGGAGATGCAAGCATATTCCCGCCCAAGTTGTTCCCGATCCCGATAACACTCGAACACTACAAAGTTCTGTTCACCCGGTTGAATGTGGCGCGGTATTTCCTGAACAGCATTCTTGTATCGTGCGGTGTCACGATCATCTCGCTGTTAGTAAATTCGCTCGCCGGCTATGCGTTTGCGAAATACCGGTTTGCCGGACGTGACAAACTCTTCACATTCCTTCTCGCATCGATGGTTGTGCCGGCGCAGGTTACGATGCTCCCGCTCTTTCTTATGATGAACAAGATGGGATTGGTGAATACTTACTGGGGAATTCTCATTCCGGGGATAGCGAGCATTTTTGGAATCTTTCTCATCCGGCAGTATGCTCTCTCGCTGCCTGACAGTCTCATTGAAGCTGCCAAGATGGACGGTGCCGGAGATTTCGAGATTTACTGGCGGGTCATTATTCCTCTGTTTCGTCCCGTCCTCGTCACGTTGGGTCTTTTCACATTTATGGGAGTCTGGAATGACTTTCTCTGGCCGCTGATTGTCATGACAGATGATTCGATGTACACCCTGCCCGTTGCGGTGGCCAATCTCATGGGTGAGCACGCACCCGATACTGAATTGATGATGGCTGGCTCAGTCGTGACAGTGCTCCCTGTCCTGATCGTGTTTATGGCTGTGCAAAAATACTACATCGAGGGAATTATTGCAGGAAGTGTCAAAGGCTAGCGTGAAAAAGTCCAAACCGCGTTCTTGCCGAAATGCGTCAAGGACCTGACCCATGGTAACCATCAGGGCTTTCGCTCGTGAGCTGGCATTGTTCTTTTGCATTTGCACGGTTCTCCCGGGATCTTTGCGTGCCAGTCAGCAAGTCGAGGAATCGAACCAAGACACCGTTGCCACTATCGGCCCGTCTATCATAACAGTGAAAGAATTGGATGAACGGATCGGGTTGATGCCTTGGATTGGGACGAAGCGATTGTCGCAAATCGATTCTGTCAAGAGAGAAGCGCTCAATTCGCTCATCGCTGAGAAATTATTGGCACTGCGTGGAACGGAGCTTCGGCTGACCGCCGATCTGTCGACGCAAGCAATGGGGCGTTCGCTCGAGCGTCTGCTTGCAAGAGACGAACTTTACAAACGAGAAGTCATTCATAAGATCAGACTAAGTTCCTCTGAAATTGCTTCGGGAATGTCTCGGTATGCAAGACAACTCCGCGTGCGGGTTGTGGTTGCCTCCACACAATCGAATGCGCTGATCGTCAAAAGAATAATTGAAGAACGGATGCGACGCGACACTCTTGCATCTGAACCCTTTGGATCCCTTGTGACCAGCGAAGACACAGTGGAAATTCGATTTGGAAAAACGAATCAGAATATTGAAGATCGCGCCTACGCCCTCCGCCAGGGTGAAGTTTCGCTCCCCATAGCAATGGATTCCTATGGATGGGTTGTTCTCGAACTTCTCGACGAACAGACAAACACGGATTACGCGAATAAAAGCATGCCGGAACGAAGGTTGACCGTCGAAAAGTTGCTTAAGGACCGAAAACGTGATGTTCGCGCGATTGAATATTTCAGTGCAACCTTGAGTCCAAAATCAGCCTCGGTCGATCCTGAAGCTCTGAAATTGCTTGCCGACTCTCTTCGTGCAATTATCGTACAAGACAGTTCCGCCCGCTTTGTATCCGGCCACTATCATTCAAAACCAGCTGACGTTGATCAGTTGCGCGAATGCCTTGGTGATCATCTTGACACTGTTCTCGTTCGATTTGACAAAAGAGACCTTACGATCGGGGAGGCACTGGAAGGTCTCCGTTATCAGGCCTTTCTTTTTCGTTCCTTGCGTCGTAACAACTTTCTCCTTGAAGTGAGCCAGATGCTCAAGAAAATCGTTGAAGGAGAGCTTCTCGCCCAGGAAGCATTGAGAAGGCACCTCCAAAACACGCCTGATGTCCGTAACACTCTGAGTCTTTGGGCCGATTACTGGAGCGCGAACAGGCTTGCGAGCTCTATAGTGGATACCATCCGTGTTGGTGCAGATGAAACGGCCGCGTTGATGCTCGAGAACCATCCCGATTTGATGAAATCGGACTTTGTCAACATTCAGGAAATCTTCTCGGATACTTTGCGGAAAATATTGAAGCTTGCCATTCGCACAAACCATGGCGAATTACTAGAGGAACTCGCCGGAGCGAACACAGAACGAAATGCATGGAAGGCACATGACGGGATATCCGGCTTTTTTGCGATTGCAGAACATCCGGCGATTGGCCTAGCCGCCTTGCTTGCCGATTCAAATGCCACGGTTGGTCCGCTGCAGACAGAACGCGGATACTCATTGTTCAAAGTTCTTGGCAAAAAGCTCTCAATCGAAACGATACGAATGCTGGATTCACTTGTTAATGACTCACACGTAAAGGTGCTGGTCAAAAAGCAGACTGAAGCACTGGAAAAATTCGTTGCCGAGTTGAAGATCAAATATTCGGTCGCGATCAGATATGAGAATCTTGGGAAACTCTCGATCCGTCCTTTCCCGATGGTGACCAAGCGGCTGATTGGATTTGGAGGCGCTATTCCTGCGGTTCCCCCCCTTGGGCTGCTATCGGGGTGGACAAAGCGGCAATCGGATGCAAATCAATTATTCCAATAGTATATGGATTGGATTCCAATAAGTATGCAACTGTATTCTCCCGCACAATATGGGGTAATCGGAATAGAAGCTTAATCATCGCAAGAAGGTACAGGCATCAATCAATTCAAAGGAAACTCGTAGAATGGCAAGTCACGACAAGAAAAC
>CAZOIM010000024.1:0-26819 GCA_964579855.1 uncultured Ignavibacteriaceae bacterium | reverse complement strand
GGTTTTTTAAAGGTAGGTCAAGCAGCTCCGGATTTTAGCCTACCCTATGCAACAAAAGACTCGATTTCGCGATCGCCGTTGCGACTTTCAAACGCAGTTGGAGAAAAGGCCATTATCCTGGCATTCTACCCTGCTGACTGGAGTAGCGGTTGTACCAAAGAAATGTGTACAATGCGTGATGACTTCAAGGATCTCGAAAAACTCAATGCGGAGTTGCTTGCGATTAGCGGCGATTATGTCTATGCACACCACGAGTGGGCTAAACAAAAGAATTTTCCATTTCGCCTGCTCAGCGACCACCTGCACTTGGTCGCAAAGCTTTATGACAGCTACAATGACAAGTATGGGTTCAACAAACGGACTGTATTCATCGTAGACAAACAAGGCAAAATTGCCTTCGAGGACTTGGAATATAGCGTTGCCGATGGCGACGATTTTAATCGGCTCAAAGAAGCCCTCGCAAAACTGCAATAACGGTAGGTGGCCGGCCGACAGCATTAAGATAATTTGTTGAGCAGTACCACCCCTATCTTCGAATTTCCCGGACTCAACTTCAATGGATGAAACAATTCCGCCCTCGGGCGTAGCTAATAGGTTGTCGAAAGAAGTGAGTCCCTACCTCAGGTCAGCGTCACATCAACCAGTGGATTGGTATCCTTGGGGTGAAGAAGCATTCAAAGCCGCACAAAGTGCCAATAAACCAATCCTCCTGGATATTGGTGCCGTGTGGTGTCATTGGTGTCACGTGATGGACACGGAAAGTTACGAAAATGATGCTACTGCCAGAATCATCAATACTAATTTTATACCCGTCAAAGTTGATCGGGATGAACGACCCGACGTCGACTCCAGATACCAGTCGGCTGTGAGTGCTATTTCAGGACAAGGCGGGTGGCCCCTTACTGCGTTCTTGACTCCGGAAGGACAGGTCTTTTTTGGAGGTACATATTTCCCCCCCGAGGATCGGTACGGCAGAATTGGTTTCCCGAAAGTCCTGACCCTACTTGCAGAAACATACCAACGTGAACCAGAAAAGGCATTTCAGAATGCCAGGCAGGTAAAGGAAGCACTCCAACATCAATCAATTGGAGGCAAACAGTCAGACGTGCTTTCGCCCTCAATCCTCGACGGAGCTCTCAGCGAAATCATGGACCAGGTCGATTTCGACAAAGGTGGATTCGGCTCAGCCCCCAAGTTTCCACATTGTAATGTCATTGAACTGTTGTTGACTTCGCACGATCGTTCGCAAGACCCAAGAATGCTTAACGCTGTAACTGTTACCCTTCGTCATATGGCGAAAGGTGGCATATTCGATCAACTTGGAGGCGGATTTCATCGATACAGTACCGACAGTGATTGGATTGTGCCGCACTTTGAAAAAATGTTATATGATAATGCTCCCCTGCTCGCAAACTACATACACGCATACCAGGCAACTGGCGATGAATTCTTCCGGGAAGTCGCCCTGAATATACTTCGATTTTCAGACACAGTGCTATCCGATCGCCTCCACGGGGGCTTTTATTCAAGCCAAGATGCTGATATCTCTTCAACAGATGATGGATCATATTTTACCTGGTCCCAAGAAGAGGCAAGGGGGATTCTCATTGGCGATGAGTTTGAGGTAGTTCAGCAACACTTTGGAATCGCTGCCACAGGTCAGATGCACAGCGATCGAACACAAAATGTGTTACACATCGCAAAAGAGGCAGTGGATATTGCGCCGTCGATCGCAAAAACATCTGCGCAGGTGCTAGCGCTAATAGACTCTTCCAAGAAAAAGATGCTGGCAGTTCGTTCAACACGGAAGGAGCCATTCATCGACAAGAGCATTTATGCGAATTGGAATGGCATGATGATCGCAGCATACTTTGAGGCATTCAAGGTTCTTCAGGTCGTAGATTATCGCGACTTTGCAGTGAAGACACTTAATCGAATCATCAACGAACATTTGATGGATGACGGAACCGTTTCTCATCGGGAAGCCAGATTGAGCAAAGAGGGATTCCTTGACGATCAAGTGGAAATCGTGAATGCTTTGCTCTCGGCATTTGAGACAACTGCGGAGAGAATCTACCTTGAACGAGCTGAATCTCTAATGAGGCGAACCGTTGAATTGTTCGGCGATAAGGAACTTGGAGGATTCTACGACCTTCCCGTCAGTCGAGCTGGTAGGGGACTTTTGGCCGTCAGGACCAAACCAATTCAAGATTCGCCGGTTGCGGGAGCAAATTCTGTCGCTATTTCGGTTCTACTTAAGTTATCGCTCTTCACGAATAAAGAAGAATTTCGGACGTTCGCAGAACTTTCCCTGAAACATTTTTCAGGCATTGCCAGCCGCCTTGGGATGTTCGCATCTCGATATTTGCTTTCGCTTGACGAGTATCTGTTTCCTCCCCCACATGTCGCAATTGTGGGTGACCCCAGGAATGAAAAAGGCATTGAACTGATCGCTGCCGCACTGTCTGCATATAGGCCAGGCAAAACTATAGCGGTATACGATCCTTCTATGCCCATTGCCTTGCCGGATGTGTTGAAGAACTACAAGAACAAAGAATCCCGACCTGTGGCATTCGTTTGCTCTCACTTTAGGTGCGCGCCGCCGGCGTTTGATCGGAACACGCTCGTTTCGACCATCCAATCGTTTGGACGAATTGATTCGCAACCACGGCGGGATATGCGAACATAAGCAGTCGCCGAAAAATGATCTCTGGTTAAAATTCAACATTTGGAGAGTACAAAGATGAAGATTATCTCGCTCATTGTTTCAATTTTGTTCATACTGCCAAGATCGTTTGGTCAAATGCCCGATTCGCTTCGTGACCCCCTCGAGAAACATCTCAGGAATGTCAAGCAGCTCACGTTCGGCGGTACAAACGCAGAAGCGTATTTTTCATTTGATGAAACAAAATTGATCTTTCAGTCTACACGTGATCCGTACCATTGTGACCAGATATTCACGATGAATCTGGATGGATCCAACCAGACACTGGCCAGCACGGGCAGAGGAAGAACAACGTGTGCATATTTCTTTCCGGATGGATCAAGAATTCTTTTTGCCTCCACACATTTGTCAGGCGACGACTGCCCACCGTCCCCGGATAAGTCCAAGGGGTACGTCTGGGGAGTCTTTAATGCATACGATATCTTTACTGCCAATGCTGATGGGTCCGGCATTCACCTGTTGACAGGAAGCAAAGGTTACGATGCGGAAGCTACCATCTCCCCTACCCGGGACAAGATCGTCTTTACGTCTTCAAGAGATGGCGACCTTGAGCTGTACACAATGCTGCTCGACGGTTCAAAAATCAAAAGAATTACTCACGAAATCGGTTATGACGGAGGGGCGAATTTCTCCTGGGATGGAAGGCGGATCGTCTACCGGGCCTACCATCCAAAAACCGAGGCGGAAGTAATTGATTACAAGACATTGCTTTCCGAACAGCTTGTCCGGCCGACAAAGATGGAAATTTATGTCTGCGATGAAGATGGTTCACATCCGCAACAATTGACTCACACTGATGCAGCAAATTTCGCACCCATCTTTCATCCTGACGATAAACGCATTATCTTCTCATCGAACGTGACCGACACCAATGCTGTGAAAAGGCATTTTCATCTCTTCCTGATGAATGACAATGGGACCCAATTGGAACAGGTGACATTTGGAGGTGGCTTTGATGCTTTCCCCATGTTCACACACGACGGAAAGGAACTCGTCTTCGTATCGGATCGAAATGCCAAATCGCGCTATGAATTCAACGTCTTTGTGGCAGACTGGGTGGACTAGCTTCCTGAGAACCTTTCTTTTCACATATCAACCTACATAGATATGAGACTCACCGGCAAGCGCATTGTTATTTCTGGGGGATCGAAAGGATTAGGAAAGGCATTGGCTCAGCGATTTGCTCGTGAAGGTGCAAAACTCGCAATTTGTGCCCGTCACGACGAGGCGTTGAACACTGTGGTGAAGGAGCTTCGAGAAATTGACGCCGTGGTTATTTCACGACCGTGCGATATCGCGAATTCGGAAGAGGTCAAGGAATTTGCTGCCACGGTGATTGATGAATTTGATTCCGTCGACGTCCTGATCAACAATGCATCTGCCA
Organism: uncultured Ignavibacteriaceae bacterium; assembly: GCA_964579855.1. GTDB lineage: Bacteria > Bacteroidota > Ignavibacteria > UBA10030 > UBA10030 > JADGQA01. The sequence goes on along the minus strand of CAZOIM010000024.1, from coordinate 22,710 downwards.
TCCTTCCCCTCAAACACATTGCAGACTACGCGGAACGCGAGTGGGAAGAAGTCATGCGAACGAACATCAACGGTCTTTTCAACTTCACGCATGCGTTTCTTCCTCTGATGATGGAAAAGAAGAGCGGCGCGATTATCAACGTGTCTTCCTCCGTGGGCCGGGCAACGAGGGCTCGGTGGGGTGCCTACGCCGTGTCCAAGTACGCACTCGAGGGATTTACCCAACTTCTTGCAGACGAACTGCGTCCATTTAACATCACCGTTAATTCCGTGAATCCTGGCGCCATGGCAACGGAGATGCGTCGCGTCGTACATCCAGAAGAAGACCAGAAACTTTTGCGTAAGCCAGAACTTGTTACAGACCTCTTCGTTTACCTGGCATCAAATGACGGAGAAGGTATATCAGGCCAACAATTTGATGCCTCAACGTACGTACCGCAGACAAAGGACAAAACATGAATTCCAATTCCAGTATCTCTCTCCTCATTGTTCTATTTATTACTGCACTGTTGTCGGCACAGGAAAAGCGGTCCCCGGAAATTACCGCCGGAGAACTTCGGGGGCATGTTAAATTCCTCACCTCCTATGCGCTTGAAGGGCGAAAAGCTGGGAGCGTTGGCGCGGATAAAGCCGCATCATACATAGTAGAAGAATTCAAACTGGATGGCCTGGCACCCAGGGGTGACAACGGTTCATATTTGCAGGGATTTGATTTCGTTGCCGGTGTAAAACTTGGAGCAAACAACAGTTTCGTTGTACATAATCACGGGAAGGAAGAATCGCTCACATTGAATCAGCAGTACCGCCCTCTTGGATTTTCTTCCGATGGTTCCTTTGTCGGCGAAGTCGTCTTTGCAGGCTATGGTATTTCTGCGCCGGACAAACACTATGATGACTATAATGGACTTGATATCAAAGACAAAGCCGTCATTGTTCTGCGCTATGCCCCGAAAGTGGATTCATCGAATAATGAACTTGATCAATACTCATCCCTTCGATACAAAGCCTCCAAGGCCAAGGAACTCGGCGCGAAAGCACTGATTGTTGTCACCGGGCCGTCCGATTCGGACAACGATGACCTGATCAAACTCAGTTTCGATCAGGCAATCGGCAACGCTGGTATTCTCGCGGTGAACGTGACTCGTGCGTCAGCAGACGAACTTCTTCGGAACTCCGGCACGACAATCAAAAAACTTCAGGAAGACATTGTCTCTTTTAAGAAACCTCGGTCACTGCCGGTCAACGATCTTAGACTAAGTATTCGGACTGATGTGGAAGAAATATCAAACCATTCGTCAAACGTAATCGGCTACCTGGAAGGGAACGATCCCGTTCTGAGAAGTGATGTGGTGGTTATCGGCGCGCATTATGACCATCTTGGATATGGCGGTGACGGATCCGGATCCTTGAAGCCAGATACGGTTGCGATCCATCACGGTGCCGACGATAACGCTTCAGGATCTGCTGGTCTTATGGAGCTTGCACAGGCGTTTGCCTCTCGAAGAAATGAACTCAAGCGGAGCCTTCTGTTTATCGCGTTCACTGGTGAGGAGGAAGGCTTGTTGGGATCGGAGTATTATGTGAAGAACCCAACGCTTCCATTGGATCGGACAGTGGCCATGATTAATATGGATATGATCGGACGACTGAATAACCGTAAGCTTATTGTCTACGGCACGGGCACCTCTGGAGAATTCGATTCCCTGGTAACGAGGCGCAATGCAGATTCGACTTTTGTTCTGTCGCTCGTGAAAGATGGATTTGGACCCAGTGACCAATCTTCGTTCTATGGGAAGAAGATCCCAGTGTACTTCTTCTTTACTGACCTCCATTCCGACTATCACCGTCCATCGGACACGTGGGACAAGTTGAACTATGAAGGGATGGAAAAGGTTGTTCGATTTGTGGAGAATGTGGCGCTGGACGTTGACCAGGAACCCGTCAAACCCAAGTACATCGCTGTTGAAATGCCCAAAGCTTCCGGAAATGTCGGCCGAAGCTACCGCGTCTATATGGGGACAATCCCCGACTTTGGCGAGCAAGTCGAAGGGATGAAACTCTCCGGAGTGCGCGAAGGAAGCCCAGCGGCGAAAGCGGGCCTTCAGGCAGGTGACATCATCATAAAATTTGGGAAGGTCGACGTAAAGAACCTTTATGATTTCACATACGCTCTCGGAGAGCATAAACCGGGAGATGATGTCGAAGTGATGGTCAAACGCGGAAAAGATATGGTGAAGACTACAGTAAGGCTGGAAAAACGGAACTAGAGCGAATGCTTGCAAGTGACTGTCCAAGTCTATCAGACTTGGCAGTCACTTCAAGGATCATTCAACTTCGACGAGCGTAGTGTATTTTGCCTTCCTTTCACTCAAAATTGTCTCCAGGCGGTTGACGAGTTTCTCGCTGGTCTCGTCCATGTCGTCTTCAAGCGCCTCATACTCCTCCATCGAATTGCAGAGGAACTCTTCAACAAAGGAATTTTTCTTTCCTTTTACTTCGTAGATTCGATAGTTTTTTTTCCGCTCACCGACAAAGTGATTCTTAAGTTCTTTCGTGAGCGAAAGATACTCGTCCCGCTTACTCGGGCTAATTTCGTAAGAAATCTGCAGTGTCACTTTGGGCATAGCAGCCTTTCGGATAGTTGTTATTGAACTTCATTTGAATTGTCTCATCGCATTGCGAATCTGTGCCTCATTCATGCCGAAGTAGTGTCCGATTTCATGGAATAGGACTTCTACAATCCGTCGTTGAATATCTTCATCATTGTGACAAGATGCTTCAATATTCTTTTGGTAGAGCGATATCTTGTCCGGCGCAGTGGGGTTCACACCATACCACGTTCCCCTCTTCGTCAGTGGAATTCCCTGGTAGAGGCCAAGCAATGAGTACCTGCCGTACTGTCCACGTTCCACAAGTTCATCAGAGGGATACTCTTCCACCACGATGTGGACATTTTCAATCCTCTCCCGAAATTCATCGGGTAAACTGTCAAAAGCCCTTTGCGCAATTCCTTCAAATCGTTCTTTTGTCATCCGCGGTACAAACCACGGTCAAACATACCGAATCAAATCCCTGGTGACGAAGTATAAGATACCAAGGGACACACCAGCAGTAAAGAGCATGGCAACGAAAGATTTCGGTAAGGATAGTTGTTTGCTCACAGAAGTGCCAATAACGGACAAAACAAATGCCCAAAAGGCCATTGCACAATCGAAGGAAACGAGCGCTATGTAGATTTCGGGTTTTAGCGTATATGGGTCGGGGTTCGAAGTGAACATATACATCCCAAATGAAAGCAATTCGATTGGAAGAATGAATACAAGCGAAAGAGACACTGGGGTTGTCGAGTAAGCAAGGATTCCAAGGGAATTTCGCACTGCCCATCTCCCTCCCATAATTCTTGTCGTGAGACCGAGTAACACTGAAAAGAGCGCAGCGGAAACAAAACCTAGAACAACACCGATGGCAATTGCTTTGCCCAGCAGATCGAGAATCGATTCGAATCGCGACCCAAGCCGGAAGTACCAAAATCCGGTAAGACACAGACCTATTCCAAAAAGAGCGAAGAGAAGCAATGAATAGTTCTTATGTTCAGCGAGCGTAATGTCGTGAAACGCGCGCCGGGGTGATTCAATGACTTTCCAGACAGTATCGAAAAAGTCAAGATTGGGGATGCGGTTCTGAATGTAGCTCTTGCAACTGCGACACGTTATCGCAAATTCATCGTTTTCGGTTTTGCAGACTCCGCACGTAATCATCGGGGGTTCTGGCCTATGCGGCATACTTGAATTTTGCGGTGAAATGTCTCAGTACGGGAGCTTCTTCAACGATTCGCATTCCCTTGAGGTGGTCTCTCCCTGCAAAGACGTCAAGGATAACCTCGACGACGTAGTCAATATGACTCTGCGTGTAGACTCTTCGGGGAATCGCCAATCGTACAAGTTCCATAGAAGGCGAAATAAGCTTCTTCGTCACACTGTCGTACCTGCCAAACATAACGCTCCCTATTTCGACACTGCGAATACCCCCAGCCCGAAAGAGTTCGCACACGATCGATTGCCCCGGGTATTGCCACGCTGGAATGTGTGCTGCGAATCTTTTTGCGTCAAGGTAGATTGCGTGGCCGCCGGGCGGCTGAACAATGGGCACTTTGGCTTCCGTGAGTTTCTCACCGAGATACTCAACAGATCGAATACGATAATGGAGGTAATTTTCGTCAAGGATTTCTTCGAGACCTTGAGCAATTGCTTCGAGATCCCGTCCCGCCAAGCCCCCGTACGTTGGAAATCCTTCCGTGACAATCAAAAGATTGCGAGCTTTGAAAGCCAAAGCATCATCATTCACGGCAAAGAAGCCTCCAATGTTCACCAAGGCATCTTTCTTCGCGCTCATGGTGCATCCATCCGCCAGGGAGAACATTTCGTTTGCAATATCACGGACAGATTTGTGCGAGTATCCTTTTTCTCTGAGTTTAATGAAATAGGCATTTTCAGCAAATCTGCATGCATCCAGAAACAAAGGTATATGATACTTCTTTAAGACTTTTTTTGTTTCGCGAATGTTCTTCATGGAGACGGGCTGTCCTCCACCCGAATTATTTGTAACGGTTATCATACACAGTGGAATATTCTCTCTTCCTTTTTCCTGGATGAACCGTTCGAGTGCAGCGACATCAATATTGCCTTTGAATGGTGCCAGGGCCTCGGGATGTTTTCCAACTTCGCACAATAGATCGACTGCCTCAGCACCTGAAAACTCCACATTCGCCCGCGTCGTATCAAAGTGGGTATTGTTCGGAATGTATTTCCCTTTACCCCCGATAATCGAGAAAAGAATTCTTTCTGCGGCCCGCCCTTGATGGGCAGGGATAATATTCTTGAACCCGGTGAGATCCTTGACGACTTTTTCAAATCGAAAGTAACTTCGAGATCCCGCATACGACTCGTCTCCATCCATTATGCCCGACCACTGCTTTGCGCTCATGGCGGAAGTCCCACTATCGGTCAACAGATCGATCAATACCTCATCAGCGTGAAGCATGAATGGATTGTAAAATGCTTTCTTTAAGATCTTCTCTCTCTGTTGGATTGTTGTGAACTTTATGGGCTCTACCGATTTGATCTTGAAAGGTTCGATGATCGTCTTCATGGGTCACGCTCTTTGCCTGTCGTCCATTCGTCGTCATTTCCGGCCCGCACATCATTCTCAGCACAATTTCCAATGACACGCTATTAACAGTTGATTATGTGTCTTGCCGCAGAAGAAGCAGCCTTTCAGTCTCTACTCCTGATCAATCTTGACAATCGAAAAGATGTTGTGCCCGGTCAGATTTCGACGGCCATGAAGGAACGTCAGTTCGATTAAGAAGGCAGTTTCAACAATCGTACCGCCTAAACGTTCTACAAGTTTCATGGCAGCCGCTATTGTACCTCCGGTTGCGAGCAAGTCATCGTGAAGCAGTATTCGCTCTCCCTTTGTAATCGCATCCTTGTGGATTTCTATGGTGTCCGTCCCATATTCGAGCACATATTCCTCTCGGATCGTTTCAGCGGGCAACTTTCCCTTCTTCCTGATGGGCACAAATCCTGCTCCGAGCGCCAGAGCCAATGATGCACCCACAATGAATCCACGGGATTCGATGCCAACCACCTTGTCGATTTTTGAATCTTTGTAACGTTCCACGAGAATTTCGTTGACTGCCTTCAAACCCGCTGGGTCTTTCAAGAGGGTTGTGATATCTCGAAAGACGATCCCGGGCTTTGGAAAGTTCGGAATACAGCGAATGGATGCCGACAATTCCGCAATGGTCATTGCCATTTCAACGGTTCTTTCTTTAGAAAAGACTCAATCCCTTTCTTGCAGTCATCCGTCATCCTGGCAAGTGCGTTAAGATTCGCCGCATAATCAAGGGCGTCGCTCATGGACATCCCTCCGATTCTCGAAATGAGTTCTTTTATGAGTCCCATGGATGACCCGCTGCAATTCGCAATGAGCTCATGTGCAAGTTTTTCACCTTCGTCTTCGATCAGTACCGCGGGAACCACCAAATTCACCAATCCGATGTTTAATGCTTCGACCGAATCTATGTAGTTGCCACGCAAGGCCAATTCTCTGGCTTTCGCCTCACCAACACGCCGAATAAGGAAGATCATCACAATCGCGGGAATAAACCCTATCCTGGCCTCTGTGTAACCGAATTTGGCTGTCTCTTTCGCAGCGATAACGATATCACACACGGTTGCCAATCCACAACCGCCAGCCAGTGCATTGCCTTGAACCAATGCGATGACCGGCTTTCGTTGTGTGTAAATCTGAAGGAACAACTTCATTAAATTCGACGAATCCTTCTGATTTTGGTCAAAATCGTATTTGGATATCTTCTGAAGGTAAGCGAGGTCGGCGCCGGATGAAAATGAATCCCCTTCGGCCTTCAGGATGATGACCTTAACATCATTTTCTCTTTGAGCAGCTTGGAATGCTGATGACAACTCCCCTACCATTATGTCGTCGATTGCGTTATGCTTCTCCGGACGACTTAAAGTGATGGAACATATGTGATTGACAACAGCGTATTTTATACGGGTATAATCCAAAGAATTACAGAAATTGTCTCAAAAAAGTAGCAAGAACGCGCTTGAAATGCAATCAAAACAGTCAAAAAAAATCCCAATCGTGAGATTGGGATTCGTGTTTTCAACAGTGTGTTACTCTTCTATGCATCGTAGTAGAGCATGAACTCGTACGGATGCGGCCGAAGCGCCATCGGTGCGATTTCCTTCTCACGTTTGTATTCAATCCAAACTTCAATCGTATCCTTTGTGAATACATCTCCACGCAACAAGAAGTCATGATCGCGCTCGAGATTCTCGATAGCCTGCGGCAGAGAACCCGGTGCCGAAGGAACGCCTTTCAGTTCTTCGCGCGACATATCGTAGATGTCCTTGTCGAGCGGTTTGCCCGGGTCAATTTTGTTGATAATGCCGTCGAGTCCGGCCATCAACAAAGCGGAAAAGCCGACATACGGATTGCACGTGGGATCCGGACATCGGAATTCAATCCTTTTGGCCTTCGGATTCGAAGAATACATCGGAATACGCACCGAAGCCGACCGATTGCGTTGAGAATAGGCCAAATTGACCGGCGCTTCAAATCCCGGCACTAATCGCTTGTACGAGTTCGTCGTGGGGTTCGTAATTGCACAAAGTGCGGGTGCATGTTTAAGGATACCTCCAATATAGTACATTGCCATTTCGCTCAATCCAGCATACCCATTACCCGCGAACAGAGGTTTTCCTCCCTTCCAGAGGCTCTGGTGAACGTGCATTCCTGATCCGTTGTCTCCAAATATCGGCTTAGGCATGAATGTCACGGTTTTGCCATTTCTTCTGGCAACATTTTTGGTAACATATTTGTACTTCATGTAGTTGTCGGCCATCTTCGTGAGCGTGTCGCGCTTCATATCGATTTCGGTCTGGCCCGCGGCTGCTACTTCGTGGTGGTGCACTTCAACGGGGATCCCGATGCTTTCCATGGTCAACACCATTTCGGTGCGAAGATCCTGCATAGTATCGAGCGGCGCCACGGGAAAATAGCCTTCCTTAGACCTGATTTTGTGACCGAGATTTTGCTTTTCTCCATCGCCACTGTTCCATCCAGCCTCATCAGAGTCAAGATAATAGAACCCAAAATTCGATGATTGGTCAAATCGAACGTTGTCAAGAACGAAGAACTCCGGTTCGGGCCCGAAGTACGCTGTGTCTGCAACACCCGTGCTTTTCAGATACGACTCGGCTTTTAAAGCAATGTATCGCGGGTCTCTCGAATAATTCTCTCTGGTTATCGGATCAGCGACGTCGCAGATGAGATTCAGAGTTGGAACCGCCGTAAAGGGGTCGACGAACGCTGATGAAGCGTCGGGCATGAGAAGCATATCACTTTCGTGGATTTTCTGAAACCCGCGGATACTCGATCCATCGAATCCAACACCATCCTCAAAAGCGTCTGCTGAAAACTCACCCATCGAAATAGTAAAGTGTTGCCACTGGCCTATAAGGTCTGTAAACCTCATATCGACCATTTTGATCCCTTTATCCTTGATAATCTTAAAGACGCTTTCAACGTCTCCCTGCGATTTTGCTTTGTTTGCCATAGTGTTCCTTCTCTGTAGGTTGTTATTTGTTAGAGTGAATTTTGATTTGCGATGTTTCTTTGGATGTAGAAAGGACAATACTGGTGGTCGTTTTCGCAACTCCTTGCCAGGACTGTATCTTGGCCAGAAGTCGTTCCAATCCAGACGTGTTCTCAGTCCGAATTTTGACGAGATGGGTACCGTCACCCGTTATCGCGTGGCATTCAAGGATCTCCGGAGTATTGCCGGCGTGTTCCACAAACGATCCAAAATGTTTCGAAGAATCGACCGTCGCTACGATGAAAGCAGTGACATCTTTGCCTAATACATGGTGATTAAGGCGCGCATAGTAGCCTGTAATCACACCGGATTCTTCCAACTTCTTTAGCCGTTCGCTTGCAGCCGGAAGCGAAAGTCCAACCTGTTCTGCCAGCTCATTTCGCTTTGTTCGTCCTTGTTTTTGAAGGATTTCCAGGATCTTCGTATCAATTTCATCAATCATAGGACTCTAAACTGGATAATAAAGGATTTTCTTTTGAAACCTAATAAACTTCTGAAATACCGCTCTCTTCTTTACAAAGATAAGGTTCCACGAGAACTTTGTCAAGTGTTTTTTTTACAGAACAAAATTTTCCGAAGCGCCGACGTTTGTTGGGCTTTCTGTAGACGTTTGAGTCCACGCGTGCTCGGGGCAGAATTGAACGACATAAAGATGCATCGAGATCAGAAATCAATAGAAGTTTTTGTTTCGCTTTCAAATGATCTTGAAAAGCGTCGATAGGAATTCACTGAGAAGAACAGGAGAGAATCAGTGCGTGCGATAACGGTGAGTTCAGCATGCAGCATTCGCTGCAAGACTGCGTTTGAGGATATCAGAAGAAATCAGGAACAGCTTTCGCGAAGCTGGACTACAGCATTGGTAATGTCTTCCTCGCGGAAAATCGCGGTCCCAGCTACAAGAACATTGGCACCGGCACGCACAACGGAACGGGCGGTCGTTCGGTCGATTCCACCGTCGACTTCGATGTAGATGGATTTTTTGACTGATTTTGCAAGGGCACGGGCCTCGCTAATTCTCCGTGTGCAATCGGGGATGAATCGTTGCCCGCCAAAACCCGGATTAACAGACATGATCAGTACAAGGTCGACATCCGTGATGATGTCGATCAGTGTTGCGACGGGCGTCGCAGGATTCAGCGCAACTCCCGCAAGGGCTCCCAATTCCTTGATTCTTCCGATGGTGCGATGCAAATGAACGCAGGCCTCCTGATGAACGATAATATTGTCGGCTCCCGCCGTTCGGAAAGCCTCCAAATAACGGTCGGGATCCTCAATCATCAAATGAACGTCGAGCGGCAATTTCGTGTGCTTACGGATTGATGCCACGATTGGAGGGCCGATAGTGATATTCGGAACGAAGTGGCCATCCATAACATCGAGGTGAAGCCAATCAGCACCACCTTTTTGCACTAATGTTATTTGATCGTTGAGACTGAGAAAATCGGAAGCAAGTATTGACGGAGCGATCTTAAGTGGAGGCATTTCAATGATCTGTCGTGGATTGTTTTTCGGGCTGTTGCGCCACGATAAGTGTAACGGGTTGGTCGATGGAAACTAATTCACCTGCTTTTGGGGTTTGATCCAACACGGTGTTGGGCAACAATTCTGAATTCGCCTGGTACGTAATAGCATTAACTTTGAATCCTGCTTGTGTCAATATTTTCTCCGCTTCTGTCAGGCTTTTTTGCGTCACATTGGGTACCAAGAACTTGTTCGAACTCCTTCCCTGACTGATTGTAACATCAATCCGGGAACCGTTCTTCACTTCAGTTCCTTCCGCAATCGCCTGGTCAATAATGGTATTCTCGGGAAACTCCTCAGATTGCTGGTAGATAATATTTCCGATTGTCAGCGCGGTTCGTTCGAGAGTAAATCTGGCGTCCCGCAATGATTTTCCCCTGAGCGATGGTACTCGTACCAGCGGCTCGCCTCCGCTGATAGTCAAATAGATCCCTCGCCCAAACTTCACCTCGGCTCCGGATGGGGGATTCTGGACCGCAACCGTCCCAATAGGATACTGTTTATCGATACGTGTATCCGCCTCACGCGGAGTAAGGCCAGCCTGAGTAATGACTTCTTTAGCATTTTCGAGTTTAAGCCCGACAACAGCCGGAACTTTTGTAGTCCGGCCTTGTTCAGTATAACGGGGCATTATCAGGCTGTTAATGAGCAAAAAAAGTACAATAACCACCCCCAGGACAATCCCTGATAACTTCACCAAGCGTTTTCGATCCAAAGTCCGTAAATTCATACTTACTCGTCAGCAATATAAGACAAATGCCAAAAAGTAACAAGGAGAGGTTAATGCGACTGTGACCGGTCGTTGTTGTGACTTGTGAAAATCCAACCGATTCGTTTACTTCTTTGTGTAGATAAATCTTCTTATACGTGAATGACCTATCCTCTTCAACGCGCGACATCCCTTCAGCGTGATATCGCACGGACATTGCTCTACTTTGATATCTTCCGGCATCCGTTGACCCCAACAGAGATCCATAGGTTTCTGCCCTCCAATTCAGTTACGGCCGAAGATATTACAGCCGCTTGTTCGTCGGAACCACTAAGCACACTCCTCGTTCGATACAATGGTTTGATTGGTGTGGACAGAAAGTCGACCGAATATCTCTACGAACGTTCGAACAAGGAACGCCGTGCCATTCACATGTGGCGAATCGCGGTCGTCATGTCCCGTGTCATACGAATGTTCCCTTTTATCAGAGGCATTTTCGTATCAGGCGAACTCTCCAAAGGTGTAGCCAGTAAGAAGGCAGACATAGATTTCTTCATTCTCACCGCACCCAACAGGGTTTGGATTACGCGAACGCTTTTCGCTCTGTTCAAAAGACTCTTCCTGTTCAATCGCAGGAAACTTTTTTGCTACAATCATATACGGTCCGTGGAAACCCTCGAAATAGCTGAGCGGAATATTTATACTGCTATGGAGGTAGCCACGATCAAGCCCATCTACAACACGCAACTCTACGCTGAATTCATTGCAAGAAATTCGTGGATCAGTTCCTTCCTGCCGAATTCCATTTCGTTAAATCCCATCTTGAAAGGAGCCACACATAGAGAGGCTCTCAGCGAAACAGTTTTGAATCTATTGTTGTCATCCAAATATTTGGACGCAATTGATACATGGTTGCTCAAGCGGTGGAAAATTGTTTGGTCGAAGCGATATACTGCCCTCAATGACGCTCAGCGCGACAAGCTCTTTCAATGCGAACCACACGTATCGACGGCATACGTAAGAGACTTCTTCCCGGGAATCACAAAGGAGTACGAGAAGAGACTTGACCAATTCGGTCTTACGATCTCCCTCCCACCGAAATACAGTTTCGTGCGGGCACATGAATAAGTCGCGAATACTTTTCACCCACTCCTATTTCCTCCGTTTCGATCCCAAAGAGTTTAGAGCAATGATGCCTTATCCTCCGCTCGGTACTCTGTATGCGGCAAATTATCTTCGCTCACTTGGATATAGCGTTGCACTTCACGATACCATGTTGCGTCAACATGAGGTCGAACTCAATACATCTCTTCAGGCGCAAAAACCAGAAATCGTCGTCATCTACGATGATGGATTCAATTATCTGACCAAGATGTGCCTTTCGCGGATGAGAGAGGCTGCGTTTACGATGACGAGACTCGCAAAGGACTTTGGCTCAACAATAATTGTCTTCAGTTCCGATGCCACCGATCACGCCGAAGACTACATCGGACACGGAGCTGATTATGTTATTTGCGGAGAAGGTGAGCTGACGCTTGGAGAATTGGTAGCGCACATTGTAACAAAGTCTCCCCCTTCGCTAGCGCATGCTATCCATGGAATCGCCTTCAAGGAATATGGCGAGCTCGTCAGAACCTCAAAGCGCAAGCCCCTTGTTAATCTTGACGACCTTCCATTTCCTGCATGGGATTTAATTGATCTTGAGTTGTACCGCAATGCATGGATGAAGAACCACAACTATTTTTCATTAAATCTCGTAACGACTCGGGGATGTCCCTTTCACTGTAACTGGTGCGCCAAGCCGATCTACGGTCAGGTGTATCACAGCCGGAGCCCGGAAAATGTCGTACAGGAAATGAAACTACTCAATGTCACTATTCACCCGGATCATATTTGGTTTGCCGATGACATCTTTGGGCTGAGGCCCGGGTGGATCCGGGAGTTTGATGAGATCGTGAACGCTCAAGATGCACTAATCCCTTTCAAGTGTCTTTCGCGTGTTGACCTGCTGTTGCAGGAGGACACCGTTCAACATCTCAAGCACTCGGGATGCCAGACAGTTTGGGTCGGGGCCGAATCCGGATCGCAAAAAATCCTCGATGCAATGGAAAAGGGTACGACTGTTCAGCAAATCCGCGACGCCACTCGTCTGTTGCGTTCGGCGGGAATTCGAATTGGGTTTTTCCTCCAATTTGGATATCCGGGAGAGACCAGAGAAGATATCGACAAAACGATTGCGATGGTGAAAGAATGCATGCCGGACGAAATTGGCATCTCTGTTTCGTATCCGCTGCCTGGCACAACGTTCTATGATCGTGTGAAAAGCCAGCTCGCAAAGAAACAAAATTGGGTCGTGAGTCAGGATCTCGATCTGATGTTTGCGGGTACATTTGTACCCGATTTCTATCGCGTGCTGCATCGATTTGTTCACAAGAACTTCAGTATTTGGCGCGGCCAGGCGGAAGTTCGGGCAATGTTGCGTGATCCCCGGACAATGCGCCGTCAAGGCCTGAGACATATTGCAGGAATGATGTATCATAGCGTCACGTTACCGATCGCACGCCGGAAGCTGCGAACCCTTGAACGGATAGAGGCTTAGCGGTGCAAAGCCATCGCCTTTCCGATACAGTCACCAAGACTGACATTGCACGTAGCGTTAGTGTGGCGCAGGCATTTGACAGCATTGCCCCAGTCTTTGATTCAACGCTTGAAAATGGAACGACGAGACGATTGCGGGCCAAGATCTATTCAGTTGTCGAATCCCTTTTGCAGCCTGGCTCCACCATTCTCGATATAAATTGTGGTACCGGAATCGATGCCCTCTCTTTCGCAAATCATGGTTTTCGAGTGTTTGGTAGCGACATCTCCGAACAAATGATCAAGACAGCACGGTCGAAGTCAAAACGGGAAAAAGTCAAAAATGTGAAATTCAATGTCGCTTCGTTTGAATCGATATCGCGCGACATTGTTCCTACGGTGGATTTGGTTCTTTCAAATTTTGGGGGATTGAACTGTACTTCTAATCTCGCTGCCGCGGCCCGAGCCATCGCGTCGGTGACAAAGCCTGGAGGGTATTTCGTCGCGGTCATCATGCCTCCTTTTTCTTTATGGGAATCCATTTCCTACCTCGCCCGTTTCGAATGGCGAAATGCTACGAGAAGGCTTCACAAAAGTGCGCCAGCCACAGGTTTTTTGGGCAAAGTCTTCCCTGTTTATTATTACACTCCGCGAGCTACAACGATTGCGTTTTCACCGTATTTTGAACGCATGCAAATCGTCGGCCTGAGTATCGTCAGCCCGACTCCCCAATCGACGCGTTTCGTCAATCAACACCCCAGACTTACGAGAACGCTTGTTAATATCGACGGATACATTGAGGCCATCCCATTAATCCGTGCAGCCGGAGACCATTACATGATCGTCCTAAAAAGAAAGTAATGAAAATCCGATTCATGAGAACAGTGGACCGGTTTCTCGGTATTCCACTCTGTTGGCTGGTGGGCTTCCTTACTCGTATCAGCAGAATTTCAGATTCGGAAGCGACCGGAAAGCCTGTACGAAACATCCTTGTCATTAAATTCTTCGGCATGGGGAGCATAATCCTTGGTACACCTGCTCTTGCATTGATGAAGCACAATTTCCCGGATGCCCGCATCACATTTTTGACCTTCAGGAAAAATAGGGAGCTACTTGAACGCCTTTCGGCTGTTGACAGAGTCCTGACAATCGATCCGACCTCCGGATTCACTTTTCTCCGCGATGCAGTAAATGTAATTCGATCGATTTCATCAATTCACCCAGACGTGACTTTTGATTTTGAGTTCTTTTCGAAGTTTTCGACCTTGTTGAGCGGACTGAGTCGTGCGCCAATCAGAGTAGCGTTTGAGTTGCCGACATATTGGCGGTCATCCATCGTCACTCATCGCGTTCCGCTTGACAAAAGGAACCATGTCCTGCATTCATTCTGCGAGCAGGTATTTTGTCTCTCATCTCGTCGAACGCAGATTCCGTGTATTGCGGCTCCAATCGTGAGCAAGGATGATCACGCATCACTGCACCGGAAGGTATCTATTGATGGAAAGAGAACTATAGCAATCAATGTAAACGCGGGCGATACGTTTCTGGAGCGGCGATGGCCGGGAAATCGATTCGCTCAATTAGTAAACGCTTTGGCTGGCGATGATGAAGCAGCAGTGTTCTGCTTCATCGGCAACGATGAAGAATCTGAGTATGTTCAAAATGTGATACGCCAGACTGCTTGTGTCGAGCGATGCATGAATACATCCGGGAGATTGACTATTCCTGATCTCGCCGCCCTGTTGCAGCGCTCTGAACTACTGATATCCAACGACAGTGGTCCCGTGCATCTTGCTGCGGCACTCGGGATTCCAATTGTCGCCCTTTACGGCCCGGAGTCTCCCGATTTCTACGGAATTGTTCAGGGCGAGAGCACAGTTATCTACAAGAACATTTCGTGCAGTCCTTGTATGAACGTGTATTCCGCCAAGCAATTTCAATGCCCTTTTCAGGCAAGATGCATGACTGAAATAAGCGTGGCACAGGTACTCGAATGTGTTCGCTCCACAGTCCTGGTGAACTGAATGAAACTGCTGCAATATACTTCGCTGGCAGCGTTACTTGTTTTCCTTTTCGTTCGCGGAATAATTCCCGCTATGGAATCTGTAAACACGGATTTTCCAAATTACTACACATCAGCCCGACTCCTCACAGAAGGTAGTGATGTACGTCGGCTTTATGATGACGATTGGTTTCAGAATCAGATTCAACGGTTTGGCATGAACCAATTGGGAAAATTTACACCTTTCCCGCCGATCACTGCGTTCATCATGACCCCATTGACATTCTTAACGCCCTTGAATGCTCTGCGCGTTTGGACGATATTCAATATTGTTCTGCTCGTATTCGCCATCCTACTCATGTCACACGTTACCGGACGATCCTGGATTTGGTCCGCAATTCTTTTCCTTTCGACTGGCCACGCTCTGGCAAACGACTTCAAATTCGGTCAGTTCTATCTACTCCTCTCAGTTTTGATCATTGTAGGGTACCGATATTGGATTCAGGGTGAGAACGTCAAGGGAGGAGTGTTTTTCGGCGTCGGCGCTGCGTTCAAATACTTTCCGATTATCTTTTTCGCAGAATTCATCGCTCGACGTGAGTGGAGAATTATAAGTATTGGCCTAGTGACAATTGCAATTCTCACTGTATTCAGCATACTTTTCCTCGGACTTGGGGTACATGAGCAATTCGTCTCTCACGTCCTCGGACAACACCTCGAAGGTAATATTCAGAACCCTTTCAGCCCGACATTTCAATCCTGGAACAGCCTGTTCAGGAGACTATTTGTTTATGACCCTGCGCGAAATCCCAATCCTGCATACAATGCTCAAGGAGCGTATATCATCGGTCTTTACAGCATCTACGCTCTCGTCGTAACGCTTGTGATCATCGCGTTCAAAAAGTCGCTATCATTTTCCAATGAGTTTGCCCGTGACACCCAATTTGGGCTTCTGGGAGTCACAGGATTGATGTTGCTCCCGGCGTCGGCAACATATCATTTTTTACTGCTAGCGTTACCTGTGGCACTCCTTTTACACGGAACGAAATGGACAATTTCCCAAAAAGTCATTGCTGCCCTTTATGTTTCAATTGGATTCATACCTTACCGATGGTTTGAACATTTTGAATCCCTGGGCATTCTGGCAGTGTTCTCTTATCCCCGTTTGATCTTGATGTGCTGCCTCTTCACAGCGACCATTGCTTGTGCTTGGTTGGGCCCTTATTCAACTTCCGAACGGATTCTACAACCCTTACAAATTGCCCATGATACTTCTCATTAACCCAAGAAGCGCAAAGCACAATCGCCGCATACCTCTCTCACTTCTCACTGTTGGGGCCGGACTTGAAGGGCGTTTCGACTACGAGATTATAGACGAGAACTTCGAGACGGACATCGATAGTGTCCTTGACGCCATCATTCAAACTAAATCTGCCAAGTATGTTGGAATGACGGTAATGCCAGGACCACAACTTGTGCGTGCAGTATTAATCTCAAAACGTCTGAAGAAACTCCATCCCCACGTTAAAATTATTTGGGGCGGGGTCTTTCCAAGTATTCATACGGAAACGGTTTTAAAATCCGGCTATGTCGATATTGTCGTGCTTGGACAGGGTGAAATTGTATTACCGGCACTCCTCAGGGCATTGGAGTCTGGCGAGCCACTTTCGAGGGTCCGAGGAATTTCGTACAAAGAAGGAAGAGACATTCTTTATTCAGCGCATCAAGAATGGGTTCATCCCGATCTTCGTCCACCGCTTCCCTACCATAGCATCAATGTCTCGAGGTATTTACAACGCACATACCTCGGACAACGTACGTCTGCATATCATTCTAGCCTTGGATGTCCCTTCAAATGCGGTTTCTGCAGCGTGGTTTCTCTGTATGATGGGCGATGGCTTGCGCAAAGCGCAGAACGGGTTGCGTCCGAACTGAAGCTCGTGCACGACAGCTATGGCGTTGATTCCATAGAGTTTTTCGATGACAACTTCTTCACATCTGAAAAAAGAATTGCCGAAATCAGCGAACGGATCCAGCCGTTGAACTTGTCGTGGTGGGGAGAAGGACGAAGCGATACTCTTTTCCAGTATTCGAACGCAACGTTGCGCTTGATGCGGAATGCAGGCTGCAGAATGATTTTCACCGGAGCGGAAACAGGGTCTTCCGAAACCCTAAAACTGATGAATAAGGGTGGTACACAGTCTGCGGAAGTAATCCTGGAATTTGCCAAGCGAATCAGGGAATTCGATATCGTTCCCGAATTTTCATTTGTCTTTGGGAGTCCTTCGGAAGATATTGACGGCAACATTGATAGAGATTTTCAATTCATCAAAAGAATCAAACAAGTGAATCCTCGAAGCGAAATCATTTTTTACATCTACGCCCCTGTCTTGCTTCCTGGTGCCGCCATATTTGAGGAAGCAAAAAAATATGGCTTCGATTATCCCAAATCGCTGGATGAATGGATGGAACCGAAATGGCAGGATTTGGACCTTCGGAAAAAACCTATGACTCCATGGATTGAACGACGCCACGTGAAGAAAATCAGAAATTTCGAACGGGTGATCAATGCCCAATATCCATCGGTTTCCGACCTGCGTCTCACCGAGCCTAAACGAAGGTTCCTCAAGACTCTCAGCAACTGGAGATACCGGAACGACATTTACGCGGCTCCCTATGAAATCCGTTTCTTCCTGAGCAAGGTCTTCAACTATCGTCAGCCTGAAATTGAAGGTGCTGCACAATATCCTGCATCAACTTGAACTCACCATCACAATGAATGTAAATGCTTTTCTGAATACCGTTTCCAACAGGTCCAGAGCACTGCCGATAGTCATCCTCTACGTGACCGAGGGATGCAACCTTCAGTGTATTATGTGTTCCTACAGAACACCCTCGCCAAAAGAGCTCACCGTTGCTGAAATCGACGTTCTTGCCGACCAGCTCGTTCGATTCGGATTGCGACAAATCGTCTATTCTGGGGGTGAACCCCTCACCAGGCGTGATCTTGGAGAGATTTGTGAGATATTCAAGAGGAAAAAGATTCAGCAGACTCTATTGACCAACGGCTTGTTACTGGAAAAGCGATCTGACTTGGTGCCTTATTTTTCCGAGATAATAGTCTCGATCGATGGCTCAACTTCAGCAACACACGACTCAATTCGAGGCATTCAATCCTTTGATCAGATCCTACGGGGCATAGAACGGGTCACGAGTGGATCCGGAAGGCCAAGCCTATCGCTTCGAACTGTCGTTCAAAAAAAGAATTTTCGGGAGCTACCAGCCTTTGTGCATCTAGCCAGGTCAACAGGAGTTGATCGGATTTCATTTCTGGCAGTAGATGTATTATCCGACGCATTTTCAAGAGGAACTACCAATTCTCGTGACGATGACAACCATATTCTGCTGGACAAAGAAGAGATTGTCGAATTTAGATCCATCATCGATGAAATGAGCGTTAGCTTCAAGAGGGAATTCGAGAGTTCGTTCATCGCAGAATCTCCCGCTAAATTGCTACACATCGCCGAATACTTCGAAGCTGTCCTTGGACTCGCACCTTTCCCTAAAAATCAATGTAACGCCCCGATGGTTTCGACAGTGATTGCCTCAACCGGCGAAGTCAAACCATGCTTCTTTCTACCAGCATTCGGGAATGTCCGCAATGACACAATTCCCAATCTCCTGAATGGCATACAAGCAAAAACAATCCGATCCACAGTGCGTGAATATAGTTTGGAACGTTGCCAGACCTGCGTTTGTACTCTCAAGAAAAACCCAATGGATGCTCTGATGGATAATTTTCAGTAGCCCGTTCCTTTTGTGAAAGAATATTCGATGACTATACGGAAATTCGTGTCGAATCTCCTCAATCCAATTCGGGTTCTTCCTCCGAGTCAAGCGTATGCATTGTGGGCGCCAAACTATGATGAAACCGATAACAACGCCGTAATTCTGACGGAAGAGCAAATACTACTTCCGATCTTCGATCGTATAGGTTTTGACAACAAACGGATCATCGATTTTGGCTGTGGAACTGGACGACACATCACACATTGTCTCAATAGAAACGCCAGTGAAATCCTCGGCATCGACATCTCAGAGGCTATGCTGTCTGTGGCTCGCAAGAAGTTCAAATACCCCAAGGTGCACTTCATCCAATCGGGCCTCGACGCAATCCCCATCTTGAGTTCCATCTTCGATGTTGGGATCGCATCACTTGTTTTGAGTCATCTTAACCAACTTGGACCGTGCTTAAGAGAAATGGGTCGAGTGTTGAAGACCGGTGCCAGGCTTCTGATCACAGACATACATTGGTCATTCAGTGAACGCGGCTGGCAAAGAACGTTTCGTCCACAAGAATTACCCTCTCGAAGGTTCGCGCCTGCGAGTTATTATCACACATTTTTCGATTTCCAGAGAGCATTTGACGAGAATGGCTTTGCGATGGTAACTCACTCGGAACCCGCTCTGAATCCCACTGTGCGTAGTTGCTTCGAACGATCAAACATGATCCAGGTTTACGAGCGCTATCTTGGCAAACCCCTGATGGTGTTCTTCGAGGTCACAAAACGATGAAGCCACGACGACTTCTTCTGCGAGAGGGATACTTTCTCGTAGATGGAGGCTTTCAACTTTGTGATTTGCGAATAACCGGGAGCACGATCAGCGATCTCGGCCCCGGCTTGCATGCCCTCCCAAACGAAAAAGTAGTGTCCCTAGCAGGTCTTCACGTAGTTCCAGGACTAATCAACAGCCACGATCATCTAGAATTCAACCTCTACCATCGGCTTGGCCATCCTCCATATCAGAACTACGTGGACTGGGCGAATGACATTCAGAAAACCGAGAAATGTGCTATCAAGAAGGTATCGCAGGTTCCACTGAAATATCGGTTACTTTGGGGCGCCTACAAGAACATACTCTCGGGGGTAACAACAGTAGTTCATCACAATCGATATTACGGATTCTTCCGATTCAATTATCCTCTGGAAGTGTATCATCCATACCAATGGATCCATTCGCTCAGACTGGAGAAAAGAGATATAAAAAAACTTCTAACTCATAATAACACAATACGTTTTATCCACCTTGCTGAAGGAATTGATTCGGTTGCCGGAAACGAATTATATGAACTGATGAGTCTCGGTGGTCTTAACGACAACACTATCATAATTCACGGAATTGGGCTTTCAGCTCAGGATATAGTGAATTTGGCAGCAAAACGGCGTGGATTAGTTTGGTGCCCTTCCTCGAATATCTATTTGTTCGGAAAAACCGCACCAATAGAGAAAATGATTGGCGTTGTTCCGATTGCGCTGGGAACAGATTCGACTCTAACTGGGTCTTTGTCGCTTTTTGACGAAATGCGATTTGCCTCAACGGCGAAAGGTATTGGTGGACGAGATCTAATTGACATGGTTACTTCCTCACCGGCGAAAATGTTGCAGATCAACAAAGGCGTAATTCATAGAGGTGCCGCAGCAGATCTCCTTATGTTTGAATCGGATAATCAATACCCCTTCGAGACTTTTCTTGCTCTCTCTCCAAAGAAGGTGAAGTGTGTTTGGAAGAATGGTCTTCCCATTTTCGGAGATATTGAGTTCGCAGAACCATCAACCTGGCACAATAGGAACACCAGATTTGACATTGCAGGTACAGAAAAGTTCATCAAAGGTGATTTTTGGGGACTCTGTGAAAGGATCAAACGCTCCTCCCCCTTACTGGACCTCCCTCGTATTGCGAATTAATTCTCGCCAGAACTTGACAAAAATTGCCGCGCGTTGCATCTCTGTGCATTCTTGACTATATTTTTCGCCCACATTCTCGGGCCAACGCAATTGATTCTTAACTATCTTCGTGTGCTTACTATGTCGAAGCGCTACAAAGAACTTGTTGCAGCAGCAATGAATGCAAAAGAGCTCGCTCATGCTCCCTATTCCAAATTTCGCGTCGGTGCTGCTATCCTGACTAAAGACGGGCGGATCATTACAGGGTGCAACATAGAGAGCAGTTCATATGGTCTGACTATTTGTGCCGAACGAACGGCAATCTTCAAGGCTTACTCTGAAGGAATCAAAGAGTTCACAGCAATCGCCGTCGTTTCGGACAATGCCGACTTTACCCCCCCCTGCGGCGCCTGCCGTCAGGTGCTTGTCGATTTAGCCGGTGACATTGACTTCGTAATGGCCAATGCCAAGACTAAACTCAAGATTATACGACTTAAGTCCTTGTTGCCTCTTGCTTTTACCTCTAAGAACCTAAACCCAATTCGACGATCAAAAGAGAACTAATCATGGATACTTCAGAGCTTCATAACGTTCCCAGAAACGTTGGATGGATCGAAGTTGTGTGCGGTTGTATGTTTAGCGGTAAAACTGAAGAACTTATCCGCAGACTCAGAAGGGCTCAAATTGCTAAACAGAAAGTGGCAGTGTTTAAGCCAAGGATTGACAATCGTTATAGTGCGGAGCACATCGTCTCGCACAGTGAGCAATCTCTTGTATCTCAGGTGGTGGATGACGCTGCAGAAATCCTAAAGGCGGCAGGCGATGCGCAGGTTGTCGGAATTGATGAGGGGCAGTTCTTCAAGGCAAACCTGGTAGAAGTGTGCGAAACGCTGGCAAATCAGGGGAAGAGGGTAATTGTAGCAGGCTTGGACCAAGATTATCGCGGAAAGCCATTCGAACCCATACCTCAACTCCTGGCTATTGCCGAATATATCACCAAAACACTGGCGATTTGCATGGTCTGTGGAAATCCAGCGGACAAAACTCAAAGGAAGACGGCGCAAAATGAACGCGTTGTCGTCGGTGCGAAGGACATCTATGAAGCTCGTTGCAGGAAGTGCCACATGCCGCCTGAAGACTAATTCACCTCTTGCTCATGCCGTTTGATCGAGATTCAGCACAACCCATGTCGATGAAGAGCCAGTTGGACGAGGCTTTCCGCTACGTCAGACAGATTACGAACTTTCGTCCAGCATTGGCACTCGTCCTGGGATCCGGGCTTGGCAGCTTTGCCACCAACGTGTCGATTCAGTACTCTATTGACTCGACGGAGATCCCCTATTTCCCCATAAGTTCCGTTCAAGGACACGCTGGAAAAATTCTCTTCGGGACAATTCAAGAATCTGGAAAGAACTCCCTTCCCCTTCTCCTCTTTCAAGGGCGAGTTCACTACTACGAGACCGGTCAGATTGACCGCGTGGTGTTCTCGATCGAACTGGCTCACAAACTTGGTGCAAGAAAGCTGATTGTCACGAACGCGGCAGGGGGAATTAACGCCAATTTTCAGGCGGGACAGCTCATGCTTATCAAAGACACGCTAAATCTTGCCAGGAAATATCCACTAACCCAATCTGAATTTCGAAAGTCAAAGCATATTTCCGCGGAGTTCGATCCTCAACTTCAGGAAATGATTCGCCAATCTGCGCTCGATTTGAAAATTGGTTTACAGGAAGGCACGTATTGCTGGCTCCATGGCCCGTCATATGAAACGGCGGCCGAAATCAGGATGCTGAGAACAATGGGAGTGGACGCAGTCGGTATGTCTACTGTGCCGGAGATAATAAAAGCGACCAGTTTGGGGATGAAGGTCGCAGGCATCTCTCTCATATCAAATATGGCAACCGGACTCTCCCCAACGAAACTCTCTCACGAAGAAGTCACTGAAACCGCAGACAAGACCCAACTCAGTTTTTCAGCGTTAATGAAAG